>SKKO01000056.1 GCA_007123715.1 Balneolaceae bacterium | reverse complement strand
TTGAAGTGTAATGAACCACGCTGTCATCCTGCGGTGCTACGATATCGCGGCTGAAAGCAAGTATGTAATCAGCAAAAGTACCCAGATGTTCCAGAGCCTGTTTGTCTCCATAAATAATGGGAGCGCCACTCAGATTCGCACTTGTCGCTATGAGCGGACGATTAATTTGCTGCATCAACAACTCATAGAGAGGGCTGTATGGCAGCAGGATGCCAACGGTTCCAAGCCCCGGTGCAATCTGTTCGCTGCAAAGGCCGCTTGCAGGTTCTTTTTTACGCTCACAGAGCACAACCGGAGCATCCGCAGCTTTGAGTGCTTCTTCATGGTATGGAAAAAGGATAGCATCGCCTTTGGCTGTCGCCAAATCGGGATACATTACAGCAAACGGCTTTGCCTGACGCTGCTTCCGGATACGCAACGTTTCAATGCTGTTTCGGTTTGTTGCATCGGTGAGCAGCAGGTATCCACCGATCCCCTTTACAGCAAGAATCTTTCCCGATTTGAGGGCATTCACACACATCTCAGGTATATCATCCGCATCCCGGCTTAACTCATCCCCATCCCCGGAATAAAGATGCATCGGGATGGGACAATCCGGGCAGGAATTGGTCTGGCTGTGCTGACGGTAACCACCCGGTTTTTCATACTCAGCCATACAATCCCGGCACATGTGAAGGTTGGCCATGGTTGTATTGGGGCGGTCGTATGGCAATCCGGTTATGATGGAATACCGGGGGCCGCAATGCAGGCAGGTGGTAAATGCATACCGGTGGCGCCGGTCAGCCGGGTTGTTCAATTCTTTTCGGCACGAATCGCAGAGAGCAATATCCGGGGCAAGCAGTGTTCCGGCCTGTTTATCTTTGGTACTTTTAACGATCGTAAAATCATCAAACGACACGTCTTTAATTTTGCGAAAACTCTGCTTTGTGATGAGTGAGTGCGGCGGAGCATTTTTCTTTACATACCTGTAAAATGACCGTGCTTTTTCCTCTGTGGCTGAAATGCGGATTTCAAGCCCGTTACCGCTGTTTTTCACCCATCCTTTTAATCCGTTTTCATGCGCTTTTTCATACACAAACGGACGGAACCCCACGCCCTGTACGATGCCCCGAAAACGCATATGATAGGTTGGCATAGTGGATTTATCTTAGCCGGTAACGGGTTTATGCACGTTACTCCTCAGCCAGTCGTACCATTCATCCAGGCCCTCTCCCGTTGTACAGCTTGTGGTAAAAAAAGTTAATTCAGGATTGATTTTTTTGGCATTTTCAATGGCTCTTTCCACATTGAAAGAGACGTAAGGCAGAAGGTCTGATTTGTTGATGACGCATACTCCGGATGTATGGAACATGTCAGGATATTTGATGGGTTTGTCATCGCCTTCGGTAACACTGAAGATCACTGCGCGTTCATTTTCTCCAAGGTCGAACATGGACGGGCATACAAGATTCCCTACATTTTCGATAAACAGAATACTATTATCCGGTGGCTCCAGGTCCCGGATGGCATGCAGCACCATGTGTGCATCGAGGTGGCATCCTTTTCCCGTGTTGATTTGCACGGCTTTTGTTCCTGTTTGCCTGATACGGTCAGCATCCAGGCTTGTGTTTTGGTCTCCTTCGATAACGCTGAAAGAGATTTCATTCTTCAGGTCTGTGAGAGTTCGTTCCAAAAGCATGGTTTTGCCACTTCCCGGAGAGCTTACCATATTGATCGCGAATATTTTTTTTGCATCAAGATAGCCCCTGTTTCTTGCTGCGAGAAGGTCATTTTCGTGTAAAATATCTTTTTCGAGGGTAATCAGCCTTCCATTCACATCCTGATGGCTGTGTTCATGGCCTTGCGAATGATGGTGATGTTGGTGATCATGATCATGAGGATGATGGTGATCGTGATCGTGGCCTTCCGTTACAATATGGGCGCTATCTGTGCCGCAGCCGCAAGTAATACACATAACTCAATCCTTTAGATGTTGTTTGTTTCTTCTATTCTCAGTGATCGTACTTTCAATTCATTTCCCTCCAGTACTTCGGACAGATACCCCCCGCAATGGGGGCATGGTTCAAACAGTTCGGATAGTTCAAAAACCTCTCCGCATGTTTTACAAGTTGCTTTGCCGGGAATATAGTGTGTTGTTCTCTCTGCTTTTTCGAGCATGGTATTTCGCACCCCGTGCTTCCATGCAAAATCAAATGCTGCTTTTTCGATGCAGCTCAGTTTACCGATTTCAATGTCTATTGCAATCACAGAATATGCTCCGGCTTTTCGGGCTTCCTGCTCAGCGATATCAATAATGTTAGCTACAACGGTAATTTCATGCACGTTCGGCCGCTTTATTCTTTTTACGGATCAGGTACCAGGTACATGAACCGGCTATCATCAGTACTACAGCTGCAAGAACCATCGCATGCATGGGTTCCATAAGATAATGAAGAAGTGAGTGGCCGTGAGTGTCACCATGTCCCGGATGAGCATAGAGCAACATACTGCCGGCAGTTAGTGACGATACCAGTGCGATCCATAAAGATTTCATGATTTTCATATCGTTCATAAGGTTACAGGTTCAGATTTATGTTCCTGAGAGGCCGGGACTGCAATTTCAAAAAATGTATCATGAAATAATTTCAGTGCCCGGTTGAGGTTTTCAAGTGCCGCTTGTAACGGCCGGTTTCCCAATTCCCAATCATATCCGCATATGTGAAGCGTATTGGCGTCCGGGACCCGGCCATAGAGCTCTTCGGCAAGATAAACAATGGCTTCTGGGCTTTGCAAGTGAGACGAGTAGTAAAAACTTCCTGATGATTCACATGGCCTTATTGCACAGCCTTCCGGGATTTTTTCCTGGGTGGCATCAATAAATAATACAGAATCGTAATGGCGTATCAGTTCGGCATCTTCAACCTGAAGCTGATAGCGATACTCTATTGCAAATATTCCGGGATATCTTTTCTCAATTTCATCAAGAAAAAGCCACCCGAGGCCGTCATCAGCCCTTCCGGAGTTGCCTATACCTAACAAAAGAATTTTTTTCATATTAATTTTTTATGATTTCACGGATCAGATTTCCTTCATGATCATAGAGTTCAGCTTTCAGCGGCATTTTCCCCAAGGCCTGAGTTGCGCAGCTGAGGCATGGATCGTAGGCACGAATTGCAACCTCAACCTGGTTCAGCATCCCTTCCGTTATAGTATCCTTTTTACTGATTACCTTGTTCGCCACCCACTTCACAGCTTCGTTCATGGCATCGTTATTGTGTGTGGTTGATACGATAAGGTTACACCGTGTTATCATGCCTTTATCATCCACTTCGTAGTGGTGTGTAAGTGTACCCCTTGGGGCTTCGATTATTCCGATCCCTTTTTGCCGGTAGCGGCCTTCGCGCACCAAATCATCCTCGCCGAGAATATCTGGATCATGCAACAATACATTGATAACTTCGGCACAATGAAGTGTTTCAATAAGGCGGGCCCAGTGAGAATACATGGTACTGTTGACAACCGTTTTTCCTGCAAAGGCAAAGTACTCGAGTCTTGCTTTTTCGGCAAGCGGGGTTGGAATATAGTCGCAAATATTTAACCTTGCCATTGGCCCTACACGATTCCATCCTTTCTTGCGTCCCATATTTTTCAGGTAAGGAAACTTCATGTACGACCATCTTGCCACCGCTTCTAAAAAATACTCTGCGTAATCATCTGAATGTACATCGGCCAGAGTAATTTTCCCTTCGGAATCAATTGCGCGAAGGCGTCCGTCATAAAGTTCGAGTGCACCATCAGGTTTTACGGTTCCCAGATGGCCGGATGGGAAGGCTGCAAATTCATCCAGAAATTCACGATTTCCGGCATGGTAATTTTTCATGAATTCCACCATTGCCTGCGACCATTCGATCATGGTCTCAATATTCGGAATCTCATTACCGTTCAGGAAATAGTCACGATCCTTTTTCTTGAAGGTTTTATAGACACCGCCCGGTACGGCTAGTGTACCATGGATTTTTTTCCCGGCAAGTGCTTTAATCAGCTCCTGCCCGAATTTTCTCATTGTGATACCTTTTACGGCAAGGTCCCTGTTTTCTGCTGCAACTGCCACAACGTTACGCTTCTCCGGCGGGGCGTCCATCCCGAAAAGAAGGTCAGGGGAAGCCAGATAGAAGAAGTGAAGGGCATGAGACTGAAAGATCTGGGCATAATGCAGCAATTTTCTCAGTTTGGTTGCCAGCGGAGAAAGATTTTCGGGGTCAATTCCAACGATCTGGTCTATCGCTTTTGCCGCCGCAAGATGATGGCTTACAGGACATATACCACACAGACGCTGTACAAGATTGGGAGCCTGCCAGTAGGGATGTCCCTGGATAAAACGTTCAAATCCACGGAATTCCACAATATGGAAAAAAGACTCATCTACTTTTCCCTGATCGTCAAGGTGGATGGTTACCCTTCCATGCCCCTCCACCCTTGTTACAGGATCAATAGTTATGGTTCTGCTCATGATTACACCTTTGATTTAATCGTACTTAAATTCAGAATATAGGATGGAATAATTTTCATCCCACAACAGATTCTTTACTGCTTTCCAGATGTGCTGTGCATCGGGCGGACACCCCGGAATGAAATAATCGATCTTCACTATTTCACGGCTTTCATAAACCCTGTCAAGCATTTTTGGAAGGTCTTTATGATAAGGGATGATGGTATTTCCCTCCTCACTCGTTACACAGTTCAGGTATGCCTCTTCCATACACTCCCCAAGCGGAATGCTGTTTCGCATGGATGGCAATCCACCCCAAATGGCACATTCACCTACAGCTACAAGCAAGTCGCAATTTTTTCTGAATGCCCTGAGCGTTTCCACATTTTCATCGTTACAAACGGAACCTTCCACGATACCCACATCACAGCGCTGTGAAAATTCCTTAATATCCGTGATCGGCGATTTGTGGAATGAAATCAATTCAACCATGTCGAGTAGTTCGGTATCTATATCGAGGAGCGACATATGGCAGCCAAAACAGCCGGCGAGGGATACGGTTGCGATGGTCTTTTTGGCAGGTTTCCCTTTTCGTTTGTTATTATTATGAATAGGCTTGCCATAATCCGGCCGTGTAGATTTTTTATCAAATTTTCTGAATCCAAACGGCAACCCATAACTTTCTCCCCGAACGATAATGGCTCCGGTGGGACAAATGTTCATGGCATGAATGGCCTGCTCCCTCGAGAGTTTCTTTTCTTCTTTATAATCAATCCCTACATACGTTTCATTGCCGCGATTCTGATAACTGAATATCTGATTACCGTCATCATTCTTAATTTCCACAACGCACCGCATGCATTTAATACACCGGTTATGCTCCATAATCATCCGTTTGGCATCATAATCAATCAGCCTGTCTTTGAACAGATGCGGGAAACGGCTGATCGCTATACCAAGTTCATAGCCCATGTGCTGAAGGTCGCAATTACCGCTTTTTTCGCAGGATGGGCAGATATGATTACCCTCGGCAAACATCATTTCCACCAAAGCTTTTCTCATGTCTTTCAGGTCGGGTGCATTTACTTCAAGAGTAAGGCCTTCAGTTACTTTCTCCGTACAGGCCGGGCCAAACTTGCCGTTGATTCTGCATGTGCATGTACGACATGTTCCAAGCGGAGGATCAATGGTTTCAAAATAACAGAGAGAGGGAATAAAGAACCCGTTTTCTGATGCTACTTCTACAAGATTTCTCCCTTCTTCAGCTAATATGTTTCTGCCGTCAATGGTAATATTTACGCGTTTGGCCATAATCCATCTCCGAAACTGTGTTAATTTTTAAATTCCTCGTAATCGCGGATCGCTGCTTCCATATCAAAACCTACATTTAATGCAGATTTATCCTGCTCGATAATGCCATCAAAATAATCACCAAACTTATCGAGGGTATTAATGAGGCTGTTTGTTGCTGTTTTACCCAACCCACAGCGGCTCGTGTGACGCATGATAATACTCCATTGCTTCAATTCTTCTATATCATCCTTATTGGCAAGTCTGTTTTTTAACCGTCCCAGTTTACGCTCAATGAAGTAATTACCGGCCCTGCATGGGGTGCAGATTCCACAAGACTCTTTCTTGTAGAAATCGGCATAATTCAACAGTATTTCAAGGATATCCCGGTTTTTATTAAATATGGTCAGTGCACCGCCACACCTGATGTGCTGGCTGAAAAATTCAGCAAACATGGCGAACGGGACATCCAGTTCATCTACCGTAAGTACAGTACCTGATGGCCCGCTTTCCTGAATATAATAGGGGTCTTCGGCACCGCATTTATCGAGCAGTTCACCAAGTGTCATACCCCATTCTATCTCGTAAATTCCCGGATATTTACAATCACCGGAGACACTGATAATTTTTGTGCCGGGTGATTTTTCAATACCATAGCTTCGAAAATGATCTGTACCAAATTCGATGATTCTTGAAACAGCAGAGAACGTCTCCACATTATTTACCACGGTTGGTAAATTCAGATATCCTTTTTGTACCGGGTAAAACCATCTGGTACGTGGTTCTCCACGCTTACCTTCTGCCGATTCGAGCAGTGCCGTTTCCTCTCCGCAAACGTAGGAACCCGCCCCGAGCTGAACCCGGATATCAAAATTGAAATTCGTAATACCCCCACAGCTCTTTCCAAGCAACCCTTTATCACGATATCGCTGCAAGGCCTTTTCAATCCTGTTTAACAGCCAGGTATATTCAGCCCTCAGGTATATCAGCCCAAAACCTGCACCCACGGCATAGGCACAAACGATCATTCCCTCGATCACAGTCTCGGGTACTTTATGTAATAATGCACGATCTTTAAATGTGCCCGGTTCACCTTCATCTGCATTACAAACCACTACTTTTTGGGTTGAATTTTCATCCGCAGCAGCCTGCCATTTCATCCAAGTCGGATAAAAAGCTCCACCTCTTCCCGATAACTTGGTTTCTTTTAATAAATTAATAACACCATTCTGCTGGAGGGCAACCAGTTTAGAAATCGCTGAACCGGATTTAAAATCCGAAAAGAATATGCCGGGTTTATCTTCGGTTGTGTAATGTATGTTTTCCTTCGGCATATCATACAACTCCTCAACCGGCACACCTTTCCTTAGTTGTGTGATAATGTCCCGTATTTTAAGGGTATTCAGGTTTGTGAATGGGTAAAAGTTAATCAGGGCCGCTGGCTCCTGGTCACTTAATCCGATACAGGGTGTAAGAAACAACCCAAAAGTTCCGGTAGGATCTGTTGATCCCGCTTTGGCAGCAGTTTCACGTTCAAAAGCTTCAAGAATCCTGTTGAATCCCTTTAGATGTGACGTCATGCTGTTATTCAGGTAGATGGTATATTTTCCGGCAGGCTTTCGGTGAAAAAAGTGATAAAATGAAACAATCCCCTCGATCTCTATTTCAGATATCTGATAATCTCTGGCAAGAGTAATAATATCAGCGTCAGAAATATATTGCTTTGCACGCTGAAATTCCCAAAGCCGATTCAGCATTTGTGTGCGGGGAGGTTCGTTTAGGTAAGTACCTGTAAGTTGTGCATCCATATCCAACATCCTTTTTTCTTTAGGTTGGAAAATTTACACGAACCCATCTTTGTCCGGACAGCATCAGATCAATGATGAACTAACCTGATGACCATCGCAAATTTAATAATAAATGAAGAGTCGCATGTAGGTATAGTTGTACATTATGAGGAATTATTGAATTATTCAAATGGTGAGCCCATATTTTATCTATTTAGATATAAAAATCTAAATAGATGCTGTTTTTTATAAACCGAAGGTGCAAAAAACACCCGGTTGATCAGCATATTCTTGGCAACAGTTCTCCGCTTGCCTGAGGCAGCATTCTTTTTCCTCCAATTTTGCTGTGCATCAGCACACCTCCGGGATGTTCATTCACAACGTTGCCGATAACCGCAGCCTGGGCACCGTGTTTCCATGTCTGAAGTGTATGCAAACATGCATCGGATATCTCGGGGCTAACAACGCACACAAATAATCCTTCATTTGCAACAAAGAGAGGATCAAACCCGAGCATTTCACATGCTCCCGCTACTTCATTTTCAAGAGGCAGGCTATTTTCCCGGATCTCAATTCCCAGATTTGTATGACGCACGATATCGTGAAGAACCGTAGCCACTCCGCCCCGGGTAGGATCGCGCATAAAGCGTATGCCGCTTTCAAATTGTTCAATTAGCTGCATACAAATGAGGTGAAGCGGACGTGTATCGCTGGTTAACGTTGTCTCAAATTCCAGTCCCTGTCGTTTGCTCATAATGGCAATTCCGTGCCGGGCTGGTGGCCCGCTAAGCAGAATTTTATCACCAGGGCGAATATTTTTCATTCCCAATTTTGCTGATGAATGAATTTTCCCAATACCGGTTGTATTTATGAAAATTTTATCTCCTTTTCCTTTTTCCACCACTTTTGTATCTCCGGTAACCACTTTCACTCCGGTTTCGGAACAGGCATTCCGTATGGATAGCAGGATTTCCCAAAATTCAGCGCCCTGCAGTCCCTCCTCAAGAATAAATGAAAGCGAAAGGTATTCAGGCTTGGCGCCACTCACTGCCAGATCATTTACCGTACCGTTAACGGCCAGATCACCAATTGTTCCTCCCGGAAATATGACCGGTGATACCACAAATGTATCGGTACTAAAAGCGTATTTACCATCAAGAACCAGATTTGCAGCATCATCCTGCCCCGTCAGCCAGTCATTGTTCAGGAGTGAAAAGACACCATTCTCCAGTAATGTTTGGGTTAATTTACCTCCGCCGCCATGTCCAAGTGTGATCGAATCGAAATCACGGAAGGGCATCGGGCAATTTAGTGTTACAGCAGGTTTTTGATTCATATAATTTGATCTGCAATTATTTTTGCCTGTACTGATAATAAGCCGCGCAGGCCCCCTCACTGCTAACCATCGGAGCCCCCAAAGGAAACACGGGGGTACATTTATTCCCAAAATGCGGACAATCAGGCGGCTTGATTTTCCCTTTCATAATATCACCGGAACGGCAATCTTCCTGCTTTCCGGCCTGAATTTCGGGCTCACCGAATTTTTGCAGGGCATCATAATGTTTAAACTTTTCCCGTAAAAATAATCCGCTCAGCGGTATTTCACCAATGCCCCGCCACTCTCTCGTACGGTGTTCAAACACCTGTCGAATCCACTCGATTGCTACCCGGTTGCCATTTTTACTTACAACCCGCCGGTATTGATTTTCGAGACGATACTCCCCATTTTCAAGTTGTGAAACAACCATCCAGATACCTTCCAGCAAGTCAACAGGTTCAAACCCTGTTACCACAATGGGTACTTTCCACTGTTCAACAAGGGGTTCGTATTCACTCAACCCCATTACCGTGCAAACATGCCCTGCCGCCAGAAATCCGTTTACTATCGTACCAGGATCACTCATGATGGCTTCAATTGCCGGCGGCACCAGCACATGTGCACTTAATACTGAATAATTTCTTAGACCGGCCTTATGTGCCTGTAAAACGGAAAGTGCATTTGCAGGGGCGGTTGTTTCAAAGCCTACCGCAAAAAAAACAACTTCTTTCGATGGATTATTCCTTGCGATGGTAACCGCTTCGAGCGGTGTATAAAGAATCCGAATATCTCCGCCTCTGGCTCTGGCCTGTTGCAGGCTGATTGAGCTTCCCGGAACCCGAAGCATATCTCCGTAAGAACACAGGATCACATTATTTCTCATACTCAGATCAATCGCCTTATCGATCAGGGCAACCGGTGTAACACAGACGGGACATCCCGGACCGTGAATCATCCGGATTTGTTCAGGCAGCATATCTAAAATTCCATGGCGTACCAAACCGTGAGTTTGTCCGCCGCAAACCTCCATGATATGCCAGGGCTGAGTTACCGTACTCCGTATTTTACGCAGCAGTTTATGAACAAGTACAGAATCCCGGAACTCATCAAGGTATTTCATATCCGGCTCCCGGACTTTCCGGCTCTGTTTTTATTTCATCCAGTTCTCCCATCTCGTCAAGATATTTCAGGGTAAGTAAGGCCTCCTCTTCATCAACCTTACTGAGTGCAACTCCTACATGTACAAGCACATAGTCTCCAACGTCGGTTTCAGGCAGGAAACAGAAATTTACCTCGCGCACAATTCCTCCGAATGATACTTTACCGGGATAATTGACTTCATCAAAATCCGGTGCAATAGAAATGACTTTTCCGGGAATTGCAAGACACATATTCTCAGCTCCTGTTTTTTTTGTTTTCTCGTCAGAATCAATCGATTCATATACTTCACAATACAAAAAATTGAAAACAATCGCTTCATACTATGATTATCTCAGCGATTTACTTTATTCTGAGGTTACCGCAGCATAAAAATTTTTAATTACCTGACGATCTTATTAAAGATGTATTTACCTGAAAATGTAGTTAATGTATTATCTGACCGGCATGGAATTACGATTAACAATCACCGTTCTGTTTCTGGCGGAAGTATCAATCATGCATACCTGATATCAACCAATAAGGGACAGCTTTTCCTAAAATATAATCCTTCTGCCCCTCATGATTTTTTTGAGAAAGAAGCGCTCGGGCTGCATGCACTCAAGTCGTCTGGAACTTCTCTCCGTATTCCGGATGTAATTGCAGTTGGAAATGCTGCTACCGGTACACCAGGCTTTTTACTCATGGAGTATATTGAAGAGGGTAGAAGCGGTAATTCATATACTTTTGGTGCCGAATTAGCAAAACTCCATCAGACCCGCGGAGAATACTTTGGCTTTGATACGGATAATTATATCGGAAGCCTGCCCCAGCAAAATGAAAAATATCGCGATTGGATAGATTTCTTCAGGGAAAAAAGAATTGCCCCCCAACTCAGGATGGCATTTGATTCCGGCCGTTTATCCAAAAACCTGGATGTAAGCTGGAAACGTCTTTCAAATGAACTTGAAAATCTTATGCCTGCATGCAAACCTTCACTTCTTCATGGCGACCTTTGGGGCGGAAACTATCTGTTTGATGCCGCCGGAACCGCTGTTCTGATTGATCCCGCAGTATATTATGGCCATCCGGAAGTTGACCTGGCTTTTTCCAAAATGTTCGGAGGATTTTCGGAGGATTTTTACAGAGGGTATGAATCGGTTACCCCGCTGGAGCCCGGGTTCCGTGACAGGGTTCCGGTATTCAATATGTATCCGCTCTTAGTGCATGTGAACCTTTTTGGCGGCCATTACGCTTCACAGTTCGAACGGTTCCTGAGATCGTGGTGACCAGGAAAAACCGTTAATGCCAATGAACGATTATTTACATCTTGTCCGGAGCGCTGATTCCCAGGATACCCAGGCCGTTGGCAAGTACGCGGGCCGTGGCCTCTGCGAGCATTGTTCGTGCGTGCATCAGGTTTTTCTCCGTTCCAATAATCCTGCAATCGTGATAAAAAGAAGTAAAACCCTGGGCCAGTTCATTCAGATAGGTAATAAGGCGATGAGGTTCCCTGACGGATGCCGCACCTGATATCGCATCGGGAAAACTCATCAGCTTTTTGATGAGTGAAATTTCCGATTCATGATTTAGTAAAGAGAGATCAGCACTGCCATCGAACGCTTCCAGTTCTGTCACTTTCCTAAGGATGGACTGTATCCGGGCATGAGCATACTGTAGATAAAATACCGGATTTTTTTCACCGGCTTCTTTGGCCTGGTTCACATCGAACTCGAGATGGGTGTTAGGCGATCTCATCAGAAAGAAAAAGCGTGTAACGTCTTCTCCTACTTCATCCATCAATTCGTCGAGTGTGACAAAATTGGCTTTTCTGGTACTCATTTTAAATGGCTTGCCATCCTTCATCAGGGTAACGAACTGGTATACCAACACTTCCACTTTACTTTTATCATAGCCCAGTACCTCTATACCGTTTATTACATCGGGATAAGTGTCGATATGGTCAGCTCCGAAAATATCGAGGCAGAGATCATATCCGCGATCCAGCTTATTGGCATGATAAGCGATATCGGGTAGACGATAGGTAGGCTCACCTGTGCTTTTTACCAAAACTGTATCCTGATCTTTACCGAATTCTGTGGTTTTGAACCAGACAGCACCATCTTTGTCATAAGCCAGTCCTTTGCCCCTGAAAGTATCAATCACTTTTTGGATAGAACCGTCTTCATAAAGCGTATGCTCATTGAAAAATGAATCCATTACAATGTTCATGCGCTTTAATGAATTCTGAATATCGTCAAAGATTACTTTCTCTGCTTTCTCTTTAAATACCGTTTCGTCGGCCTCATTTGCCAGTGAATCCCCGTGTTCATGCACCAGTTCCTTTGCGATGTCACTAATATAGGCGCCCTCGTAACCGTCTTCAGGAAATCCTGCATCCAGTTCAAGTTCCTGAAGATAGCGCGCCTGAACACTGAGGCCCAGCATCCTCATTTGCCGGCCGGCGTTATTGAAATAGTATTCGCGCTCAACCTCTGCGCCCGTCCATTCCATCAGACGTGCTACCGTATCACCCAAAACGGCATTTCGTCCGTGGCCTACAGTAAGGGGTCCGGTGGGGTTTGCGCTTACAAATTCAAGAAGGCATTTCAATCCTGAATTTTCACTTGATTTGCCATATTCAGTATTTTTTTCCAGAATAGATGCAAGTTCACTGTACAGGTAGTCATCCGCAAACCTGAAATTGATAAATCCCGGCCCTGCCACTTCAGCTGTTTTCACCTTTGATGAATCAGAGCGGATTTTTGCAGTAATCTGTTCTGCAATGTTACGGGGATTGTTTCTGAGTGTTTTTGCCATTAGCATGGCAACATTGGTAGCCGCATCACCGTGAGAAGGATCTCTCGGTTTTTCAATTTTAATGGGAGGGATCTGATTTTCTTCAGCCCCGATTTCTAAAAGCGCCTGCCTGATGATTTCCTGCAGATATGATTCCATAAATAAAATATTAAATACTGCCTGTTTTATGAAGAATCAAAAATATACGGCTTTCAATCATTTCTATAGTGAAGAAGATGTTTGATTGTTTAAAATAGTGAGGCTTGATCACTATGTTGATCAGGTTTTTTGAAAAGCTCCGGATTAAGATGATATACTTCAAGCATTTCAGGAATAAATCTCTTTCCGAATATTCTTCGGCAGATCCCTTGCAATGCCCGTTCACCAGGCTGTGCAATGGTAAGGAAACCATGATCATCTTCGCGGATAAACCCGAATTGGCGCAAGTCATTCACGATAAGGTATGCCAGTTTTGGAAGTACTCCGATGTTTTTTTCAACATACTCACGGTGAGGCGGGTCATCTTCCAATGCCAGTATAAGGCCAAGCAGATTTAATTCCGCTTCAGTCAGCGGATAGCCTTCTGAGGATTTTGTAAGGAGGCTGTCCCATGCTGATTGGCTGTAATAAATTCCAAACCACCATTTGGCATGCTTAAGGAGTTTGTGGCTAACTGCACAGGCAAGGTATTTACCGGGTGCAGCACGGCGCGGTTCACCCCGGTCGCGATACATGCTCACCATTGTGGCAAGGTCAAGTTCCTGCAGGTTAGGCGGATACTTGAAAATAAAATCTGATTTTTTCTGGATCATTCGAAAAACCCCCTATTCCTGATATATACAAAAAATTATGGATTTATGAGAGGGATGCTTCAGCGCTACCACGTGTTAGTTTTTTGAACCCGGTTCATCATGAAAAGTATCTTTAAAAAAAATCCGAAATTAATTAAATTTCGCGCAGATAACTCAAGTCATTTAAGAACGCTTCCTGTTTTCGCAAAATAAACTTTGGTGCCTTTGTCAGTAGAAACCTGTATCCATAATGGTAAAACGGGTTTGACGTGTGGGCAGCTTTACCAAAATTCCATGAGTCTTTCACAATTTTCATTACTTTCTTTTCCCTGAGACTCTGATACGTTTCGTATGCGGTTGAATAATCCGGTCCAAATTTTTTCAGGCATTTGGCAAGGCACCATGCATCTTCGATTGACTGGCAGCCGCCCTGTGCTAAATTTGGCGTTGTGGCATGGATAGAATCACCCAGAAATACCAGCCGGTTTTTATACCAGGTTCTGGGAACTGTTCCAAGGTCAGCCATATCATTTCGGAGTACATTTTTTGATGTCCGAATCAGTTCTTTAAGTTCAGGATGAAAGTTTTGGAATAGTTTAAGCAAATCTTCACGAATCGTTTCAGGATTATCTTCTCCTCCGGGTTTTTCAGATTTTACCCCTAGCCAGAATATTTCACTGTCGTTGATGTGGATTACCAGAAAACGCAGGTCTTCATCCCAGATTTCGAGATAGGACTGGCCAAAATTTTGCGGCATGGGTGCTTCGGATATTCCACGCCAGATGGTTTGATTGATGTAACGCAATTTTATAGCGGGGAAAACCTGCCTGCGCAGAACCGAGTGAATACCGTCTGCCGCTACAGTGCACGCTGATTCAACACTTTGGCCATCTTCAAATGTAATTATATTTTCATTTTTCGCGGTTTCTATCGAAATAGCTTTCTTATTCAGATGTATCACCTCTTTGGCAAGCCTGCTTTTCAAAATATCAATCAGCCTTGCCCTGTGGATACATACCATTTCGGAATTCACAGTAATATGCCTTCTCACTTTCAGGTTTTTATCCGGCATATACACTTCTTTCACTTTTGATCCCTGCCTCCACAACATATTTCCAAGATCCATCTTATCCAAAATACGAATAGTGGCTTCCGTTAAACCGATCCCCGCACCAACTTCTGAAAGTTCCGGAGATTGTTCGTAGAGGTCAAAAGGTATCCCGAAATGCTGAAGGGCATTTGCCATGGCAAGTCCCCCAATACCACCACCGATTATTGTAACTTTATCTGAAGAAGCCATTGACATAATTTTTTTGAATCCAAATAATCATAACGTTAATCAATCTCTTAAACATTTTCTTCTCTTTTTAAGGCATAAAACCCTTCAATCTATTCCCGCGTAAAAGGGTATATTTGCGATGCCAACATTTCCGTAATTATCATAAACATACACAAAAAGCCTGTATGTTTTACCGGCTTCTTCCGGTAAGCTGAATAAAAGTTCACATCCGGTTTCATCGACAAACTCCATAAAATCTTCAATAGGTTCCGGTTTCGTTTCGCCCTGACCTGCGTAAGCTGCAAACTCCCCAAGTTCAGGCAGTAATTCCCACACCACACGCAGTGAATCTCCATCGGGATCCATAGCCTTAATGACCGCAGTATGAATAGCACCTGGTTCCAGGATGATACTATCGATAGCCTGCCTGCCATTGATCAGGAGTTTCTCAATCTTCGGTGCTCTGTTGGATGGCCATTCACCGCTCCAAAGATAGTTCATCACATGAACAGCTTCTTTTTCACTCCCATCATCATGAAACATATTGTACCACGTATGTGTACGCTCCATTCTGTTACTGGCCCATAAAAAGGCATAGGATCCAACACTTCGGGAATCGGCTTCAATAATCTCTCTGTATTTCTGTTTATATAGTGCCCCTTTCTCAGTGCTTGTCTCCTCAATCACAACACCCAGGTTTGTTCGCGGCACCTCCCAGTGGCCTGAGGGACCCCATTCTGTTACGGCAAACGGCCTGTTCCAGCCATACTCATCCAGCCACCCCGAAACCTGATTCAGATCGGCATATGCGTTGATTCCCAGCAGGTCGATAGATGGAGCCCGTATCATAAGCTCGGCAAGCTTTTCGGGCATTCCCGTTCCGATAACCGTCATGACCGGATGATTGGGATCGGTCTTCTTTATCATTTCGGCAATATCATTTACAGCATTCCACATATTCAAATCATAGGGGAGGTTACCCGGAATGTGATCCAGTTCATTACCGATTGCCCACATCAGAAGAGCGGGATGATCTTTATAATTATCCACGATTTCCCTGATCCGATTGAACTGTTTTTGCACCATTGTGGAATCGCTGTAATCGAACCCGTCACGCTCTGCCCCGACCGGCAACCCTGCCAGTACCGTAAGTCCCAGCTCAGAAGCACGGTCTAACACTTCCTGCAGCCCGTCACCATATCCCACACGAACCGAATTGCCGCCATAATCGGCAACCTGTTCCATATACCTTGTGCCAAGTGTTCGGGCTCCTTTTATAAAATACGGTTTACCGTTCCGGTAAATAAAAAAAGAGCCGTTCTCCGCAATAATCTCTGTTTTGACAGGTGTATATGTTACCTGTTCACTTTTATCACATGAGACAAGTACCAGAAGAATTATGAATAGCTGTGCGGTTTTCAGCATGCGAAATATTGTAGTTTGTTGAATATTTTTAATAAAGCTATTACATCATATCCTTTCATATCAAAGTATGGAGAAGTGTTCGCGATTATATAAGCTATATGAACCCATACTCAGGATCCAATTTTCTTCGCAATTTTTAAGATAATCCTTCACATCTTTAAACTCACCGCTACCCTCCAGGTATTTTAGCAAAACGGGATCGGCACAAAGAAGCTCAATCGCTGTTTTATCGGATCCCTTCTCATAAGGCCCTTCTCTCCATGTGAACTGTGGAAAATGTTCTTTAATGGTTCGAATCATAAACAGGGTGTGGAGCAGAGAATGATAGGGTTGCCCGGTAAGATGAAGCTGAAATCCTTCGCAAATAAGGCCGGCCCATTTGTGAAAAGTTGGTACAAACCTCAGCGGGCGTAATCTTGCACCTTTGAAATCTGAAAATCCCTGATTTTCACGAACAAGTTTCACTGGTTTAAGCCATGGCGCACCAAAAATTTCGAACGGTCGTGTGGTTCCCCTGCCTTCGCTGATATTGGTACCCTCAAGAAGACACTGTCCGCTGTAAATGATAGGTGTAACAGGCCCCGGCATATTGGGAGAGGGTGGTATCAGCCAAAATTCATGGTCGCTGATTTCCATTATTTTATTCTGATTGAGGATGCTCACTTGTTCCGGCAATTTCGTACGCAGTTTTTTCCCTTTTAAAGGTAAAATGGAAAGTGAAAATGACGCATCCATCTGTTTCTGAAAAAAAAGTGCCAGTTCAGCTATGGTCAAACCGTGCCGATGGGGCAAACCTGTTCTACCTACAAATGACTCATATTCCCGCGAAAGTAAACTGCCCTCGACCTGCATCCCGGCCGGGTTTTCACGATCAATAATCATAACTTCCAGATCCGGAGCAAATTTTTGAACTGCCTCCAGCATATAACTCATGGTAACAGCATAGGTAAAATATCGTGATCCGACATCCTGAATGTCAATAACCAATAATTCCAGGTCCTCCAAATGTCTGGATTCAACCCTGAGGCTTTTTTCATCACCGCCATACAGCAAAACAACTTCTGCTTCGATGCCAAAATCACGATATCCATCTGTATCCGTCAAAGGTACCTGATCTTGCAGTTCTGCAAATAGCCCGTGTTCGGGAACAAACAGTCGTTTCAGTGACGGCAACCTTTCAAAGAGGTACTTCCCCGAGCATACATCCCAGGCTGTATGATTGCATAAAAGGCCGGTTGATTCGCTCAATTTTTTCAATTATCCCCGAATTGATTTACTTGACCATACATAATATCCTGATTTTCTTGAAATGATTGACTGAAAATATTTGATGGGTGTGTATATCATAACGATACAAAAGAAAGTTTCGAATTCGGTTAATGATTTATGGTGAGCTATCGGCTTTCTTCATCTCCATCCATTTTTTTTCGAAGTTGTTTCCTGAGGACATCCGGATCAAAATTATTTAATCAAAAATTTGTGTTTTAAAAACAGTTTTCAAGCCGATTTACGGAAAAAAATGTATTTTATTCTTAATAACTAACACAGGAGGTAATAGCTATGCAGGAATTTTGGAACCAACGCTATTCTTTATATGATTATGGTTATGGGATAAAACCGAATAAGTTTTTTAAAAGCCAGATAGATCGGCTTAGTCCCGGTAAACTAATACTGCCCGGAGAAGGTGAAGGCAGAAATGCAGTTTATGCTGCCAAAAGGGGATGGGAAGTGACTGCTGTTGATTTCAGTGTAAAAGCCCAGGTTAAAGCGAACAGGTTGGCCGTTGATCACAATGTGGAAATCAATTACATCGTAGATAATCTCGAAAATGCCGTTTTGCCTGAAGAAACCTATAATGCTGCTGCCCTGATTTATGTACAACTGGATTCACAGCTTTTTGAAACCGTAATAGATAAGGTGATAAAATCATTGAAAGATGGCGGTACCTTTTTTATGGAATGTTATTCCGAAAAGCAACTAGGTCGCAGATCGGGTGGACCAAAATCATTGAACCGCCTTTATAGTATTACCCAAATACAGAACCTGTTGGATAATATGAATATCTCTTATCTACAGGAAGAAGAAATTATGTTGCAAGAGGGTGAGTTCCATCAGGGCAAGGCCATGGTAATCCGTGGCGTGGCTACCCGCTGAACCGGTTTTCAAGTTGTTCCATTCGTTGTTCGAGTGAATCTATCTTTCGTTGAATTTGCTGCAGCATATGGATGATGATGATATGTGTTTTTTTCGCATCAATACCCACAACACTTTGTTCACTGCCAATAGCCTCTTCTATCTCTTTATAAGCCGTATCAGAAATTTCTTTCATCCTTTTTAATTTTTGAATGTCAATTAAATTATGAATCTGAATCACCTTAAAGGCATTTGATCCATATACTCCGGTTATATACCTGAGTATTGAGTGAAATGGATAATTGTTTGTGTAATGGTTGCAGCGTAATCTGCACGTAGCTTTGCATATTTACAGCCCCCCAACCGGGTCATCATTCGGGCATACATCTCTAATTATCCATTTCCGGATCAGTTATTCACCCTTGTTTGAATCAAAACCGGCTTCGGCAAGTTCCTCAAAACCACCTACGTTGAATACGTTCTTAAACCCCTCTTTTTGCATAATTCGGGCTGCCTGTCCGCTCCTGTTGCCTGAACGGCAGTACAGATAATAGGTTTTATTTTTATCAAAGCTTTCGATCTGATCCTGGAATTCTCCGTTCAGGAAGTCATATTGCGCATCGGTAATTTTTAAGTGGCCTGCATTGTACTCCTGTTTGGTTCTAACATCTACAACAATGCCGCGATCTTTGTCGAGCATTTCTTTAAACTGATCAATACTGACATCAACTGCGGTTGATTTTGAAAACAAATTAAACATAATGACTCCTGTTATTCCTATTAAAATGATTAAACTTAGTCTTTTCATATTTTGATGAAACCGTTTTATTAATTCCGTTCTTAATTTACGATTGCATTAAAAGAATGTGTAGTAAAAAAACAGAACGGAAACTACGAGAAAAACGATCGTCATGCCTCCTCCGGCTTTAAAATAATCTCGTGTTTTATAGCCGCCTGCTGTCATCATCAGTGCGTTCACCTGGTGTGTGGGCAGAATAAATGAATTTCCGGCGTTTACTGCTGCCAACAATACAAGTGGCCTAGGGTCTACACCTGCAAGCAACCCTATACTTACTACGAGAGGCGCCAACACAACTACAGCCCCAACATTCGACATCACCAAAGAAAAACCTGTAGCAAGTATTGCTACGGTGAACAGAAGAACTATCAAATGGTTCCCTTCTACTACATTCATTACCCCTTCTGCCATAAATTCTGCTGTTCCACTATTTTGCATGGCGATACCCAGCGGAATCAGGCCTACCAGTAAAAATACCACTTTCCATTCTATAGCTTTATAGGCCTCCTGAATAGTCATTACCCTGCTGAGTATCATCACCATAGCGCCGGTTAAAAAGGAGATGGAAATGGAAAAACCGGTCATTGCAAGCAAAATAGCCAGCAGGAAGCTGCCTGCTGCCTGCCATGTTTTTGATGGATATTTCCTATCCACAGAAAATGGGGTGGCTACCACAAACGGGTCGGTACTCTGAAGCATTTTAATATGATTCCAGGGACCGTAAATAATAAAAATATCCCCTGCTTTAATTTTATGGTCCGAAAAATCACCTTCTTTTCGTTTTCCTTCACTGAACAGCATAACAGGTTCAACCGCATATCTTTTTCTCATGGAATACTGCCGGATGCTTTGGCCTACCAATTCCGAACGCGGCGGTACAATAACCTCTACAAAACCAGACTCTTCGGGATCATCGAGCCCTTCAAACATAGGGTGATTTATTACCGGTTCAAGATCATAATTCTCTGCAAATTTATCCACTTTGTCTGTATCACCGTAAAGGGCCATAATCTGGCCTTCTTTAAAAATCGTTTCTCGCCACGGAGCATAATCGGCATGATTATTATGTGACAGCGCAAGTATATTGATATCGTATACGCTCCATATTCCGGATTCTTCAACCGTTTTTCCCTCTACACCGCTATTCTTGCCTAACCTGAAATACCTGATATCCTTTTTGAGATTAAATGCCTCTATCACTTTTTCCTGTTCAGTGGGTTCAAGCTTGCCGTCTGCAGACCCCTGGGGTAAGAATATTTTACCGAAAAAAAGAAAAAACAGAATTGCAGATATCAAAAGTGCAACACCTACCGGGGTTACGGCAAAAAGTCCGTACGGCTCAAGATTTGCACTTTCAAGTAAATCATTGGTCAAAATTAGATGGCCTGATCCAACCATGGTAAGCGTACCACCAATTATGGCCATAAAACCAATCGGCATAATCAATTCAGATGCAGAAACCCGGATACGCCGTGCAATGTCAATAATACTTGGCAGAAAGAGTGCTGCCGCACCAATGTTCTGGATCACGCCGGAAAGGGTTCCCACCGAAAGGGAAAGCGATCCAAGTACAGATGTTTTTTTTGTACCTACCCGCTTCAGCAGCCATTTAGAAAAACGTGACATCATCCCTGTTTTTGCCACTCCTTCACCTAATATCATCACTGCAATCATCGCAACCACGGCATTACTCGAAAATCCTGAGAGAGCTTCACTGCTTGTTAAAATTCCGCTCCAGCTTAATGCCAGCATGGTGAGGATAGCAGTCACGTCTATACGCACCAATTCCGTTACCAGCAAAAAGATGGTAAATGCCATAATAATAAGAACAATGATAATTTCTGTTTCCATTACTGCTTATTTAATTATTTCGTATCAAGGTGAATGGTATCACGTTCATTTTCATCTGATGTATGTTCTCCGTCTAGTGACCGCACAGCATCCTCTATTCTCATATAAAACTCCCATTTCTCACTGCCGTCTGTTCCGCGTTTTATCATATCACGAACCGTTGCTTTCACCTCTGTCAGTTTTACCGATATTTTTTTCTCAACCATGTCCTTTATTGTTTCAAGAAATTCATCAAGACCGGTTGAATCCATTTCGTTAATCCCGTTCAGGTCGAGAATAAGACAGGTTGTGTCGGGATTATTGCTGATTAGCTCATTTACTTTTTTCCTGAAATACTCGGCATTTGCAAAATGTAAGGGTGCGTCAAAACGGAAAATCAATGTATCGGGATGTTTCTCGGTTTCATAACGTTCAATGTTCCGATAAACAGTTGTTCCGGGAATCCGGCCAATTACTGCATAGTTCGGCCGGGCGGATCGATACAGAAGCATAATCACGGAAAGGGTAACCCCGAGTAAAATTCCTTCCTTGATACCAATGAATAATGTACCCGCAAATGTGGCAATCATCATGTAACGGTCGTAATGGCCAAGCTCCCAAAGTCTTTTTATCTCCCCGTAATCTATGAGTCCTAAAACTGCTACAATGATAATTGCACCAAGAACAGCGTTTGGAAGATAATAAAAGATTGGTGTGAGAAATATAAGCGATAAAGCAACGATACCGGCACTGAATAATCCGGCTATTCCTGTCTTTGCACCAGTCTCATAATTGATAGCTGTACGGGAAAAACTGCCCGTTACAGGAAAAGACTGGAAAAAAGCACCCCCAATATTGGCTGCTCCCAGGGCCACCAGTTCCTGGTTTGGGTCAATTTTATATTCTTTTGATTTTTGTTGTACAGCCTTGGCAACTGCAATAGCTTCCATAAATGCTACCAATGCTATGGCTGCTGCCATTGGCATAAGGTTCAATAGGGTTTGCCATTCAACTGCGGGAATAATGAATGCGGGAAGTCCGCTTGAAATTTCACCCACTATGGCAATACCTTTTTCCTGCATGCTTGTGAAATAAATAAGTAAAATACCAGATATAACTGCCAATACCGGGCCCGGAACTGCCTTCAATTTCTTTTTTGCAAGTAGAATAATTGCAATTGCTCCTCCACCTATTGCAAATGTCAAAGGCTTTATTTCTGCAAATTGTAATACAATTCCCTGCACAATTTCATGCAAACCACCTGTAACCGATTGAATCCCGAGCAAGTGATGTAATTGGCTGAAACCAATGATAATTGCGGCGGCCGATACAAAGCCTGACAAAACCGGATGGGATAGTAAATTCACCAAAAATCCCATCCGCATTAATCCGAATAAAAACTGCAAACCGCCTGTCATAAGTGTTAGCAGAATACTCAAAGTAATATACTCTTCGGGTGTTTCTGCTATGGGTGCTACTGCAGAAGCAATCAGTAATGCAATTAGGGCTACCGGCCCAACTCCAAGATGACGGGATGTACCCATGAATGCATAAATCAACAGGGGAACCAATGCGGCATACAGGCCGTACTGCGGAGGCAACCCGGCAATTAAAGCGTATGCCATTCCTTGCGGGATAAGCATGATACCCACTGTAATCCCTGCATTCAGATCACCCTTAAAATCCAATTTACTATACGATTTCAGGGAGTTCAGAATCGGGAAAATGGATGTAATATGAAATGTTGTTTTATTCAAAGGTTCCTATCAAGTACCTGGATGAGCTGGCAGACAACTTATGACTGGAAGTGGCCTGTCCATTCCTTTTTATTGTCTCT
This sequence comes from Balneolaceae bacterium, assembly GCA_007123715.1. Classification (GTDB taxonomy): domain Bacteria; phylum Bacteroidota; class Rhodothermia; order Balneolales; family Balneolaceae; genus Rhodohalobacter. The sequence continues at coordinate 29,626 of SKKO01000056.1, read as the reverse complement.
TCACTATATATTAATATTTGAGCACGCAATCCCTCCCATGTGGGAGGGATTGTGTGATTCTCTCATTTATCAGCAGACTTATTAAGCCGTAACTGCTGATTTTACTTTCTCTACTTCATCATCAATCAGTGCCACGTCTAAGCCGCTGCGCTTTAAAAGAGCAGCAGCAACTGCTGATCTTCCACCTGACTGGCAGTGAACATAAAATTTCTTCCCTTCAGGAAGTTCTTTCATTTTGGGAAGAAGCCTGGCGTGAGCAAAATTCAAGGCTCCTGTCAGATGGAATTCCTCAAACTCTGATGCCTTTCTGACGTCAAGGATCACATCGTTTTCCGTAAGTTTTCCAATAACATCAAAATCGGTTACTTCCAGAGTTTCCATTTTTCCTCCCTGGGTCTTGTAAATCTGGAGATCTCTTGCATTAACATACCCTACAACATTATCCAGGCCGATTCTGTAAAGGTCGCGAATGGCTTCCTCTACGCGGTGTTCTTCAACAATAAGGTAAATCTTCTCGTCTTCAGTTATATAGGAGCCTGCAACCGTGTTGAATTGCCTGTTTAATGGTGAAAGCAATGAGCCCGGTATGTGGCCTGCCGCATATTCATTTCTCTCGCGGGTATCCAAAATTACGGCTCCTTCTTTAACGGCTGCGATACCAAGCTCTTTTATTGTAAGCCTTTTAACCTTTGGAAGTCCGCCTATGATTGCGGGACCAATTTTATTATCCCGTTTCATTCTTGCAAAATAGAGAGGCGGCTCGGGCTGTCCTTCAAGGATAAACTTCACAAAGCTATCTTCTGATGTTGCGGACTTTAACGAATTATTATATCTCAGCTCGTATCCAACTGTTGTTTCGGGTATAGCGCCTAATGCTTTTCCACATGCGCTTCCTGCACCATGGCCGGGCCAAATCTGCATATATTCCGGCATTTTTTTGAACTCTTCTACCGTTTTGTATAACGTTCTTGCTGAAGGTTCCATTACATTGGCCATGCCTGCGGCTGATTCCAGCAAATCGGGGCGTCCAAGATCGCCTACAAATACAAAGTCGCCGGTAGCCATACCCATGGGCTCATTTGCGGCAGCACCATCGGTTATTAGAAATGTGAGGTGCTCCGGTGTATGCCCGGGTGTATGCCATGCTTTAATGGTGATGTTACCGATTTTAATTTCATCCCCGTCTTTCATCAGCTCATAGTTGTAATCACTGTCGATAAGCCATTCATATTTCCAGTCTTTGTCACCTTCATCAGAAGCATAGACTTTCACACCGCGTTCTGCAAATTCACGCAGACCTGATATGTAATCAGCGTGAATGTGAGTATCTGTAGCCGCAACAATAGTAAGATTCTCTTTTGCTGCTGCGTCGATGTATTGATCAATGTCCCTCATTGGGTCGATCACTACTGCGGTTCCGTTTGCCTGACAACCGATCAGGTATGCATATTGTGCTAATTTTTCGTCAAAGAATTGTTTGAAGTACATGATGATTATTTATGTTTTGTTTTTTGTTTATTGATAATCTTTTTAAATAAAACTTTCTTAATGAGGTAATTTTTCTATTAAAATGCCGTACGTGTAAGTACCTGCAAGTGCTGCCAGTATCGGGATTACCATAATGGTGAGTCCGCTACCCAGCAGTGCAAACATTGGGCCGGGGCATGCACCCAAAAGTGCCCACCCAAGGCCAAACATTGAACCGCCTATCAGGTATCTCTTAACCTGCGATGCATCTTTGGGAGGTATGGTGATGGGATTCCCACTGGCATCTTTCATATTATTTCGTTTGATTATCTGAACAGATATGATGCCCACGATAACCGCAACACCGATAATTCCATACATATGGAATGCATCAAAGCGAAACATTTCCTGGATTCTGAACCAGGATACCACTTCTGATTTTATCAGTACAAATCCAAAAGCTGTACCGATCAGTAAATACTTTAAATATTCTGTAAATTTCATTTTAAACCTCTATTAGGATAGTATAATTGGATAGATGAACCATGTCATCAGGAGGCCTCCGATAAAAAAGCCAATCACTGCAATAAGAGATGCAAGCTGGAGGTCAGACAAGCCCGAAATAGCATGGCCGGAAGTGCAGCCGCCTGCGTATCGTGCTCCAAAACCGACGAGAAAGCCTCCAAGAATTAGAACGATGAGGCCGGGTACGGTTCCCAGTGAACTCCACGTAAACAGGTCATCGGGAACTAAACCTGTAAAATCCTGAATTCCCAAGGCTTGCAAATCGGCAATGGTAGATTGAGCAAGTGCGATTGGTTCCGGGTTTGCAAAAACATACCCCCCTAAAAACCCGCCAAAAACTGACCCTGCTAAAAAAGTGAAGTTCCATTTTCCGGCTGTTTTCCAGTCGTAATTAAAAAATTCTACGTTGCCAAAATTACAGGCTGCACACGCGTGGCGCAGATTGGCAGATACTCCAAACATTTTGCCGCCAACCAGCAGCAAAACGGGAACGGTTAACCCTATAATCGGGCCGGCCACATACCAGGGCCATGGTTGATATAAAAAGTCTAACATTGTTTTTAATGCTTTGATTAATTGTTTCTGATAGAAATATAAAACAAATGTAACTACTTGTCAATACAAGTTGTAAAATAATTACGTAACTCAAGTAATTACATGAAATTATATTTTTACTAATTAAGCCCTGCCTTTCAACATGCCATGCCAATACATAATTGGGAGCAGATCCTTCTTCATGTGATACATGGTCCATCTTTCTTTCATCTGGTTAAATGGAAATGATGGAGACATCTTATTTTCGTATCCGAATTCCGCAAGAATTAATTTTCCGATGCCGGTAATCAATGGGCAGGATCCATAACCATCATAGATTAGATTTTCATCAATGTGGCCATTCTTTTCAAGTGAGAATAAATTCCCGGTCACCACTCTCGACTGTTTTCTTATGGCTGCTCCTGTTTTTGCATTTGGAGTACTGCCGGCATCTCCCAGGGAAAAAATATTTGGGTACTGATTGTGCTGCATCGTATGCATGTTTACATCCACCCAGCCCTCTGCATCTGAAATCGGGCTTCTTTTGATAAAATCCGGCGAACTTTGCGGCGGAGTTACATGTAACATCTCATATGGAATTTCCACTTCGTCAACAGGTTTGCCATCTTTAAATATATCATACACGGCAATTTTCTCTTCCGCTTTTATTGCCTTCAGGTTGTGAAGTAATTTTGGCTCAATGCTATACCTTGCTATTACCGGTTTCAATGCTTCGGCTACTTCCTTCACGCCAAAAATCACTGAACCGGCAGTCGTGAATTGTACATTAATCTGATCAAGAATCCCATTTCTTTTCCAGATATCGGAAGCTAGATACATAATTTTCTGAGGGGCACCCCCGCATTTGAACTTTGTATTTGGCTGGGTAAAAAGAGCATTTCCATTTTTTGTATTTTTGATGCATTCCTCTACATAGTCTATATGCCTGTAGCAGTATATACTGCAAATGCCATGTTTGCCTAAATTCCCGGCAAGCCCCGGTATGGCATCCCAATCCACCTGGATTCCGGGGGCAACAATAAGGTATTCATAGGAATAAAAATCATCGCCTGCGGTTTTCACCAGGTTTTTTTCCGGATGAAAGGTCGTTACACGATCCCGAATCCATACCACATCTTTGGGTATTACATCGTTCATTAATCTTTTAGAACGCTCCTTCTTGAGAATTCCGGCCGCGTTAAATGTCCACATTGGCTGGTAATAATGAACCTCCGAAGGCTCAATGATAGCTACATCCGTATTTTTTAATTTCTTCATGATTTGAGCTGCAACCGTAATCCCGCCAGTTCCTCCGCCCACGATTAAAAATTTATGATGAGCAGCGAAAGGAATCGCTTTATCCTGTTCTATCTCTTTTCCTGATTTTGTTTGTACTGTTTCCATATCATTATTGATTATTGCTGGTTCATATAAAATTACATAATTCTACATGTATCTACAAGTATTGATAATTGATTTGATTTTTATTAAATTCAGAAAAAACTTTTTATATGATGCTTAAAGAAGGAATACCCCGTCACAGCCAAATCTCACAATGGCTTAGAAAACAGATTGATGAGGGTACATTTAAACCTGAGGAAAAACTACCCTCCGAAAATGAACTTGCCAAAAAGTTTGATGTAAGCCGTGTAACCATCCGAAGAGCACTTCAATCGCTGGAAAGTGACTCCATCATATACCGTTGCCAGGGACTCGGTTCATTTGTCAGTGACGGAAGAGCAGCTCACAATCTTGTTAAGCTTACTGATTTCAACGAAGACATGTCCAGAGCTGGCCTAATACCATCATCTGTGGTCAAATATTTCGGTACTACAGAAGCTCCTGATTGGCTTACCGAACTGCTGCACATAGACAAGGGAAGTACAGTACTTCGCATAGACCGGCTCAGGCTTGGTGACGGTAATCCCATTGCATACGACATCACGTGGCTTCCGGTGTTTTATGGGCAATTGTTGAACAAACAACAGTTAACACAAGCAACCATATATTCGATTCTGGAAAAAGACTACAATATTCCTGTTATCAAAGGGTGCTACAGAATGTCGGCCGAAGCAGCTGATGAACAGCTTTCTGCTGAATTACACGTGGATCTGAACACCCCATTATTTTTAATAGACAGGCTTTCTTACACAATTGGACACAAACCGCTTTATTACCAAAAACGGTTTTATCGCAACGACAAGGTGTTGTATGAAATGACTCTTGAAAGGTCGCCGGATGATAAGGAAGGATCTGACATGCCCTTGAAGGATTTCGCTCCTGTATTTAAATCATAACCAAATCATTATGAAAATGTCCGCATTCATCGCTTTATTTATATTTTTCAGCTCATTCACTATCCAGGTCAACAATTCTGAAAAAGAACTTTTTGTCGTAATCACTTCGGCTGATTCAGAAACTCAAATGATGGCCATGGTGCTTGCCACTCAGTCTGTTAACCAAGATGTGAAAGTACGAATCTTACTCTGTGGTGAGGCAGGAAATCTTGCTATTACAGGGTATAATTCACCTGCCTTTGCACCTTCGGGTCGCTCACCTGGTCAACTTCTTACAGGCTTGCTGGAACGCGGCATCACTGTTGAGGTTTGTGGCATTTTCCTTCCGAACAGAGATTTTACTGATTCTGACCTCATTTCCGGTGTTTCAATTGCAAGCCCGCCTGAGATAGCCGCTTATATGATGCAGGAGCATGTTCGGTATTTCACATTTTAATCCTAACCAACATGATGCATGATAAACCAAAATGGTTTAAACTATTGATAGTATGTTTGGTTTGTCTGTTGATCATTGTTCTTACCGCATTCTTTATCCAACACTTAATCTAATCTCTTATTGAGGAAAACAGTATGAAAAAAAATATGGGTACCGCCGACCGGCTTATCAGAACAGTAATCGCGGTGATTGTTGGTATATTATATTTTACTGGAGTTCTTTCGGGCACTGCTGCCATTATCCTGGGAATTCTTGCCGTTGTATTTCTACTGACCAGCGCAATCGGAACTTGCCCTCTTTACTTACCGGTTGGTCTTTCCACTAAAAAATAGAGCTGATACCATTACTTCAGCAACAGATATCAGTCCGAAAAATATACATATTGGCTGCTGGCATGATGGTGAAGGTTTTAATCCAGCCATTGAATTTAGCAATCCTGATTTATTGATGACCCTTTCACGGAAAGAAATCAGTCCGCACAGTTCATAAATCTGTGCTGATAAGGGTACATGCTTACATTTATTCTGCTAAATTCACTGAATTGATGATAATACTATACCGGCATCATCACCCCGAACAGTTTATCTGAGCCTTAAAGGCAAATCTTCTTTTTCAGACTTCAAAAGTAACCGGGGTACCATACCTCTCAATTGCTCATACCTCTTAAATACGCTATCTTTGTAAGCTGAATATTAATTTTTGATTTTTGATTTATGACATTTTTATCAACCTATTTTTTACTTGCTCCCCCTGATGGTGATGGCGGAGGAGCCATGATTAATCTCTTGTTTTTAGGTGCAATCTTTTTTGTTTTTTATTTCTTTATCATCCGGCCGCAATCCAAGCGACAAAAGGATATTCAAAAGAAAGTGAGTGAAATGAAAAAGGGCGACAAAGTTGTTACAGGTGGCGGAATGATTGGTGTGGTAAACTCCATTGATGATGACACGGTTTTGCTTGAAATTGACAGTGGTGTAAAAGCCCGTTTTCAAAAAAATTCAATCACGGATGTGAATCCTGGTAAGAAATAGTTAATCGTTAACTGTTTCATGGGTAAAAGCTATTTGCCGGTTATTTCTGCAAAATAGAATTACAGTCATTTAGTTATCCATTCAACGATTATACATTTAACCAATTAGGAACTAGTTCCATTGAAGAAATTTCGTTTTCATACTATTCCTGAAGCCATAGAAGATATTCGAGCGGGTAAAATGATTATCGTTGTTGATGATGAAGACCGTGAAAATGAAGGGGATTTTCTGATGGCAGCCGAAAAGGCCACACCGGAGGCAATCAACACAATGGTGATCCATGGCCGGGGTCTGGTGTGTGTTCCAATCACAAATAAACGCGCTGCAGAACTGAACCTGGATTATATGGTTACAGAAGGTGCAGATCCTGATGAAGCGGCTTTTACAATCTCTGTTGATCACAAAGGTAAAACCACTACCGGTATTTCTGCTCCAGATCGTGCCAACACGATACGTGAACTGATTAATCCGGAAGCCAAACCTTCTGATTTCAGACGTCCGGGGCATGTATTTCCATTAACCGGGGTTAATGGCGGTGTTTTACGCCGTGCAGGCCATACGGAAGCCGCCATTGATATTGCACGGCTGGCGGGATTAGCTCCAGCCGGTATCATTTGTGAAATTATGCATGATGACGGTGAAATGGCACGCCTTCCTGAGCTTATCACCCTCGCTCAAAGGCTGAATATGAAACTGGTAACCATCAAAGACCTGATAGCGTACCGGATGAAGCATGAATCGCTTGTAAAGAATATCATGAGTGTGGATATGCCAACCATTTATGGTGAATTTAAGCTGCATGTATTTGAAGAAAAACTAACCGGGGAACATCACCTTGCCTTTGTAAAGGGTGAATGGAATAAAGAAGATCCGGTACTTGTGCGTGTTCATTCTTCAACTCCGCTTGCTGATATTTTCGGCAGCAAAAGAAGCGATAAAACCGGGATACTACACCAATGTCTCAAAATGGTAGAAAATAGCGGGCAGGGAGTTGTTCTGTACATGGATCAGATGAGCAAGGAGTTTCATATAACCGATCAAATAACAGCTATTAAACTCCAGGACGATGGTCTTACAAAACATGAAATCCGTTCAAGACTGGGTGCTAAAATGGACTCCCGTGACTATGGTGTTGGTGCCCAGATCCTGCATGAACTTGGAATAAGAAAACTGAGATTATTAACCAATAACCCGGTTAAACGTGTTGGCCTCAATAGTTTTGGTCTCGAACTTGTAGAAGAAGTTTCCGTTCCGCTCGATCATCTCGATACGGATCACCATGAAGAAAAACTTGATAAGCCCATTTCAAGAGAAGGTTTTCTGAAACGATTGATGCTGGAATAGGCTCAGTTAATCACTCTTGGTCTTTTCCGGGCTGATTTTGGGCTTCAGCTGTCTGTTGACTTTCATTAATAAGGATCTGCCGGCTCCCTTCATTTTCAATCGTTACTCTTTCAGCGGTACTTTCACTCTGTCCGGTATTATCCTCTTTTTGTTCTGATTCGGAATGTGGTACAGGCATGATTTTTTTGTGAAAAATCAACAATATGATAATGGATGTGCTTATAGCGATATCAGCCACATTGAAAATGTAGGGAAATACCGGCCAATCGCCAATTGTAAGGTTAAAATGAATAAAATCAACAACATGGCCATGAAGTACACCCCCATAGCCTCCGACAATTCCCATAAATATACGGTCGGTTATATTCCCAAGTGCTCCCCCTAAAATTAAGCTCATGCATGCAAGATAGGCGAGATTAGCCTTCTGAAGGGTAAAAAGTATGTAGGTGAGAATTCCAATGGTTGCAAGAATGGCAATCACACTGATCGTTGGCGTAGAGAGCCAATCCATCCCAAGCGCCATACCCGGATTCTTTGTAAAGTTAAATGCAAGCCAACCCTCAACCACATCTATCCGGTGAAGCCCGGGGTTTGTGCGGATCATGTACTTCGAGACCTGGTCAAGAATTAAAACACTTATGGCCGGTACAAACAGGACAGTTAATTTTTTTGCTCTTTCTGACAAATATATTGGGGGACTATCTTCGTTTAAGTTTCGCTTCAATACTAAGCTGTGTATGTGGTACAGCTTCTAACCGCCCTTTGGCAATTTTTTTTCCGGTTACCTTGCAAACACCATATGTTTTATTTTCAATACGCTGTAATGCATGGTCAAGATAACGAATAAACTTCTTTGTCCGGTTAAATAACATATACGTTTTTTCCCTTTCCTGTGCATCGGTTCCTGCATCAGCCATATGGAATGAATAGGCAGACTCATCCGATGCATTTTCCATGCTTTCTCTAAGCAGGTTTTGCAGGGTAGTTAATTCCTGATCGGCTTCATCACGCTTTTTTATGATAATTTTTTTGAAATACTCAAGCTCTTCATCGCTATATGGAGAGATGCGTTCTTCATTTTTCGTTTCTTTTGAAGATGTCATGATCCTAATTGTTTAATTATTAATAGTTCTGCGAATGGAGATTTCAGCCTCATCGCCTTCAATTTCCCAAGTTTTAACAAAGTCTGATACTTCAAGTAACGCAGTACTTATCTCTTCCGCAAGAGTTTCTGTCCTAATATTTTCAATTGCTGACTGAACAGCGCTTTTTAATTGATCGGTTCCTTTAAACCCAATAATAATGCGATCTGTTACTTCGAAATCGGCCTCTTTTCTCATATTTTGAATCCGGTTCACAAATTCCCGTGATAACCCTTCAAGAATCAGCTCGTTGGATAGTTCCGTGTCTACTGCAACTGTAATACCTTTATCGGTTTCTACCGACCAGCCCATAAGGCCTGTTCGCTGAATTTCAATTTCACTTGAAGAAATCCGAACTTTTTCTTTTTCATTCAGATCCAGTTCTACTACTCCTTCATTTTCGAACCGGGTAATATCTTCAGTTCTCAGTTCTGCAATTTTAGCGGCTACACTTTTCATCTGCTTGCCCAAACGCTTACCTAAGACAGGATAGTTTGGTTTTGCCGTTTTACTTACTATCCCTGAGTCATCATCTACATACTCTATCTTTTTAACATTAACTTCGTCCAAAATAATCTCTTTTACCGCTTCAACAACTATTCTTTCTTCCTGATTCATTGGAAGAATAATTCTCGCCAGTGGCTGCCGAACATTTACATCAATCTGGTTCCTGACTCTCAGCACAATTGAGCTGATAATCCTGGCCACATCCATCCTGCGTTCGAGCTGCCTGTCGATCGCTGTCTCTTCCACGCTGGGGTAAAAAGAGATGTGTACAGATTTCTCTTCCTGTTTCACCACATCATTCAGGTTTTGATACAGCCATTCACTTATATAAGGTGCAACCGGAGACATAATCTTTGCCAGACTGAGCAGGCATTCGAAAAGGGTTTGATATGCTGCCGTTTTATCCAGGCTTTTACCTTCCCTCCAGAAACGACGCCTGCTCCGGCGTATGTACCAGTTGCTTAATTCATCAACAAAATTCTCAATTTCCCGTGTGGCTTTTGTAGGCTCATACTGATCCAGAAGCTCATCAACCTGTTTGACAGTAGAATTGAGCCGTGAGATAATCCAGCGGTCCATCTCAGTTCGTTCCGAACATGGAATAGGTTTACCGGAGTACCTGAATCCATCGATGTTGGCGTAAAGCGCGAAAAAAGAGTACGTGTTAACAACGGTATTAAAAAATTTTCTTTGAATTTCCTGCAACCCTGCTTCACTGAACTTTAAATTTTCCCAGGGTGATGAGTTGGTCATCATATACCACCGAACTGTGTCGGCACCGTAGGTTTGAATAACCTCGGTCGGGTCGACCGTATTGCCTTTGGTTTTACTCATTTTTTCACCTTTGGCATCCAAAACCAGGCCGTTCGAAACCACATTCAAATAGGCCGGTTTATTGAAAAGCATGGTGCTCAAAGCGTGGAGTGTGTAAAACCAGCCTCGTGTCTGATCAACACCTTCGGCAATGAAATCTGCCGGAAAGCTTTTTTTGAACCTGTCTTTATTTTCAAAGGGATAATGCCACTGAGCCCATGGCATCGCTCCGGAGTCAAACCAAACATCAAGCAAATCGGGAATTCGCTGCATAACACCGCCTTTCGGGCACCTCCAGGTGTATTTATCGATATGCGGACGATGCAGGTCAATTACTTCATCTTTTTCGATTCCGGCTTTTTTTCTAAGTTCCTCAACACTGCCAATACACTCAATATATTCTGGATCTTTACTGCTTACCCATATAGGAATTGGAGTTCCCCAGAAGCGTTGTCTCGATACAGCCCAGTCTACATTATTTTCAAGCCAGGTTCCAAACCGGCCGGTTCCGGTGCTTTCCGGTTTCCAGTTAATCTTTTTGTTGAAGGCCACCATTTTATCTTTTACCTCAGTCGTTCGTATGAACCACGACTCAACAGGATATGACATCAGCGGGGTGCCTTTTCGCCAGTCGAAAGGATAATTGTGCATGTAGGTTTCATGATGGTACATGCGGTTTTTTTCTTTTATTGCACGTACAATTTCCTTGTCGGCATCTTTGAACCACAATCCTGCAAAATCCGGAACCTGTGCAGTAAACCTGCCCTCCCTGTCAATTGGATTAAACATAGGGATTCCGGCTTCCTTACAGTTATCATAGTCATCAGCTCCAAATGCAGGAGCAGTATGTACTACACCGGTACCATCATCGGTTGTTACATATTCAGCGCCAATAACTCTCCATGCACTTTCTTTTTCAACTTCTTTCAGTGCATAGTCAAAAACCGGTTTATAAACCCAGCCAAGCAGATCGCTTCCTTTATACGTTTCTACAATTTCATAACTGTGTTTTATGGCTGAATTAAGGCATCCTTTAGCAAGGATATAAAATTCCGTTATCTCATCTTCCGTAACTTTAATCTTTACATATTCCAGCTTAGGATTTACAGCAAGCGCCATATTTGAAATAATTGTCCAGGGAGTGGTTGTCCACGCCAGAAAAAAAACATTTTCGTCAGCATCGAGCGGAAACTTTACATAAATGGAAGGGTCTTGTGTTTCTTCGTAGCCCAGACTCACTTCATGAGATGAAAGAACTGTTCCGCTGCCAGGCGAATACCATTGAATTTTGTAACCTTTGTAAACCAGTCCCTTATCAAAAAGCTGCTTGAAACCCCACCAAACCGATTCAATATAATCGTTCTCAAAGGTTATGTAAGGATTATCGAGATCAACCCAATAACCCATTCTGCTGGTAAGGTCGTCCCAGAGATACTTGTACCTTAAAACACTCTCCCGGCATTTGGCATTATATTCCGCCAATCCATACTCTTCAACCTGTGAACGGCCTTCGAGCCCGAGCTCTTTTTCCACTTCAATTTCTACGGGCAGCCCATGGGTATCCCAGCCGCCTTTTCGCTCTACCCTGAAACCTTTGAGGGTTTTATAACGGCAGAATAGGTCTTTAACCGTTCTGGCCATTACATGGTGAATTCCCGGTTTTCCATTTGCAGTAGGCGGACCTTCATAAAATGTGAAGGGTATACCATCATCCCTTGAATCAAGACTTTTTTCAAAAATCTTATTCTCTTTCCACCAATTCAGAGTTTCAACCTCTGCTTTGGGGTATGCCAGTTGTTTTACTTCTTTAAATTTTTTTGCCATGAAGAACGTGGTCGTTCATTATCAAAATGTTATAAGCCCTAAATATACGAAAAGCTACCCAATCAAAATACTTTGGGCTGCTCAGATTTTTTTATCCACTTTTTTATTTGAGGGCATAAAGATAATGTGAAATAACCGGGATAGCTATCTGCCTCAAATGGCAGTCCAGCTTTTTAGTGCCCTGAGCTGTGGCGATTTTTTTTCCTGGTGCTGGTTCATGCGTTTGTAAAGATCTCTCAAAATCTCTATGGCTTCCGGTACATAGGCACCCTTATTCAGCATAACACATTCTGCGCGTACACTCATAGCGGCATCTGTAATTTCAGCTCTTGATCGAACTCCTTTTTTTACAAGTCTTTCAAGAACCTGGGTTGCCCATATCACCGGTATATGTGCCGCTTCTGCAAGCCACAGAATCTCTTCCTGGATCTCAGCAAGACGTTCATACCCAATTTCTACAGCTAAATCGCCCCTTGCAATCATAATGGCAAGCGGATAGCGGCCGGCTGCACGTACGATGATTTCGGGAAGATTCTGTACAGCCAATTCTGTCTCAATTTTTGCCACAAGCGGTATGGTGAATGTATCATTAACCCTTTTGGATATCTCCCTTTCAAGTAAATCGATATCTTCTGCCTTTTGGATAAACGAATATCCGATTATATCTGCGTTGCCAATCATAAAATCAAGGTTTTTTATATCTGTATCACACAAAGCCCTGCCGATCGCGATTCCCGGAAAGTTTATTCCTTTGGAATGACTCAGTTTTGTTCCTTTTTGTCCGGAATGAAATACCTCCAAATAGCAACCGGTTTCCGTGTGCCCTGCAACTTTCGCCCCGATTTTACCGTCATCAATCCACACTTCCATTCCCTTTGGCAGCTTTTTTGAAATATGAGGGATGCTCACTTTCATCGTAATATGATCTTCGCCAATAAGTTCCGGTGTATCTGACAAATAAATTGTGTCCCCGCTGAAAACACGCTTTTGTTCCTGTGGAAATGTGACCCCTGTTATTCTGGCTTTCGGGCCTGCAAGATCCATCATAACCCGGCATGAATTGCCTGTCTTTGCTGATGCAGTACGAACATGATGAATCAATGCTTCCCATGTTGCCCGATCGTCATGCGCACAGTTGATCCGTGCCACATCCATTCCCCGAATGACAAGATTTTCAATGGATTCCGGCTGATCGGCTGATTCTCCTGAAAGAGTTACCATGATCCGGATGTGGGATGATGAATGTCCAAATATTTCGTTAGATCTTTTTTTTAAGAGTTTTTGCCCAAATTGAATTTTCTCCTGATCCGGATGAGGATATTTTTTTGATTTCGGGCTGTCAGAAATTTTCGCCAGAGATGCGATAACTGCATCCAACGCCGGTAATACTTTGGACTCCAGCCTCCCAAGTGAAGATAAACCGAGAGGTGAGAGCTCTCTCTGGAGTACCCTCAAATCATGTTTTCTGAGAGCTAAATAGTTGGCAAGATTTTTCCCGCTTTCAATAAATTCATCCCGCACAATCCAGGATTCCCATTTTTTAAATCTTTCTGTTCCCTCACAATCCACCTGGTTCCGAAGCCATATCAGGCGTTTTAACAAGTCTCTCTGCTTCCTGATTATTATGTCATCATTTTCTGTCATTACCATACATGTCATTTTGTTACTGAAATCAGTCTATTACTGTAATATAATCTGATTCCCACTCTAAATATTTATGGAAAATCAGCATTAAGTACCATTAAGTATATGTTAAATTCAAAGATATCTTTGACTGGAAATCTGAAACAATTTCTTGTTAACTTTTTTTCCCCAATCGCTATATTCCCGTTTTCAAATATTTCATTCCTTATCCCTGTTCCTAATGACCGGCCTTCTTCTCGGAATTTTAGTATATGTGTCTGTTCAGCTCATTATCGGTTGGTGGGTTTCGAGATATATCAAAACTGAAATTGACTATCTTCTTGCGGGCCGTCAACTGGGTTATGTTTTGGGTACATTCACCATATTTGCCACATGGTTTGGTTCAGAAAGTGTGATAGGGGCATCCGGTGCCATATACAGCGGCGGGCTGGCAGGCAGTACAGCTGATCCTTTCGGTTTCGGGCTCTGTCTGGTATTGATGGGTTTTATCTTTGCAGTTCCCCTCTGGAAACGAAAACTTACCACTTTGGCTGATCTTTTCCGGGAGCGTTATTCATCGGGAGTGGAAAAATTAGCCGTTTTTATGATGATTCCCTCCACATTGATGTGGGCGGCGGCTCAGATACGTGCATTCGGCCAGGTTTTAACGGCATCATCCAGCCTGGAACTTGAGATCGCTATCGGTATTGCTGCAACCATTGTGATTGTGTACACTGTTCTAGGCGGACTCCTCGCCGTAGCCTACACCGATTTGCTTCAGGGTATTGTTTTAATCTTTGGCCTCATCGCTCTTTTTGTTCTTGTTCTGTTCAACACACCTGATATTGCCGGGATCTGGAGTTCCATAGATCCAGACCGGCTCACCCTGCGGCAGCCGCCTGGCACCCCTCTACTCGATCGTATTGATATATGGGCAATTCCTCTGTGCGGATCTGTGGTGGCACATGAACTTGTAGCCCGGGTTATTGCCACCCGATCTCCGGAAGTAGCAAAACGTTCATCCATTGCGGCTGGCACCATGTATCTTGGGTTTGGACTGATCCCTGCTTTTATCGGCCTTGTTGGCCTTCACCTGGTTCCCGGGCTGGAAGATGGTGAACAAATAATACCCCTTGTGGCACAAGCGTATATGCCAACTGCGCTTTATATTATTTTTGCGGGCGCACTGGTTTCTGCCATCCTTTCAACGGTTGATTCCACACTTCTGGTGGCCTCATCGCTTGTTTCGCACAATATCGTTGTAAAAAGCAGTCCCAACATGGCAGAGAGCAGAAAAGTGGGCTGGGCGCGGTTTTTTGTCGTAATATTTGGAATCCTGGCCTGGTTTATTGCTACAAACGCAGAAGGTGTTTATAACCTCGTTGTAGATGCCGCAGCTTTTGGTACAGCAGGATTTTTTACCATTGTGACATTCGGGCTGTTTACTAAAACAGGGGGTAAGTATGCCGCCGGTGCCACACTCTTTACCGCAATGACGGTTTGGCTTTCTTCTACTTATATATTTGACCTCTCCTGGGCTTTTCTTCTCTCTTTATTTTGCTCAATTGGCGTTTATCTTGCTGTTTCGGCCATTGAACGGTTTCTAGATAAATGAGAGAAATCTTTGTTACCACGGAGACTCAAAATATAAGGATGTTTTCAGTGCATTTCCGTGTTTCCGTGGCAACTCTAAAATAACTCAGATTAATCAGGAATTCGCTCTTCTGTTTAGAAAACCGGTATCACTCCTCCGTATAAATAAGCTGAATATCTTCCGGCCTTATGTCGGGTTTGAATTGTTCCCCAAAGCCGGCTGGATTGGGATCATATTCTCCAACAAAATCAACATTCAAGCCTTCTTCCGGAATCTGATTCTCCATGCCAAGCGCCCAAAATATCCCCTGGATGGCAAGCCTTCTCATGTTTTCATCAAAAAAATCCTCTGGATGGCCAAGTGTGGTAAAGAATACCCGGCTTGTACCGTGTTCACCCTCATACATATGTGTCCATGCCACAACATACGGATCACCAAAATGGTCGCCACCCGGTTCAGCACCTTCCACTGCACGGCCGTTTAAAAGAGGCTCCGCATTATCCAGTAATGTATTGGCATGGTATAACCAGCTTCGTGCATGAAACGGCTCCACAGCGGTTAGAATCGGATGCGAATGGTTATTTTCGAAAATAGAGACGTCCGTTGAGTTTCTTCCGCCGTAATGGCTGATCCATGGCAGGCCAAATACCTTTTGCGGCCATTCATAGTCAAGGTGTTGGTTCGGGTGACCCTCCCCATACTGAAATGTATGAGTTGATGTCCTGAATCCGGCCATCGGTTTACCCGATTCCGCAAACTCAAGAATATAGCGGCCTTGATGATCGGGAATATTTCTGAAGCGTGTGTACATGACCATCATATCGGCATCTTCAAGAGCCTCCAATCCTTCAATGTTATCCTGTCGGTTAGGGTCGATGATACCATCTGTAAGTGCATAAGCAACCGATACACGGAAACCATAGCGATTTGTCAGAATTCTTGCCAGCATCGGCATGCTTTCTTCTGAACGATACTCTTCATCTCCGGTAACAAAAACAATATGTGGCACGTCTGGATCAATACTTCCGGTATGAAGAGTATCACTATTTGTGCGCTGGGGTGTATCTGAGTTACACGCAGAAAAAAATGCAGTCATAAGGATAATAAGAAACAGGTTACTATGGGAAAATTTCATATCTGTTATCTGGTGTTTTTGTTTAATCTGTTAAAGTTAAGCAGGAGCAATCTTGCATTCTGGCAGGTTTTTGGGTAGGATTCATTATTCGACAACTTCCATGATGCCGCGCATCAGCTGGCCATGGCCGGGGAATGTACAGATAAAATGATACAGCCCGGGCTCGGATGGAGCCGTGAATTCAAGTATCTGGCTTTGGGTGTGCTGCAATAGCCGCGTGGCGTGCAATACTTTTGGTGAATCGGGAATAAACTGTTTGTCAAATCCGGCTGCTCCAAGGTCAATTGCCATCCTGTACACCTCATCAACAGCTCCCGGTTCGGTTATCAACAGGTTGTGCGGCATATAGTCGGGATTATCAACCGTTAATTCTACCGGCTGGCCTGTTCTGATGGTAAATTGTGCCACATCAAACAGCATCTCCGACACCAGTGCCGTGATGGTAAGTTGTGCCACTTCATTACCGGTCAAATCCAGATAGATGTTACGTGCAATATCTTCCGATTCTTCCGGAGAGTGATCAGCGTGTAAATGCTGCGCCATGCTTCCACGAGTATCGCTCCAGTGCCATTCAACCCGCCGTGCCGCTTCCCGTGCATTTTCTTCCGGTGAACTCAGTACCCTGCCCAGCAGCTCCATATTAAGCCTGTTATGCTGTTGATAAATCCATAGGCCCTCAAGAAGTGGAAGTGCATGTTCCGTATTGGAATGGTCGAATTGCTGTACCCAGTTTTCCACGGCTGCCAAAACTTCATCTGTATCACGGCCGCTCAGTTCTACCCGTACCCTGTGCCTTACTCCAAGGGTAGGATGGGTAAGCAGTTCAAGAAGATGCTCAACCGGCTCACCGTAAATAGATACCGGTTCCGACAGAGGACGGTCCTTGGCCGTAATCCGATAAACCCGGCCATGGGTATGGTCTCTCATGGGTTCCCGTAGATTATGCTGCATGTGGCCGATGATGGCATTTTGCCAATCGCTGATATAAAGTGCACCATCATTACCTATAATGCCGTGTGTTGGCCGGAAGTTTGGGTCATCTGAAACGAAGAGATTTCCGATCTCTTCTCCCCATACCACACCGTTGTTGTATTGCAGTTCGTAACGTTTT
Source organism: Balneolaceae bacterium (assembly GCA_007123715.1). GTDB lineage: Bacteria > Bacteroidota > Rhodothermia > Balneolales > Balneolaceae > Rhodohalobacter. The sequence goes on along the minus strand of SKKO01000056.1, from coordinate 12,243 downwards.
GCTCCCAAAAATCCGATCACATTGTAAATGAGAAAATTATTCTGAAATTCATCCGGAAAATGATCACCGGATAGCACCTGGTTACCCGGAACGGGTCGAATTGTGTGGTTCAATAATGGCCGGCTGGCAAACCGGTTTTCATCAAAATCCACATAAACCTGGGATGCTGCCCCGCGGGTACCGTCAGTGATAAACTGATATCCCCACTGGTCAAAGCTGATCCCGTGCGGGTTGTAAATGTTCTCCACTAAAAACTCGAATTGGAATGTTCTCGGATTAAACCGGTACAGTCCCGATGTTACCGATTCCTGGGGAGCATCCCACGGAGTTTCCACATTGCTTAGGTGAAAAACCCCGCGCTGGTAATAAATCCAGCCATCGGGCCCGTAAACTATGTTATTGGCTGTGTGGTGGGTGTCGGCCGAATCAATCGCTCCCATCAGGCGAATTTTGACATCGGCCTTGTCATCGCCCGTAGTGTCTTTCAGGAACAAAATATCGGGTGCTGAAACTACGATTACCCCGCCATTCCAGAATTCAAAACCGGTGGGATTGTGGATATTGGCGAAGGTGGTTGCTTTGTCAGCTATCCCATCTCCATTGGTATCTTCAAGGATCATCAGGCGGTCGGTCATCTCCTTGAGAGGCTCCCATTTGGGATAGGTTGACCACGCGGCAACCCATAGCCTTCCTTTTGTATCCACCTGCATCTGTACGGGGTTTACCAGTTCCGGAAACATCTCTTCGGATGCAAAAAGGTTAATCTCCAGGCCATCTGCCAGGGTCATTTTTTCGATCGCTTCCTCACCTCCGAGATAAATGGCTTCTCCATCAAAGTTGGTTTCAACAGGGGCAGGAAGCGGCACATTGCTGTCATCTGCTGTCAATTCACCTCCTTTAGCGCGCGCCCAGATGATTTTGTCCCGGTTAGCTGTCATCACATCCAGCATCATTAACTCATGCTGCAGGGTTGCCCTGTTGCCGTGCAATTCGGCCCTGCCTCCCCACACATCATTGCCGCTTGTTGCACGATAGCGATTATGCCAGTGCCAGTTTTTATCCAGCACAGCCTCGCGGATGGCATCCACCCTGCTGCGGTTACGTCGCGGAATTCCACCGAACAAGTTTTCGGCAATTGCCATGGCAACCTGCTGATTTCCATATTCCGACAAATGAACCCCATTAATCGTAAACGGAGAACTTGCCTTACTGTAGAGCTCTTCAGTAATATGGAACAGATCCACAAACACGATATCAAACTCTTCAGCTACTTCTTCCATTACGTGGGCGTAGTCGTGCAACCTACGATTATTTTCAATTCCGTCCGGTAGATTGGGATCATTTAGATTCTCATGGGCAACTGGTGCAAATAAAACAATTTCGGGAACACTTTCGCCATCATAAGAACGGCTTTTTGTATGCCTGATCCATTCCCTCAGGTGATCTTTAAATTCTTCCGGATTATCATCAAATGATTCGTTATAACCAAAAAAAGCAAAGATGACGTTTGCGCGTACATTCGACAAATGATGGTCGGGATCGCCAAAATCAACATGTGCGCGGGGCCTGTAATGAACCCTGTCTCCTGTAAAACCCAGGTTCCGGATCACTATTTCATGATTTGGATGAGTTGCGTGTATATACGTTTCAAGCCAGCCATCGTGCTGCATCCGGTCGGCAAGAGAATTACCAACAATGGCGATCCTGTCGCCCGGCTGGAGCTCATAACGCGGCTGGGGAGTACATCCGGCAATCAGCAGAACAACCGGCAGAAAGAAAATAAAACCATAAAAAAAGAGTTGGCGAACTGTATTCATGAGCAAATATGAGTAAAAAAGACAAATTGAACCTTACGATTCGTTTCAGGTTGTTGAAGTTACATCATTCAATCTGATAAATCCATGCGTATTTTGAGACACTCCCTTACCGAATGTTTTTCAGGAAATGTTATCAGGAAGCCTCTATCTTAACCGGTCTGTTTTAAATTAATTTTTTAATGAATAAACCTGCACTCGCTACTGTCTTTTTAGTGGTAATGATCGACCTTCTCGGTTTTGGAATCGTTTTGCCGCTTCTGCCTTTTTATGCACAGGAGTTCGCCGCTTCAGCTATTATGATCGGACTGCTGTACAGCGTTTATTCTTTTATGCAGCTCATTTTTTCACCGATATGGGGGAGCTGGAGTGATCGTATCGGCCGTCGGCCGATTATGCTTCTCAGCACGTTTGGTGCCGTAATTGCCTATATCATTTTCGGCTTTGCTGAATCTCTTGGCGTTCTCTTTTTCTCAAGAATCGTAGCCGGAACCATGGGCGGTAATATCTCAACGGCACAGGCGTACATTGCTGATATTACCGATGCTGAAAACCGGGCCCGCGGCATGGGACTGATTGGTGCTGCCTTTGGGATCGGATTTGTAATTGGACCTGCCACTGCTACAGCACTTATCCATCCTGCATTTCATGAATTTGTAGCAAGTATGGGGTTTACACAATTTGCAGATTGGATGAGTGAAAACCGTTTTGCCCTTCCAGGCTTTTTCGCTGCCTTCCTCTCATTCTGCAGTTTTTTGATGGTGCTTTTCAAATTGCCTGAAACGGTGGATACCTCCAAAAAACACACCGGTAGTTTCCGCAGGCCAAGTGTTTTTACGCCGCAATTCTGGCGCCTGTTGTCAGACCAAAAAAGTAAATCTTCCCGCGGTTTTCTTATTCCGCTTATTATCGGATTTTTCCTGCTTTCATTTGGCGAATCAAGCCTCTATAGCGCTTTCCCTTTATTTGCCGAGGGTCAGCTCAATATGACAGCTGAAGAGGTGGGTATCCAGTTTTTTTATATCGGGATCATCGCCGTGATCGTACAGGGATTTCTTATCAAACCGCTCACCAACCTATTTGCCGAAGAGAAACTATTTATGGTGGGTAATATCCTGATGGTTATCGGGCTGGGCCTTATCCCGCTTGCCCATAACATGCTTACACTTGCACTTTTCCTTGGGGTGATGGCTCTCGGAAAGAGCCTGAATACCCCAACAATTACCAGTTTGATTTCGAAGGAAGCGGGTACAGATAATGTGGGTGCCATTATGGGTGCATCACAGGGTCTCTCGGGGCTTGGCAGAATGATTGGCCCAACATGGGGCGGGGCATTGTTTGCCGTTTATTTCGGCCTGCCTTTTGGAGCAACAGCGCTGATTGTAGCAACAACAATCTGGATTGCTTTCGGATTAATCGTAAAAAAAGAATGAAATTACACATAACAAAACAATAAACATTTTGTTAAACACCTTTTCCGACATTGTATAATCACTCCAATTATAGTACTTTAAAAGTACGAATTAATACCATTAAAGTACTGATATGAATATTTCAATTTTAAAAGACATCGAACCTCTTTCTGAGTTTCGCAAGAAGTCAGCCGATTTTGTAAAGCGCTTAAAAAAAGAGAAGCAGCCAATAATACTTACTCAACATGGTAAAAGTGCTGCTGTTTTGATGGATGTATCAGAATTTGAACGTTTTACCAAAAAAATAGAGATGCTTGAGGATTTACTTGAAGCGAAACAACAGGTTGAGCAAGGCAAAACATATAATATCGATCAAGCAAAAGAAAGAATTGAAAAACATCTTTCTAAATGGAAATAATTCTAACGGATCGGTTTCTAACTCAAGTTGAGGAGTGTACCGATTATATTGCAATGGATCATATACCAACAGCAATTGAATGGGCGGAAGGTGTTTTCGACCATTGCCAAAAACTTCGTGATCAACCAATTAGTGTTAGAGTTGTTCCTGAATTCAGACGTCCGGAAATCAGAGAGCTTATACACGGGAATTATCGACTGGTATATGAATTTAAAACCAATCACATTGATATGTTGACCATTTGGCACACGAGACAGATGTAGCCAGATGATCCATACAGGGTGGGTTAACACGTATTTTGTGCCGACCTGTTTGAATTCCTTACCCAACTTTAAAGTTGATGACCGATCCATACAAATCAACAAAGAACTTAATTGGTATATGTACCTAAATATCATCAAAAGACAAACTATATGACCTATCTCACCTGTGAAAATTTATCCAAAAGTTATGGACTGAAACCATTATTTGAAGGCATCACCTTTGGCCTGTCTCAGGGGGATAAGACAGCTCTTGTTGCACCCAACGGAACCGGCAAATCCACTCTTTTAAAAATACTTGCCGGAAAGGAGGTACAGGATGGTGGGGAGGTAATGATTCAAAACGGTATTCGAACCGGGTATCTTGAACAGGAACCTGAATTGAAACCGGGCCTAACCATCCGGGAATATATCTCTGAAGGAAATTCGGAGGTAATGCAGATTGTGCAGGAGTATGAAAATACGGTAGAGAACCAGGCGGTTGAATACAACGAGACAACCCGTGAGGCTTTTGAAAAAGCATCAGCCGCGATGGATGCTGCTAACGCCTGGGATTTTGAGCAAAGAATGGAACAAATTCTTGGCAGGCTTAATATCCATAACCTCGATCAGATGATCTCATCTTTATCCGGCGGGGAGAAAAAAAGGGTAGCTCTGGCTTTTGTGCTTCTCGACAATCCCGACCTGCTGATTCTCGATGAACCAACCAACCATCTTGATGTAGAGATGATTGAGTGGCTGGAAGACTGGCTGGCTAAAAGCACAACCACTCTTTTCATGGTTACGCATGACCGTTATTTTCTTGACCGTGTATGCAATCGCATCATCGAGATGGATAACAGCAAACTTTATCATCATAATGGCAATTACAGCTATTACCTTGAGAAAAAAGCTGAACGTGAAACCGTTGAAAGAACAGGGATTGCCAAAGCGGGACGGCTGTTAAAAAAAGAACTCGAATGGATGAGACGGCAGCCCAAGGCCAGAACCACCAAATCCAAATCCAGAATTGATGATTTTTATGAAATCAAAGAAAGAGCTTCCCAATCACCAGATACCCGCGAATTGGAACTGAATGTATCCATGAGACGTATCGGCGGGCAGGTACTGGAGCTGGAAGATGTTTCGAAATCCTATGATGATATAATCATTCTGAATAATTTTTCATACTCTTTCAAAAAAGGTGAAAAAATTGGCGTTATCGGGAAGAATGGCGCCGGAAAAAGCACCTTTCTGAAAATCATTACCGGAGAGGAAAAACCTGATTTAGGTGAAGTAAAAACCGGTGCCACGATTCAAATCAGCCATTACCGGCAGGATGGCCTTCAAATAGACGGTGAAATGCGTGTTATTGATGTAATCAAAGAGATTGCCGAAGTAATTGAACTGGCCGACGGGAGCAGGATTTCCGCCTCAAAATTTCTGGAACATTTCTTGTTCACCCCCGAAATGCAGTACACTCCTGTTCATAAGCTGAGCGGCGGTGAAAAACGCAGAATAGGGCTGATGATGGTATTGATCAAAAATCCAAATTTCCTAATTCTGGACGAACCGACCAACGACCTGGATCTCATCACCCTTCAAAAACTGGAGGAATTTTTAGCTGGATTTGGAGGGTGCCTCATTGTGGTGTCGCATGACCGGTTTTTTATGGATAAAATTGTAGATCACTATTTTGTTTTTGAGGGAGGAGGGATCATCCGGGACCATCATGGAACGTATATGGAGTACAGGTATTTAAAAGCAGAAGAAGAAGCAGAAAGAAAAAAGGAAAAGCGGCAATCAACAGAATCAAAGAAAGAGAAGCCAGTCACCTCCGGAAAAGAAAGCAGCGGGCTTACTTTCAACGAAAAGAAAGAGTACCATAAACTTGAAAAAGAGATTCAAAGCCTTGAATCTGAGCAACGTTTGATTCTGCAAGAGCTGACAGAAGGCAAATTAAAACCTGCCCAACTTCAGGAAAAATCGGAACGCTATGGAATACTTACCGAACTGATTGAAGAAAAAACGATGGTCTGGCTGGAAATGGCAGAAAGAGAATAGATCATGAGCCGCCAGCCGGTAAATAAGGCGGCCCATGTTTTTTTATCTGATTCAGAAACGAAATTCTGCCGCAACCATTGAGCGGATGGGCATTTCTTCCTTGGGCAGCACATACACCTTGCTTCCGGTTTTGAAAGCCGTGATGGAAAGCCAGTTAAGCAGCTCTACATCATGATTGCCCGGCGTATTGCTGTAATGAACCGTGTGATTTTCAGTATCATAGATACCCCATTTTTTTTCACCTTTTGAGATGAAAATGGTATGTGATTTACCCATTACAGTTGCTTCCACTATTTCACCAAGATTGTTGGATACTTTCTCACTGCTGTTTTCAGAAAAATTTTCAAGTGTTTGATACATATCACTCAGAAAATATTTCTGAATTACTTCCCATCCTTTATCCTTCAGCTCCTTGTCAGACAATTCATCCGGGTTGCGTTTTACAATATCCTCTACTATGCGATTATATGAATTGGCTTTTTTGTAGAGATTTGTGTTTTCAATCAGGCCTATAAGGATAAGCGGCTCATTTGTCAATTTCATGAATTTCGTAATTTCCCTTTCTATTTCACGGAAAAAAGCTTCAACGACAATCATTTTATCCTCTTCATTGGCGTTATGTCCAAAATAGACAGCTTTTTGCCCATGGGCACCTGTGTGGAACTGCAACTGCTTTTCCGGGTCAATTTCGAGATAATCATCTACCGATAGTGGTATGTCGGCGAGAGTGATTTCCTGAACTTCATTTCTTGTGCATCGCAGTAAACGTACTCTTTGCCTGCTTACAGCAAGTACAGAAAAAGAACCGTCCATACTGGTCATGGGTAAAAGCGGTATAATCATAAAATGATCGTTCACAAATACCTGTTCTTCTACGTCGTATGGCAGCTTATATATATCAAATGAATCTTCCGAGATATATAAGGCAAGTCCGTTGTCCATATGCGACCAGAACAGGGGCTTGTCGAGCAGTTCTTTCGCTTTTTTCAGAAATTTATCTGAGTAACCATTTTTTGATTCTTTTTTATCGATCTTTTTTGCAGCCTCAGATAACAGGTTTTTAAAACGAATAGGGTCTTGTTTTGATTCTTCTCCTTTTTTATGGGTTGGCAGGGTTATGGTGACAAGTGTTTTACCGTTTTTATTGATGAGCTCATGGATTGTTTTTTCGCTTACCATCCTGTTCAAACCTCCATATTAATTGTTATAATGTGCTTTATTAAAAATAAAGAAAATACTGTTACAAAGGTTCCAATATTCACAGTATTCTTTATCGTCTTCTAAATTCATTCAATCTGAATCATAAAGCAACATCCAATAAGTGAATGCCTAAGTTTTCATTTCAGGGAATTAAGAACAGTCTCGGGCCCGGCCTTATTATGGCTGCGGCGGCTATCGGTGTGTCCCACCTTGTTCAATCCACCCGCGCCGGTGCCGAATTTGGCTTTGCATTGATTTGGGCCGTGATTCTCGCCAATCTTTTCAAATACCCTTTTCTTGAATATGGCCCGAGATACGCCCTGGCCACCGGCAAAAACATGATTGAGGGCTATGCAAAAATGAGCCCTGCTGCTTTCTGGATTTTCACTATTTTTACCATATCCACCATGTTTGCCGTACATGCAGCTGTTACCATGGTAACGGCAAGTCTTGCAACAAGCTTAACAGGGATCGACCTTCCTGTTATTCTGTGGAGTGCCATTATTCTTTTTTTATCGGTGATTTATCTTGCACGAAATACCTATGCCATGCTTGATAAAGCTGTAAAAGTTCTGATGGTCATTCTGGCTTTTTCTACCGTTGCAGCAATGATTCTGGCATTTTCCAATATCGGGTATCAGCCCAAGCCTGAACTGCTTGCACCCGAGGTATGGACCGTTTCCGGTGTAGCTTTTCTGATTGCTTTGATGGGCTGGATGCCCATACCAATAGACGCTGCAGCCTGGCAGTCGATCTGGTCAGTAGAACGGATGAAACAAACCGGATATAAACCCAAACTTAGTGAGGTATTGTTTGATTTCAACCTTGGTTACATCGGTGCAGCCGTCATTGCACTCTGTTTTCTGACACTTGGTGCCGTTGTGATGTATGGCTCCGGTGAAGAATTTGCTACAAGCGCAGCAGGCTTTTCCAATCAACTGATCAGCCTTTACACTACAGCTTTGGGCAGCTGGGCCTATTATATCATCGCTATTTGTGCCTTTACAACCATGCTTAGTACCACACTTACTGTAACGGATACCTATCCAAGGGTTCTGAATCATATCATCAGCCTTAAAAAAAACAGGGCTGCCGACAGTACTGAGTCCGGTTCATTGATGGCTTACCTGCTAGTTGGCGTAAGTACGGGTACACTTGTTTTGCTTTTCATTCTCGGCGACCGTTTCCGATTTCTGATTGACCTCGCCACAACACTCTCTTTTCTGATGGCGCCGGTTCTTGCTTTTATGAATCACAAACTGATTCACCAGCCCGAAGTAAGCGAACTTTACCGGCCGCGAAAATGGTTATATTGGCTTAGTATATCAGGAATTCTCTTTCTTACGGTTTTTGCCTTAATTTACCTTTACTGGATGTTCATTCATTAACCCCGCATGCTACGACTATTCACAGCCCTGCTGATTCTACTTTTTTTTACCAGTCCGGCATTTTCACAATTCTATTCTACTCAATACAGAATTCCGGGACAAAACTGGATGCAGGTAAAAACGGAACGCTTCCATTTGGTCTATCCTGAACGTTACGAAAATGAAGCCTGGAGAACTCTTGCCATTCTGGAAAGTGATTATGACGATATCCAAAACCTGGTAGGCGGTAATATTCGAAACTTTCCATTTATCCTGAACCCGGAAAATGACCTCTCCAACGGGTTTGTTTCACCTCTTAACTTCCGTTCAGAAGTGGAATTATCCCCAAGTATCGGCAAAAGCATGAACCCTCAAACCGGGAGCTGGCTCGAACTGGTGGTACCGCATGAATTGGTCCATGTATTGCATTTCAGTGTAAACCCACATTCATTTACCCGCTATCTCGGCCTCTTTTCTCCGGATATCCGGCGTTCGGTGCATTCGGCGGCACCGCTTGGAGTTTTTGAAGGTATTGCCGTTCATCACGAAAGCCATGGCACCATCCCAAACTCCGGCAGGGGAAATCATCCTTATTTCAGAAACCAGTTCAACTCCCTGATAGAAACCCGGCACGAATGGTCCATGGGCCAGTTGCTGCATGTAACCGACTTTACACCTCCTTTCGACCGCCACTACATAGGCGGATATGAGTTTACAAATTGGCTGCTGAATGAGTTCGGAGAAACAGCCATGAAACAGTCCATTGATTTTCATTACCGATACCCGTTTTTAGGCTTCGGTACAGCGCTTCGCCATACTACCGGTTACTGGCCCCGGACGCTGTATCGCCAGTTCAGTGAAGCGAACAGAAAAGAAGAGAATCATCGCACATCAGAACTCCTCAGCAATACCACAGAACTATCAGAACGGGTTCCTTTCAATGGTACCTGCAGGCGGTTAAACCGCCCCCTTTGGCTCGATAACGAAAATCTGCTTTTTTATGCACGTTCCTGTAACAGAGCGACCGGTTTTTATATTTACAACACAACCAATGAGGGCGCTGATCTCTTTCATGAAGTGTCCATAACTCCTGATTACCAGTATTCTCTCACAGGCGAAAGGGAGCTCATTTATTCCCGATATCATGCAGATCTGCTCTATGATAATCTTTTCCGGGGAGACCTTCACCGCCTTGATCTCACCACCGGTAAATCAGAACAGATTACGCAAAAAAAACGGGCCTTCTCGCCTGAATGGTCAAACAGCGAAATATTCGCTGTTCAGACTGCCGGTGAAGAAATGAGGCTGGTATCGGTAGACGCATCATCCGGAGAGCTGGTTCGTACTTTTTCCATGCCTGATCATGCAACAATGGTGCAAATTGCTCTCAATCCAAACGATGCATCCCTTGCAGCTATCATCGGAAGGGTAAAAGGTGTGCAGGCAATCTGGTTTGAAGACATCGGTGAAACGGAAGAATTGCTGACACGACATCCTGATATCGTTTTTCAAGATGGCTCCATCTACGACATCTCCTGGCACCCGGCAGGCGAATCGTTTCTGTTTGTGAGTGATCATACAGGGGTTATGAATGTGTATGAGTATGACATGCCATCAGATAGAGTTGTTCAACTCACCGAAAGCCTTTATAACGCATTCGAAGCTTCCTGGTCACCTGATGGCAGAACCATAGCCTATATTGCCCAGGAACTGAGCGAACAGCGGCTTTTCCTGCTTCACCGTGAGCAGGCACTGAACCATGAAATTGAACGCTTCCGGTGGAAGTATTCAACCGTAATCGGGAACCTCCTTGAGCGGCCGCTTATGAACAGGGAAATCGATCCGGATCTCTTAGCCTGGAACCCTGAGCCTTACCGTACCGGAATCGGGTGGCTCAAACCCCGATTTTGGGTTCCGACATACGAAACAGATTCGGGCTACGACCGGATCGGGATACAACTTGAAAGTACTGATTTGATGAGCCGGCAATCCTACTCGGCTGACCTGAATCATTATGCCGACAGAATCTGGTATAATCTGACTTACCGGAACCAGCGCTTTTTTCCCGGATTTGTAACCGAACTATTTAATGAACCTAACTTCACCGGCTTCCGGGTCCGTGAAAATGGAACCGGAAATGAAAATTCAGATAATGGCAACGAAAATGATGAACCGGAACGCGTTCTGGTTTTGCAGCAATCCCGCGGGGGCTCTTTTAAAGTTCCGGTACGTCTGCGTTTCGAAAGCAATGTGCGCTTCACCTCACTTTTGCTGGAACCGCAATATTTTATTTCGCAGATCCGGTTTCTGGATGCAGAGAACACATCCTCTCCAATATCTGAATTTGGCACACGTCACACGGCTGGATTTCGTTCCATTTTTAATTTCAGGCTGCGCCAGTTCATACGCGATGTACAGCCTAACAGCGGACTGGTTCTTTTTGCCGAAGGAAGATACGGACTGAACAGCGATGAAATTCAAATAGAGAATGACCGCCTCTCCATAACCGGCAATCTTACACAGCGTAAAGGGCTTCGTGCAGGTGCCATCACATTTTTGTCTCCACTTTCACGATGGAATCAATCTCTCCGTTTATCCGGAGAAATTTTTACTCAAACCGATGTGCCGGTATTCAATGTTCTGTCTCAGTTTTCAGATCATTTTTCGGGTTTTCCGCTGATCGGGGCCAATAATGTCGGTATCCTGAATGCGCGTTATACCATTCCGCTTACCCATCCTGATGACGGCAGGCTTCTTGTACCGGTCTATCTCTCGAATATTTACCTTGTACTCTTTTCCCAGACAGTTACGGATCTTAATGAGCAGGATTTACTCGCTGGTTCACGTTCGGTATTCGGGGCAGGAATCCGTTCCCGTTTCAGGCTCAGCAACCTCGCTTTTGATGTCGGAATTTCGATCGGATGGGAACCAACACGCAATGAAGTAACCTACTACATTGGAAGTTTTTAATGGGGGAGGCCATTCATCTGCTCCTTCACCCCGTAATTTTCCTTATTAATGCCCTGGAAATAAATCTCACTTTTTCGGAGAGAGGAAAACGGCCGAGATTGGTTTTTACAATACCTTTTGTAAACCGGGTTTTTTTGGAGTAATCGATGTTTACATCCACCACTACAGGTTCATTTTGCTCTGCAAAAGATAATGCCTCGCTGATCCCGGGTTTCAGCTCACTGTTATTTTCTATTCTGATGTACCGGCTGCCGGTTGCTATTGCGACCCCTTCGAGGTGTACATTTCCAAGTTGAGTGCACACTTTTCGGTTATACGGTATCTTCTGGCCTTGTGAAATTTGAGACAACTCACCGTCATTAAATACAAAAATAACAACACCGGTTTTTGTAGCCGCCGCGGTTAATAGTTCCATACCGGTCATCAAAAAAGCACCATCACCTGCAATACCTGCCACCTGTTTACCGGGGTTTGCAATTTTTGCCCCGATGGCCGCGGGAACACAATAGCCCATACAATTGAAATCAGTCGGGGAGATCAGGTGCCGTGATTGTCTGACCTCGAAAAGTTCGGCTGTTAAAAACGTGTGGTTCCCGTCATCAACGGTAACGATCGCATCATCGCGCAGCTGGCGTCTCAATTCGCCGAAGAAGAGCGCCGGATTTACTTTGTGATCAACCGAAGCCGTTTCCCATTCCTGCCGGTATTCTTTTTTTGCGATTCTTATGGTTTCGCGGATATTTACAGCCCTGTTTTCAG
>SKKO01000022.1 GCA_007123715.1 Balneolaceae bacterium | reverse complement strand
TTAAACGGTTTCGCGTCATCCCTTTGAGAATTGCACGGAGTTTGCCGCCGGCAAATTTCTGCAAGCCGTCACTGAACACCTTCATTCCGAAAATGAAAATTCCTAATGAACCGATAAGTTGCAGAAAATCAAAAAAGGTGTAGTTCATCTGCGAACGATTTTCAATAAAATGAATTTTTTATCGACCTGATAATATCTGGATAATGTGTAATCTCTTACAAATTATCTTATTGTTAAGAAACTTATGTAATTAGTTATCAATTATATATTTGTCAATAAAATTTTAAAAACTAAATCTCAGGCCTTTAATAACTGACATCAGATTTTTTTTTAAAATAGGATTGATCCTATAAACTACATTTTGGTAATGAATTGCATTAGAAAAACAGCAAATAATTCAACTAATGATCTTCGTAACTCTGATGCGAAATTAAAACCATGGCTCATTGCCATCTCTGGCAAACGGGGCAGCGGTAAAACCCGGCTCTTGGCCGGTTTGATGGATTTCCTTCGGCGAGAAGGCCGACCATTTGACGGTGTGCTTTCAGTAGCTGACGGAAGAACTATTCCTGATGCAGGGGCACAGCGTTATATGCTGAAATGGCCGCTGAAAAACCGGGAGATTTTACTCTGCGAAAGAACCGGAAGCGGCACACCTCCCTACCAATTCAATGAGGATGCCTGGAGTGAAGTTAAAACCTGGATTGATGATTTACAGGGTGCGGATGAAAAACCGGGAGTAATCATTCTGGATGAACTGGGCAGGCTTGAGGCTAAGGGAGAAGGATTTGCAGTATACTGGCAGCAGATTCTGGATACCGGACCGGCCATCATCATTGCTGCCATCCGGGAAGAATCCAAAGAAGAACTTGAAGAACAACTTGGACAGCCATTCGATCTGGTTATTGAAGCCAAAGAAGAACGCGCGCTTGAAAGGCTCTGCTCGCTGAGCAGTTCTGCAAAAGACTGGCAACGAATCGGAAGGTATGGCGCTGCCGCAGGCGCGATTGAAGTAAGCCTGGGTACAATCCTGAATGCTACAAAAATTCCCTTTCGTGGTGTACCTATGTCCATCATCCAGGCTGTTGTTCTCTTTTTTGCAGGAAGCAAACTGGCAAGGCCCTGGCTGGTGATTTGGGTTTCATATGTTGCGGCTGCTCTCAAAGCATTATCCCCGGCCGGTAACCGACTGAGGCCCATGACAGCGATTGCCGTGCAGGGAAGCCTTTTCGGTTTATCGGTTAAACTGCTGGGATGGAATAGTGCAGGAATCGCGATCGGGGCATGGTGCGTGGGGGCCTGGGCCGGATTGCAGGGATTTATCTTCCAGTACCTGCTTCTGGGTAATGCACTGCTTGATGCCTATGGCGAGCTTCAGTTCTGGTTTACACAAGAATTTGGCATTACGATCGTATCTCTGCCTGTTCTGGTAGTTTTTTATGTTTTTTTGACAGGAACCCTTTCCGCTTTTGTGATCAGTTATTTTCAGTGGAGAAAACGCCCGCCCGCAATCCTTGAAAAAGCACTGACCAAACCCGTTAAAAAAGTGGCAGTTGATGGAAAAGAACAGGCCGGATGGGCCAGGAAACTTTGGTTCGAATACCGCCAAAAAGCTTTTTGGGTACCTCTGGCACTTGTGTTTGTGATTTTGTTATTTAGCGGTTCATCAACAGCCGAACTGGCCGGCCTCCCGCTGCGGGCTGCCGGTATTATCGCCGCCATTTTTGTGATATTTTCCGTCCTGAAACCAGGATCATGGATCTCCGCCATGCGTAAACGCGGTTTATGGGGAGCAGCAATTACCCTTGAACGAATTCTCGGAAAAGAAAACGCAGAAAACCGTAAAAATTAAGCTGCAACATTTATTGCAGTATTAAAAAGAGCCCGGCTGCAACAAGTGCCCCTGTAAGCGGACCAAAAATGGGAACCCATGAGTACGCCCAGTCGCTGCTGCCTTTATGCGGAAATGGCAGGATTGCGTGGGCAATTCGAGGACCAAGATCCCTTGCAGGATTAATGGCATAGCCGGTAGGCCCGCCCAATGCAAGGCCGATCCCAAGAACCAGCAATGCAACCGGCAAAGCGGATAATGCACCCAGGCCAAACCCTACATCCTGTCCATTAATCACGATGGTTGACAGCATTTCACCGTTTACCGATATAAAGCCGGGTGTTGCAATAAAAAATATACCATAAACCAGGATAAACGTGCCAATCACTTCAGTCAGAAAATTCGATGGATAGTTTCTTATTTCCGGACCGGTAGAAAAAACGGCAAGTTTAACTCCCTCATCTTCTGTGGCTGTAAAATGATCTTTATAGGCAAGCCAAACCAGTACGGCTCCTAAAAATCCACCAAATGTCTGAGCAAGCATATAGGGAATCACCATCGCCCAGTCGAACAATCCTGCTGCCGCAAGGCCGATGGTTACGGCAGGATTGATATGCGCACCGCTGAATTGCCCCATCGCAAATACCGCTACAAATACCCCCATTGCCCAACCCCATGTTATTACAATCCAGCCGCTGCTATTTCCTTTTGTTTTATTAAGTACAACGTTGGCAACAACACCACCTCCAAAAAGAATGAGTATAGCCGTACCGATAATTTCTGCGATAAATGGAGACATAGATTTAAAAATTAAATTTAGGTTAGTTGATCATTCAGATGTGCTAAGTAAATATTTTTTTCCACAATATAAAAATGATTTTTAGACAGATAATTATTTAGTGGCGAAGGAGAAGTTTTTCCAGGAAATATTCTTGTTTATGTCCCATTTCTCAAAAGTCCGCCTGCGGACGAGTGATGTAGTAATCCAGGGATTCCACATTCTGATTTCTTCGGGCATCCGTGAGGGTTGTTACTCACCTATCGACAAAGTGCCTCAGGTTTCAGAGATGATAAATTCGGTGAAAGCCAAATCATCAAAGTGGATCAATGATAACAGGTATTTCAGACGCCGGTTTGAATGGCAGAGGATCGAAGAATTTCAATTCACTACATGTGCAACCATTCTGAGCGGTGCGCCGCTTCCATGTTTTACCTTCATAGGAAGCGCTATTACGTACGCACCGACGGGAGGTAACAGGTGCAGGTTGGCCACATTTTCAAATCCGGGTATGTTTTGTTCAAATAAGGTAACATGGGTTTCGAAAAGCACAGACTTACCATAGTCGAGGCTGGGTGTATCAAGGCCTATAGAATTTATTGTCCGGTTTTCAATCAGCCAGCGCGCTGTATCCGGATGAATGCCCGGAAAACTGAGCTCCGAAACCCCTTCCGGCCCGCGTTTCCCGGTACCAAGATATTGAACTGCATCAGGCCAGTACGCACCCATACCTGTATGGAATAGTAGAATCGAATTGTCTGGAATCACTCCGTGAATCGACTCCCAGTTCGTAATATCTTCAACAGATATCTGGTAATCCCGGTTACCGGATACCTGTTCGGTCACATCGATTACCACTGCCCTTCCGGTTAATTGTGATATTTCAATTTGATCCACCGTTTTTCTGTTTTCAAAAAAATGAATCGGTGCATCCAGATGTGTGCCACCATGCTCTGCCGTACAGATATCGAACGATTCATAATAAAAACCACCCTCAGTAATTCCCACAAAAACAGTATCCTTTTTAAATGTGCCGGAGGTTGGCCAATAAAGAGTTTCATCGGAAAATTCGTAAGTCAAATCAATCCAACTTCCGTTTTCCCATTCGTTGGTTTCGTATGTAATACAACCATTTAGAAAAATAATTAGAGTAAGATATAGTAGCGGTGTTCTCATTTTTATACGAATCAGATTAGATGTTCAGTCAGGATTAAGGGTTTTGATTTACGGAATCAAAGTAAACTAAAGATTTCAGAGAAACAGGTTGATTTTTAACAATTTTTCAAAAATACAGATTCAGCAGTACATTTTAGCTATGTCATCAAGAAACTAAATTTTGCTGACGGCAACATGAATTTCCCGGTTGTTCTTGCGGCCCGTCTCATGATCGAGTTTGAGGCTGTGCCGCCGTTTGCAATTGCAGGCATAGGCTATCACAGCAGAAACGAAGCTTTCAGCAAGCGATTCAGCAGCAGTACAGAATGGTTCAAACACTGCTTGAAAGAAACTACGACGAACTGCAAATAACGTCTGAAATTATACCCGGCGAATCTCACATGTCTGTCATTCCGTCGCTGATTTACCGTGGAATCCGGGCACTATACCAGCCGGAAATGTTTGAGATTCATGCAGATTAAGCCCGGATTTTGCGGCCGTTTACATTCAATAAATCATTGTGGATCAACAGGTTTCTGAAATCAAAACCGCTTGGTTCCTGATATATTCTGATACCAAATTCCGGAGCCACAGCAATCAGGTGATCAAAGATATCAGCCTGTATAGATTCGTACTCAACCCATACTATCGTATCGGTAAACACATAAATCTGAAGGGGAAGGCCACGTTCCGTTGGTTCGAGCTGCCGAACGAGCATCAGCAGATTCTTGTTTGAGCGCGGGTGTTTCTTCAGGTATTCGATGATATATGCCCGGAAGGTACCGATATTCGTAAGCCACCTTCCATTAGTAAGTGTTGACCGGCCATCCTTAAGGTGTTTCAGGTTATACTGATTCACCTCATCCATTTTATTTCTGATATAATTTTCAAGAAGGTGGGATGTTTTTAACCGCTCAATTTCATCATAGGTAAGGAATCGGATAGATGAAATATCAATATTAAGTGCCCTCATGATTCTTCGTCCGCCCGATTCCTGCATCCCCCTCCAGTTTCTGAAACTATGATCCAGAAATTTATGCGTTGGTATAACGGTGATTGTTTTATCCCAGTTCTGAACACGGACGGTATTCAGCGCAATATCGATTACATCGCCATCAGCACCAAAGTTCGGCATCTCAATCCAGTCGCCCACACGGATCAGGTCATTATTGGTTAGCTGAACACTCGCTACCAGCGACAAAAGTGTATCTCTGAATAGCAGCAAGATAATGGCCATAATTGCACCAATACCGCTGAGAAAATACCATGGTGATTTATCCGCAAGACTCGAAATAATAAAAAAACCTGCCAGTACATAAACCACTACTTTCCCAAGCTGGATATAGCTCTTGATAGGAGCCTTGTCTTCTTTGGGGCTCATCAGGTAAAGAGTATGCACAGAAGAAAGAAATGCGTCAAAAACCCGCGCACCCACAAGAATCATAATTGCTGCTGCGATTCGTATTACGAAATCCGTAAGAATGGATGTGATTTCCGGCAGCAGCCCAAGCCCGTTGTAAATAATGAGCAGCGGCACCATAAACAATGCCCTTTGCGGGAGTTTATGTTTTAAAATTACTGCATACCATTCCGTTGCAGTTCGCTCATCCAGTTTATGCAACAGTTTGATAATCCAATAACGGATAATAATGTGAACGATGCCTGAAATGAGAAAAATAATGGCAAGGGCAATTCCTTCCACAGCGTACTCATTCTGCATTTCCTGTGGAAGCAGCGCGGCAAGATCCTGGAGTAGTTGACTTTGCAAGTAATTCATCAGATGCTTCTTATTTTATTGAGAAACCTGTCGTTAATGGCTATTGGTTTATCGCCGTTTCAAGCAGCCCAAAGTGATCAAACTTGATATCGTAGAGGAAACGGGAGCGTTCAGCAACATCCGACGGTACATTATCCCATTCGTCTGCACGGGCAAACGACTCACCGCTGGTATAAATATTTCCCGCAGCAGTAATAAACATTCCGAGTGTTGAAACTGTGAGCCTGTTATCGAGTACAGAGCCATCCTCGTAACTGACTACGGATACAATTCTGTTTTGTTCATTTAAATGGAATTCCAATGCACCGAGCAGGCCATCATCATACATTTTGGAAAAAACAGGGCCAAGGCTTGCCCTGTACCGGTTTATCATTTGTGAAGTGCCTTCGCGTTCACGGTCGAAAGAGAAACCGCCTCCCAAGTGATTTAAAAACTGATACCAGTCATACAGGTTTACTTCTGCAGATGCTGCAACTGCTCCATCCGGGGTAAATTCAATCCTGCCGGGCAGACCCCACGGCTTAATTAATTCAATGGCCGTTTCAAACAGTTTAGCGGTTCTTTCAAATGTTGTCCGTGCGAGCTCTTTGTCCGTGTCATCACCAAACATATAGAGAGCATCGTACATCACTTTTTTCCCGCGAATCATGGCTCCGATTGCATCAAGCTGCCAGGTGGTTCCGTCACCGAAATCATAAACTGAGGCTTCCTCACGCCATGCATCATTCAGAACGGATCCAATCATCCGGTAGGTTTGCAGCATATCATCGATACTGTAATCGAGCCAGGCTTCCATGGCTTCTTCGGTGATCAGTCCCATATTATCTTCACCATCCGGTTTTGCCCATACAATCCATGCATAACCATGGCCATGAATTCCCCCAAGGCCATAAGCCATGCTGCGGTGATCCACAGATCCGTCTTCATGACTGAAGCGACCACCAATAAATCGTTCAGAGAGTAAATATCTGCCAGGCATGGTGATGTAGACAGTTGTTTCACGAGATAAACGCTCGAAAAGTAGGGGGTCATCAAACCGGTCGCCGCGATGGTGCATATGGTACGCATAAACCAGGTGAGGGTAGATGGAAAGATCCAGCCCCCCTGATGATTCATACCCGCCCGGCCCTTCAACATACCTGTTAACGAACCTGCCATTCTTGTTAAAGAACTGATCATTGCTGTGCATCAGATCCAGCCATTCCCCGGCCCATCTGTTCATCTCATCAGGATAGAGTTCGGGGCGATAGTTATCATGCCCGTACTCTGATGCCCTTGAATTACCCGCAACCATGAAAATGGCATGAAGTGCATTACTGAAATCATTCATATAGAGGTTCGGAGTGTCAAACAGTGCCTCTCCATCAGAAGCAATAGCATTAGGGACCATAATCTGTGGTTTATCTGCCTGTTCTGACGATTCTTCTGTGGTGCAGCCTGAAGTAAAAATAATAATAGAAAGTGCTGTAATTATGAGCACTAAAAGCTTTTTCTTTTCCATGAGTTGTCGTACGCCGTTTCTTGTTATGTATCTTCGCAAGATAAAAAATGCTATCGGCAATTGTCGCAGAAATATAGTTATCCTGAGAATTGAACTGGATTTCTGTTGCCATGAATACATTATTAACAGAGAGTTTGACAAAAGGTAATACTGATCCCGGATTCTGAAACGATGGCTGCATACTTCCTAAACTGATTTGAAAAAGTTCAGATATAACTTATATATAAAGATTGGACTTCTTTCTGAAGGAAATATTATTCTGAAGAATGGCTCTGCATTTAAGC
>SKKO01000232.1 GCA_007123715.1 Balneolaceae bacterium | reverse complement strand
GGTCTGTTTTAAGTTCAAAATCTCAGAAGTTGTTTTGAATAACACAACGCATATATATACCTGAGCATTACATGCCAATATAGAAGAATAGGCAAACATTTGTTGCGGATAATTGATACTGTTGTTTTAGTTTTGAACAAATGGTTTTCCACACTATAACCATATGCCTGCGGCAAAATGAGTTGAGAGTTAAAAGGCTATGGAGGCATATTATGACCCACTATCGAGGATGTCACAAAAAAAATTGCGGGAATGGACTGCCGCATAGCGGCTTCATTCAACAAGGGCTTCAAGCAGACTCGCCCCCGGTTTTTGGTTGGCTTAAAAGTTGGCTAAAAAGGGCAAATACGTTAACTTTACTCGAAAGGCTTGCGGCTAAAACGCAGGGCCGTTAGGCGGCACAAAAAGCAATCGTGCCGAGACAAGTTCCTATCAGTCGGGTAAAAGGGGGCGCCTTATGAACAAAATAAAACACGGATACCCTAACAACCCTCGCATTGTTCCACCTATTGGTAACCCGGGTAAACGTGCTGACTCCAAGTATCGCCCCCGGTTATGGGCATTGGAGGTAATAGATGATCCAGGCGCTTGGCTGGTGCCTGCGACGGTGCCGGAGCAGACGGTTAGTATTATCGACACCGGGTTAAATCGAGGGCATCCGGATCTGCGTCCTTTTGTATCATTCGACGAGATTGATCTGGATAAGTCCGTTGATAATAATGGGCACGGTATAAAGGTCGCGGGTATCATTGCAGCGGCCCACAACACCGGACATGGTCGTGCCGGGGTATGCCCGGGTGCAAAAATCAAGTCGTTTAAGGTCGGCTGGGTCTGGCAGGACCATGCCGGGTCAAGCGCTCCATATGTTGGTGTACCTTTTAACAGAATGTTTGGCCGAATTACCGAGGCCATAAATATGATCAACAAGGATATCGTCAAAGAGCCGCAAAACTATCGGATCCTGAGTATTTCCAAAAGCTCTTCCGGCAAAATGAGCAAGGAAATGGCTGAGAAGTTTGCGAGGAAATACCTCCTCTCGACTGTAGATAGCTTCCTTGGTAACGGTGGATTGCTGATTGTTGCTGGAGACAATGAGGAGAAGATACTAGCCAAAGAGTGCTTTCCGGCGGCCATCAAACAAATGTCTTCGCGGCCATCGAGTATTCTTGTGACAGGGAGCATACTTCCTCCCACCTCGATATGGGCAGATTTTGTTGACCCTTTGTATAATGGGCAGGACGATGTAGATGTTTACGCATCCGGCGGTGAGCAGGAGGTACTGAACAATCTATCCGGCTACAATGAAGATCGTGGGAATTCCCTGGCAATTCCGCATGTTGCAGGTGTGGCTGCACTATTGTTACGAATCAACCCGGACCTGGATGGTGAGATGATATCCCGGATAATCCGCGAAACAGCAGAACCTCGTATGAACAGTAGTGAAAAACCTATGCCTCTTGTTAACGCCTTTGCCGCTGCTTTGGAAGTACATAATCAGCGCGTCCCGGAGCAGCCTCTGGCAGGTTACCGGATTAGTATGCCTGCTGAGTTTAATGAGGGGATGCTGGAAGTGAACGGCGAACCAGTTCCGGTCTCACATATTGGATTGGGTACAAATAGTTTCTGCCGCTTCACTGCACCCATTGACCTTGACATTCACGCTCGCCTGTACAAGCACCCGAGCCTTGAAGGGGATGGTGGCCGCCGCTGTTACTGGGAAGGTAAGTTCCGGGATATTCTGAGCCGAGCCCTGCCAGCATCAAGAGGAAGCGCGTGGAGCCATAGCGTGGTCGACGCGCTTCGCACCATACGGCTACATATGATCGCCGCCTACATCTATTATCCCGATCGTCAAATAGTTCGTAACGCCAGCGTGCATCTGGAGGAAAAGGCCAGGAGGTTACAGTTCCAGGGGCGAACCGATGATGAAGGTTATTGTATCATACCCTTTGAAGAGCCAGGTAAGTATCTTCTAACGGTGTCTGAAAATGGCCAGCGCTATGAGGTAGAGCTTAATCTTGAAGGAGGTCGTATTAACGATGATGATATCGTACTGGGTGACACTGATCCTGGAAACAAATGGAAAAGTACATGGGCCGGGGATGTTTTGTACCAGGGCAATGCTGCGGTTTATGAACAGGGAACAGGAGTGTCGCATGAAGAATTTGAAAAATTTGTTGTATATCCCGGAGATCTGCATTCACGGGATCTGTATACTGTGAGCGGCAGTATCACACTAAAACTTTCTTCCAATGTAATAGAAAAAGAACCGCTTATACACAACGTACTTGTTGGAGACGATTTTATTCAAGACCTTGTTTATGAAGAGGGGACTGATGCAGTTACCCCTGATATGTTGCCAGCTTTGTCGCCGGTGACGATAAGGGCGTTTTCCAAAACGTTGTGTCGTGTTCAACACGGCTTTAGTGAAGAGATAGTTGACAGGCTGCGCGACTGGGAGTTCGGGGCTTGGGGGGGTGGCTTTGGGGCGCACGAAAAGGATCAGTTCGCGTACCTGCCTTCAGGTTTGCTGGTTGCAGCAGGCGAGAGAGAACTAGAGTTTGAACTGTCTTTGCCCTCACTGATCAGGAGGCTTTTACAGGCGCGTATCCAAAAAGAGCCCCACGAGCAGCACCGAATTCCTCTTTGGATCGACGTGTCCGTACACTGGTGCCTGGATTATTCCAATGTTCATGGAGAAGGGAGTGAGATACAAATAGCCAGTGTCCAAGGCCGGGTTCATCCTGCCAGCATCCCTTACAGAATAGAGCATCTCTCACAGGATCCAAAGATATGGCGTGTGGTGGCCGGGCCTGCCCGGGGTATACTTGAGTTCATCACACATCCAAAAAACCCGATGAAGATAGAGATGGAGACACTATCGCATCCCGGTACTCATATCTCTGCCATTGTTCAGGAACCTGCCTGCAGCATCGGTGTTCCCCGTGAGTTTCGTGAATTGTGGGTGTTGAGTTCACAAGGAGAACTGAGTTTGATTGATCCCCTTAGTACCCGGAAGCAAAAGTTGATGCAAAATAGCACTGCGCTGAACCTTCAAAAAGATGCCCCGGCCCAACAACCACAGACACAAAAAGATGAAAAGGTTCTTGGACTCAGGCAATTGGAGGCGAGACAACAAAGGGAGAGGGAACAAGCAGAGACATTCATAAAACTTCAACGGATGGGACCTCAAGAGGCATGGGAACACATGGAGATGATTGAGGAACGACACAAACGCCAGCGGGAAGAATTTGAAAGGTCATAAGATGGCTGCAGTAGGGGCTATTGAGCAGACGAAACCTAATCATTTGCTGGCAACCACTATTTTCCCGCCTAACAAGTAAAGCCATGGAACGAAGCTTGCCGAGTTCCATGCCGGTGTTTGACAGAGGCGGTTTGGGGGTTTGTGGAAAGGGGCAATATGCCGGAAATAAAACCAAATGGCCGTATCCACCGATGATGAAGTGGGTCAGCTTCGAGTGAAACAGGTGGGTCAAGTTGAGAGAATTATTCAATCGTAGGTAGCCGAAGAAACTTTGAACCTGTAGAAGAAGGTGAGACTCCAGTAAAAAAGAAGGGGTGGTTTCTAAATATTTTCATGGCTGCCGGCGGGATCGATATATCAGATTCATTAATACGATTCGATATTCCGATAATGATTGTCGTAGCCCTGGCTTGTCTGCCCATATTTTTCACCGGAGTGATCATCAGCCGCGGTGAAGGTATCCTCCTTTTGGGATACTATTCCGCCTACACGCTCTACCTGATACTGGCGGCAACACACCATGATGCGCTTCCGGTATTCAGTTCGGTAATGATCTGGTATGTGATACCGCTCACGGTGATTGTGTTAATTGTCACTGTTTATCAGCAGAGTTTTAAAAAGGTGATAAAAGATCGACGCGGCTCGTTCTAAGATCTACATCAAATTGTCCCTGAACTGTCAGTGCATTCTGCGAAGGGCCCTCAACCACCTCATCTACGGTATCCCAGGTTCTTTTTTCATTCATATCGAATGAGAGGCTGAAATGACCGCGGAGCGCTTCTGAGTTAGATGTAGTAATTTCGATACTTCCACCGGAGGCATGGAACACGTAATCTTCCAGAAAAAAATGATTCTCCGCGATCCCCTCCAAACTCTGTTCCCTGTACAATGAGTACAGATTTACAAAAAAATCGCTGCTTGTCCCATTCCTTACACTTCTGATGTCTGCTACCGAATATTCGCCTTTTCCAGGCCAGGACTCATGTTTTACAATAGTGATGCTATATCTCTTCGATGTAACAATGCCATCAACGGTATCCCTTTGTGAAGCAAAAAATCCGACCTGAACCTCATTCAGTGTTTCGCTCTCAAGTCTGGCCCATTCTGATCTAAGGTCAAAATCCTCCGCTGAAATATCCATTGTAAGGTCGCCCTGAAGTGAGTAAAAGAACGGGCCATTATCAAGAATATCGCTGTGATCATTACTACCTGTAACACTGCATGCGGATAAGCCAATGAAAGTTATGACAGATAAAACACATAAATGATTACATATTTTCATAATGCCTATAAATGTAGTTTGAAAAATTAAGCAGGCAAAAGAAACTGCCTACGCAAGGCATTGAAAAATAGTTGCTTTTGATATTATTGGCAACTTCATTCTCATGATGATTCTTGGACTCAACGTAACCTAAGCCGCCCCCCATCCGAATGCGATTCTCCCCCGAAGCACTGCTTCGGAACATCAACGCCTGGGATTTAGTTGTCAAAAACAATTCCATCAACAAAACTTCTTTTGATTAGAAATCGTCCGTTTGTACTGGTACGCCCAACAGATGGGAGCTCACGAAGCACTGCTTCGGAACATCAACGCCTGGGATTAAGTTGTCAAAAACAATTCCATCAACAAAACTTCTTTTGATTAGAAATCGCCTGTTGGAACTGGTACGCCCAACAGATGGGAGCTCACGAAGCACTGCTTCGGAACATCAACGCCTGGGATTTATTTACCATGTTCATAAAACAAAAAAGCTCCGGTCTCTTCATAGAAAACG
The DNA here is from genome assembly GCA_007123715.1 of Balneolaceae bacterium. GTDB lineage: Bacteria > Bacteroidota > Rhodothermia > Balneolales > Balneolaceae > Rhodohalobacter. The sequence continues at coordinate 2,361 of SKKO01000232.1, read as the reverse complement.
GAGCTTTAAAAAGTACACCCGACAAGATTCTCCCGAAGGGATCGCTACGCGGGAACATGTAACCACCTTGATACGTAGTCAGGCTAAAACCTTTAAAATAATGTATAATAGAGGTATTTTGAATATAAGTGTTACAAAAAATGTTACAAATCTAAGACTGAATTGGGAAATCATCATTCCCAAATAATCACATTGCACGAGAGAATTTCCACTGAAAATGAAACTGAATTGTGGTACCGCTTGTCCGGAATAAACTGAATAACCATTCAGATTACAACAAAACCCCAACCTAAAAAGAGAGGCGTGGCCTCTCTATCTCCGGGGAATCCCCACGATTTCAGCAATAATCGGCAAATGATCCCAGAAAAGCTGCTCACAGTAATCATCGGCCATTTTGGAAGCTAAATGCTCCATGGCAGCGTCATCAACTTGTGAAGCATCAAATCCGGCTTGCTCCCGGTCATCCCGGTGTACCGATGTGATGTTGAAGTGTTTTTCGCGTGTGATAGGCATGGTATTCAGATTTAAGGTTCAGATTCATTGTTCTTATACCTATAATCTGTCATAATTCGGCAGTTCCCCCGGATTCATTTCTAACAGAATTGGCAGGATTGATTGTAAAAAATACGACCGCCCTGGCGGGACGGCATGATGAAGGGGCGGATGTGCTAGAATCAATCAGAAGTGACTTCCTTGAGGCAGCGGACGGAGAGTCCGCTCGCGCGGAAGTCGCTGTCCAAACTGGCACTGCTAATATCGAAGTGCAGGCTCCGAGAGCGCGAACCATCTACTACGGTATCCGAGCAATAGTGGCCGTTGTAGCGATTACCAATGATCCAACCATTGCTTTCGCTGGATCGGTAGCCCGCCACAGGCAGTTTTAGTGGGGACTTGAAGGCTCCGGCTGAATCTTCAGACTCCCAGCTAGCGATCTCGGCTTCCCACTCAGCCTCGGTAGCCAACCGGAAGTCACCCGGACAAGCGTTTACGGCGTCATCAAACCTGAAATAATCACCGTAGTCCTCGGCGTCCGTACCGGTCTCAGCTTCTTGGGCAGCACCCGGATTGCGGTCGAGCCAGCAGTGTTCATTGGCGCCCGTCACCGTGCCATAGGTTACTTCACTACCGTTATACATAAATGTGACCGAGCCACAACCTGTCACACATTCACCAAGCAGCGTGTAGTCAACTTCGAAATATACCGGGGGGGCGATCCGGTAACTTTTAGGCTGAAAGCCCATGTATCACCTGCTTCCCAATCTTCCCCAAGTTCAAACGTAAACTCCTGCCAGGTATCTGCTGCTACTGTGCCATCAAAGTCCTTGATGAATTCATCGTCCATCAGCACATCGGCAATCATCTCAGTGCTCTTCACCCTGAGTACAAACTTGGTAAGCGTATTGTAGAATTCAATCTAAACTGTTTTTTCAAATGGATTCTTTTTATTTCCCCATTCAACGGTCTTCATATCGAGCACCTTATTATATTCATCGGCATCGATACACGTAACCGGGGATACCTCCACTGATAAAACCCCTGATATATCACTTGTTGCAATGCCGGAATCGGCATCTGTATTCTGATCCACGATGGAATCACGCCCGATTACTATCAGGGTCATGGCCAGCATCAGGGTACATCCCTTCATAAGAGTCAGCCAGTTTCCAGCCCGAATTCTAGGTGTTGTGTTTTTTTGATTCATAAGATTGGTTGGATTATGTTTTATTTATCGCTTTGTTTTTTTTTATTTATGCACAAGGTGAGTCCGATGCTGTTTCTTATATGAACCGAGAAACCGGAATCCCTTACAAAAAATTAGTTGACATAAAAAACCCCGACCGTTTTTGAGATCAGGGTTTGAATTAATTACACTAATTTAAATAATTACCTAATCCTTACAAGCTCAGAAGGTACTCAATGTAGCTACGGTCTCCGACGAGCCTTTGCAGAAACGAATGCAGGCCCGATAATCAACAAGATATGGGCCTGCTTTGCTCGCAGCACGGTTCCGGAGAATACTCTTGACCATTAGTGGATCACAAGACAATCCTCTATGGCTGCCGGTAATACTTCTCATTAAACGGGCCGTTCACCCACAGAACAGTTCCATCATCATCAAATTCTACGGTCATATTGTTTTCGTATGGACTTCCAACACCGTGGGCATAATCCGTCGGGTCGTCAGTAGCCACATGCGTCCAGTCACACCTGCGTTGAAACTTCGATATACAGGTGTCTGAAGGTTTTCGAAATACCGTTAATTATTTAGAACACTAACAATCTCCTTTCTTCCAAGTTACAGTAACGCCTGGTCCTTTCTGATTATCACAAGCAGCCTTCGTAATACCTGGCTTTTGTTCG
>SKKO01000154.1 GCA_007123715.1 Balneolaceae bacterium | reverse complement strand
TATTCCAGGTGAGAATGGCATGAGAAATGGCAGGTGTTGGCGTATATCCAAAGCCTTCCTGGTAACGTATTTCTACGCCATTGGCCGCAAACACCTCTATAGCCGAGACCAAAGCCGGCTCCGAAAGTGCATGGGTATCCATCCCCAAAAAGAGCGGACCTTTCACTCCATTTTTCTGTCTGTAATCCACAACAGCCTGACTGATTGCCAGAATGTGATCTTCATTAAACGTGGAATCCAAAGCTGTTCCCCGGTGACCTGAGGTGCCAAAACTAATAGCATGAAGTGGATTGGTTGGATCCGGGTTTTTGCTGTAATAGGATGTAATAAGCCTTGGTATATTCTCAAGTATGGTGTGCGGTGCTTTCTTACCTGCAAGTTCGTGTGTAGCCAATAGAAGTCCTCCTGTTAAGTTGTAGCATTTACAACATAAAAAATGGCTCTAAATACCTTAAATGGCAAGTGTTAAACCTGATTTTAAAAAAATTCGTCCGATATTACGACTCAACACCCATATGAACCGGCAGGATCATCTACTTTATCTTGATCCTGCCGGTAAAACATATCTGCATTTCAATTACAGGCTACTGTTTCAAGATTTTGATTCCAGCAGTTTTTTGTACCATCTTCAATAATAAATCCCGTTAAAGTTGAGGTATTCCAGAATATTTCCTTCTCCCATTCTGATTCCCGGTTTATATAATCAATCACATAATCAGGGCTATCAGCTTTGTAATTAATCTCAAATATGGGAACCTGGCTATTACTGTCTTCAGCAAATATTTTAAATAACATATCCATTTCAGAATCGCTTTTCTTATTCCATTCGAATTCCATAATGGGTGTTGTGCTTTCCTGGAATGCAGGAAACAGGCTCCATCTGCCACTGCTACCATCATCACTTGTAAAGCCCTGCATAATTTTCAGATTGTTGATGGATTCACCGTCTGTGATATTGATGGTAAGATACAGGCTCCAGTCGTTCCCAGCGTTTGCCTGTCTGGATGTAAGCTTCATCTCGGTAAATACTCCCTGGGTCTGATAAGAATAGACCCAGTTCCACATATTATCTGAAAATTGTGGCTGAGCCAATTCTACAAGTCCTAAATATGCGAATCCGGTAGCACCGTATATATTCACAAGGTTGGCCGCAGTAACGGCGTGTGTATAGGCTTCAGAGTAAGCCTGGTCATTGAGGGCATTATTATCATTCACTTTAAAAGGCGGACGCTGTAAAAAATAGGATACATCCATCTGGATTTGTTCAAAATCAGGAAATAAGGGTATGTCATCTTTTTCATTCGATGTAGGGTTATCGCTGCAACCGGCGAATAAACCAAGAAAGATCCCCGAAAGCAGGAACGTTTTTAAAATTTTAGCGAAAAAATATTTTTTGATGTTCATATTCTGATACCTGTATTGATGGATTTTTAGTTTACTTTTTTCGGGCAATGCCGGTTTTTTATGATTAGCGTAAAACAGGCTCGATTTGGGTCACATGATGCAAATATTTTGATGTTTCGGAACATAAAATTTCTTATTCTGTCTCAACATTTCATGCGTTTTGTCAGCACTTCATTGCTAAAAGACTCCATCATGAAAAGCTTTCCCCAATTGAACCTATTCAGAAGCATCAGCCTTCCATTGAATAGAATTAAGTATCATTTGTATTATGAACCACAACATCACTGAACTCCTGCTGGAAGTTAAGCAGGGATCTGATGCTGCTTACAGCCAACTTTTTTCACTTGTTTACAGCCAGTTAAAAGATCTTGCAAATAAACAGATGGCCAAAGAGCCGGTTGGCCATACCTATTCCCAGACAGACCTTGTTCATGAACTTTTTATAGATTTGGTCAATAAAAAAAATGTTGACTGGAAAAACAGGGCTCATTTTTATGGCCTGGCTTCAATTTGCATGAGGCAGTTATTAATTGATTACGCGCGGAAAAAATTTGCCAAAAAAAGGGGCGGACATTCAGAAAAACACACGTTTATTGAAGAACTATTCAATTCGGAGGGGCAGGCTGAAGAATTGATTCGGCTTGATGATGCCCTCACCAAACTTGAGAAATTAAACAAGCGTTTATCAGACGTGGTTCAATACCGTTTTTTTGGAAACATGACTATTGAAGAAGTTGCTGAAGTGATGGATACCTCAGAAGCAACTGTAAAAAGAGACTGGACAAAAGCACGAGGATGGCTTTATCATGAACTTCGAATGAAAATATGACTTTTTTTGAGCCGGCTGATCAATAAATTTCGCTTAATCAATCAGAAAATACTCCCATTCACCATACAAAAATATAATTCATGACCCCAACTGAATATTGGGACAGAATAGAAAAGTTGATCGATCAGGCCCTTCTTTTAGCGAAAGACGAACGGGTTGATTTTCTTAAAACAGAATGTTCCGTGCACGATACTTTATACCGTGATGCATGCGAGTATCTTGCCTCTATCGAGTTGGCTGAAGACAGCGGTTTCCTTGAAGACGGACTACAAAAACACTTCGGAATCGTAAGTGAAGTTGCCGGGGCGATTGAATCAGCCTCATCCGCCAATTTACTAAACCAGCAAATCGGTCCTTATCTGTTAGTTGAAATGATCGGCGAAGGTGGAATGGGAACCGTTTACAGGGCTAAGCGAACAGACGGTGAGTTTGAACAACAGGTCGCTTTTAAATTTCTGAGAAATGGCCTTTACTCCCCGCATATGAGAGAACGGTTCCGGCTTGAAAAAATCATCCTTTCCAGGCTGGATCATCCCAACATCGCCCGGTTAATGGATGGAGGTATGGCAAAGGACGGAAGCCCATACCTTGTTATGGAATACGTGGAGGGACTCCCGGTTGATGAGTATTGCTTATCCAATAATCTTTCGATCGACGATCGGCTTAAAATTTTCAAAACTATCTGTGAAACAGTGCAATACGCACATTCCCAGCTTGTAATTCACCGTGACCTCAAACCCGGGAATATTTATGTAACAGCTCACGGGGATGTAAAAATTCTTGATTTTGGAATAGCCAAAATGATGGATGAGGACCCAGACGGCCTCTCCCACCTGCAGACCCGCCAGGGTCAGTATCTGCTCAGCCTGCAATATGCGGCCCCGGAACAAATTTCCGGTAATGATATCTCCACAAATACAGATATTTATGTGCTGGGTATCCTTTTATATGAAATGCTGACCGGCCGGTTTCCTTATGATTTTAAGAATAAAACCCTGAGTGAAGCACGGGGAATTATCCAGAATCAGGAACCAATGAGTCCGGTAAAAAATCAAAATCCGCATATTGGAATCATTCCCGAGGACCTGAGTGCCATTTTGATGAAAGCTCTGAGAAAAGAGCCTTCTGAACGGTATCAATCGGCATTTGAATTTATTGAGGATTTGCACCGGTTTGAAATAAAATTACCGGTTCATGCTAAAAAGGGTGATTACCGGTACCGTTCAAAAAAATTCCTTGACAGAAACCGGTATACCATAGCAATCGTGATGGCTTTAATTTTAATAACCGCCACATTCATCACATATCACATCCGAACACTCGATGAGCAGATTAAACTGGCTGAGCTTGAAGCGGAAACAGCCACAGCTGTCACGGATTTTTTGGTATCTCTGTTCGAATCATCCGATCCTGCAGAAAATGTTGAGAACGATATTACCGCACGCGACTTGTTAGTACGGGCTACTGAGCGGTTTGGGGATGACAACATGAATCCGGAAACCAAAATCAAATTACTGTTTGCGCTTGGCGATGCCACTACGAAATTGGGCGATTATGAAAAAGCCGAAGTTTTTTTTCTGCAAGCCGATTCACTATCCAGATATTATTTTGATGAAGAAAGTTACCAGGTTGCATATTCTGACATGAAACTGGGTGCATATCTGAAAAACCGGAGAGATTACGAACGCGCCGTGAGGCAACTAAAGAAAGTATTGCCATATTTTGAAAATCTTTCCAGCCAATATCCACTGAATTATGCAAGCATCCTGTTTAATCTAGGAGCGAGCTACCAGGCTACAGGGATGCCGGATTCTTCTCTCTTTTTCCTGGAAAAAAGCTATGAAATCTATTTGAGAGAAAAGCCGGATGAGTCTTATTTATATCTTCAGAACACAATTGCCCAGGCTTACCGGTCTTTGGATAGACTTGATGAAGCTGAACAAATTTACATTAGAATTATCGATGAAATTGAAAGAAAGCCTGAATCCGACTATCCAACGTATACATCAGCACTCAATAATCTTGCACTTGTATACCTGTCAAAAGACGATTTTCCACTGGCTGAAGAATATTTTCTTAAGACACTTGAAGTAACACGGCTTGTCTATGGGGATGAACATCCTAATACCATTGTGATTTATGGGAATTTATTATCCATTCTGGCACGCCAATTTAAATATGAAGAAATTAACAGGTATGGTGATATTTTATTACACCTGAACCGGGTAGTATATGGTGAAGAAAGCTGGCGCGTAGCTACGGTACACAGAACACTGGGTAATATTTATTTTACGTTTGGCTACTTTGATCAGGCAACAGACCACCTGAGCCAATCTCTTGCTATGTTCGGGCGGGTTCTTGGCTCCGAACATAATTGGACGGCCAACACACAGATCATGTACTCATTCAGCCTGCTAAATGAAAACAGAGAAGATGAAGGATTATTCCATTATGATGCAGCGCTTCTGCTGCTTGAAAAAAACATCCAGAGCTTTGGCTATTTTGACATGGAGCATCTTAAGAATATGATTGAACGCGCAGAAAATAGCAGTGCGTCTAATATCATTGATAAGATTGATCGTGTAAAAGCTTTATTACCACAGGTTGATTCGTAATAAGCTAACAGTTGGCTTAAACATCCTGCCATGAACCCCTCGACTCTTTTTCTCAGTTTTCCTAAAATCTTCACTCAGGGTTTATTTTTTTGAAGCTTATCTATCCGTCAGCTAAAGCAGACGGCAATTGTTTCTTATTCACTTATCCTCCCCTTTGATATTCGGTTTTTTTTCTGTCATCTCTCATATGGTGTTGCCTGCTTTTTTGATAAAATTAATTGCTTAGGATGACAATGATATTAAGTCAATTACTGAGTAAAAGGATTAGTATAGAACGCCAAATTCTGTTGGTTTACATCTAAACTTTGGGTAAATATGTGTAATAAACAACTTCCGATCTATCATGAAAACAGCATTCAGACTATTTATTTATTTTCTCATTTTTGTAGCTGCATTGATTCTTTTTCTTTTCGCCTGGTTTTATCTAAGCAGGGCGGTTCCCATCTGGAAGGCCCAATCCAGGATGGGTCCGCCGGCCGATACAATTTATGTGGATGGAATGGCATTCAGGGATCTGAACAAAAACGGCATCCTCGACCCCTACGAAGACCTGCGCCTCCCGGTTGAAATCAGGGTTGAAGATCTGTTGAACCAAATGACACTCGAAGAGAAAGCCGGACTGATGTACCACACCTTTATTTTCCCGGGTAAAGATGGGCGAATCGCCGGGGCATTGAACCCGATGAACCTGCTACCTGTTGAATCCGCTCTCTTTAACAAGCACATGCACTTTTTTAATCTGTATATGATACCGGAGGGTAAACTTGCAGCAGTCTGGTTAAACCATATTCAGGAACTGGCTGAACGAACACGGCTTGGTATACCGGTTACCTTCAGTTCAGACCCGCGCCATACAGCCATGAGCGAAGGCGCCGCCGTTGCCGTCCACACTCCCGCGTTTTCTCACTGGACCGAACCCATCGGCCTTGCGGCTATCGGTGATACGGCTTTTGCACGCCGGTTTGGTGAAATTGCCGCAACTGAATATCGCGCCATCGGCATCCACACAGCCCTCCACCCGATGGTGGATCTTGCCACAGAACCCCGTTGGGGACGTATCAGTGGAACCTTTGGTGAAGATGCCCGGTTAAGCTCAGAACTTGGTGCAGCCTATATACGGGGTTTTCAGGGCGATTCACTCAGCGCGACAAGCGTTTCTACAATGACGAAACATTTTCCCGGAGGCGGTCCGCAGAAAAACGGCTGGGACGCCCATTTTGAGTACGGAAAAGACCAGGCTTATCCCGGTAACAATTTTGACCACCACCTGATTCCGTTCGCTGCAGCTATTGAAGCCGGAACTGCACAAATGATGCCCTATTATGGTGTGCCTGTGGGCCAGACCAGCGAGGATGTGGCATTTGGGTTTAACCGGGAAATTCTTACTGAACTTCTCAGAGATGAAATGGGATTTGAAGGGATTGTTTGCACTGACTGGAATCTTATTAATCCACTCAAAATATTCGGGTTCGAACTGATGCAACCAAGGGCATACGGTGTTGAACATTTATCGCCGCCTGAACGCACAGCAAAAGCAATTGAGGCTGGTGTAGACCAGTTTGGCGGAGAATCCTCACCGGAACAGATCGTACAACTTGTAAATAAAGGGCTGCTTTCAGAAGGCCGCATTGATGAATCTGTCAGAAGGCTGCTGACCCTGAAATTCCGTCTTGGCCTGTTTGATAATCCTTATGTGGATGTTGATCGTGTTGATGAACAACTCGCAACGGATGAAGCAATACGCCTTGGATATGAATCGCAGCTCCGCTCACAGGTGTTGCTTACCAATCAAATCGTTAACGGCAAACCGTTGCTTCCTCTTGAAAGCGGCAGTCTGAAACTTTATGTGGAAGGGTACAACCCGTCTGTGGCCTCAGATTTTGGAGTGATAGTAGATGATCCAGATGAAGCGGATGTCATTATACTCAACATCAAGCCGCCATATGATCCGGGTTATGGACGCATCGCCGGTATTGAAATTTTCCGCGAAGGCCGCCTCTATTATACCGATGACGAACTGGGGCCAATCCTGTCACTGCTCAATAAAAAACCTGCTGTGATTACCACATATCTCGAACGCCCGGCCATTTTAACGGAAATTGTTGAACATGCCGGGGCTGTACTGGTGAATTTTGGTTCTTCGGACCATGCTGTTTTCGATATCCTTTTTGGAAACTTCAATCCCGAAGGGAAATTACCTTTTGACATGCCCTCTGACTGGGAATCGGTAGTGAACCAAAAAGAAGATGTACCCTTCGATCTTGAAAATCCGCTCTTCCGTTTTGGACACGGCCTGAGTTATGACCGGGATAAATAGCAAATAACGGATTAAACATGGTATTTCTGTTCGGGCTAGAACCTGGCTCTGCATCGTCAATGGATTCGATGCTGAACCGGGTTATGGGGACCATAGAAATACCATGTTTGGGATTTGGGGCTGTGGGTTAGAGAAACCGTACTATTAAGTTAATTCATGAACAAAAAAAGGAGCTTATCTTCTGATTAACGTAAACCAATAACGTCAATTAATCAAAAAGAATAAGCTCCATGAAAGTACAAACAAATATATCC
>SKKO01000107.1 GCA_007123715.1 Balneolaceae bacterium | reverse complement strand
TTGCGCCGCCGCGTGCTTATCCCCACCCACCCCGTCGCGTCATTGCGTCGCCGCGTGCTTTCCCTTAGCTCCATGGATCTATAGCTTCCACAATCCAGCCATCCAATGGATTTTTCGGATGTGCACTACAATTAAGATAATGGGCCGGTTTGTCTACTAACCCCAGGGCAACAGCCCGTTTTTTAATCCTTTCAGAACACTCATCAATATCATCCTGTTTGAATAATATCTGTGTGAACAATTCACTTTCCCAGATGTGTATCCCTTCCGGCCTGCCCTGTGGCCCATATTCTTTGAAAACCGTTAGCATCCATGAAGTGTTCAGATTCGCATTACCATTTCTGAGTATGAGCATCACGGCTTTTGACGTAAAAGATTTAAAGGATTCCAGTACATCTGTTACAGAGCCCCATGCAGTATTCACAATCATTAAAATCCGGTCGGAGAGAATTGTGAAATCATATATCCGAAGCCCACGATTTTCACAGCACCAGCGCAATCCACTCACCATTTTTTGGGTTAATAATGGCTGTACAAACAGAGGCACACCTCCGGCAACCCTCAGTTCCACATAATAAAGCTCTTTCGCTTTTCTTTTTATTTTTACCATAAAAGTTCTCTTTTTTTAAAAAGCTATTTATAGTATGAACAGAAAAATGCCGATTCCTTACAGAAGAAATGTACGTTGCTTTTTTTTACCTGCTGATTTGGGTATTATTAAATCTAAATATTTGTAATAAAAACTGACTGATTAACCCGAATTATTTATAATGAAAATTCACGAATATCAAGCGAAAGAACTTTTTAAACAATACGGTATTGCCGTGCCGAATGGGGTAGCCACTACATCGGTTGAAGAAACCGTTAAAGCCGCAGAAGAGATGAAAGCTAATGGCACAAATCTGTTTGTAGTAAAGGCACAGATCCATGCCGGCGGACGAGGTAAAGGCCGAACAAAAAAGAACAACGCCAAGGGAGTTATCCTCTGTAAAAGCATTGAAGAAGTGCGTGCGGCGGCTGAATCTCTCCTGGGTGATATACTCGTGACCATCCAAACCGGTGAAGAAGGCCAGAAGATTAAAACCATTTATGTAAATGATGGCGTGGATATTGAGAAAGAGTTTTACCTCGGTATACTGCTCGACAGGGCCATAAGCCGGAATGTAATCATGGTATCTACCGAGGGTGGTGTTGAAATTGAAAAAGTTGCCGAAGAAACCCCCGACAAAATTGTTAAAGAGTGGATAGAGCCCGGAATGGACCTTCAGCCTAACCAGGCACGAAGACTTGCATTTGCACTAGGATTTGAGGGTGAAGCGTTCAAAAAAGCGGTCAAATTCATTACGGCCCTGTATCACTTTTATGTTGAAAAAGACGCAGATATGGTTGAAATCAATCCGCTTGTTCTTACACCTGACGGTGATGTGCTTGCCCTCGATGCAAAAGTTACTTTCGACGCAAATGCTACCTACCGCCACAAAGATATACAGGCACTGCGGGATACTTCGGAAGAAAACCCGATCGAACTTGAAGCATCAAAATTTGATCTAAATTACATTAAACTGGATGGCAACGTTGGTTGCATGGTGAATGGTGCAGGGCTCGCCATGGCTACAATGGATATCATCAAACTATCAGGTGGTGAACCCGCCAATTTCCTTGATGTAGGTGGCGGAGCCAATGTGGAAACTGTAAAAAATGGTTTTCGGATTATTCTTGAAGACCCCAGCGTAAAAGCAATACTGATCAATATATTCGGCGGAATTGTACGTTGTGACCGCGTTGCAAATGGTGTAATTGAAGCCATCAAAGACCCGGAAATTGCCAAAAAAGTGGAGGGTGTACCCATCATTGTACGCCTTCAGGGAACCAATGCCGCAGAAGCAAAAGTCATTATTGACAACAGCGATCTTAATGTTATCTCAGCAGTTCTGCTGAAAGAGGCTGCAGAACAGGTTTCAAAAGTACTTGCTGCCTGATAGCTGTAGATCCTTCCATATTCTCATGATGTGAAAAGCTCCGGGCTAACAAGGGGCTTTTCTTTTTTAAATTCTTTCCGAAAGAGTGAGCAATGTTTTTTCAATTGAATCTGTTACTGATCGGGATATTACTTTCTTATCTTTAAACTATGGCCCAATTCAAACTCCATTCTCCCTGGGAACCCGCCGGTGATCAGCCTAATGCTATTCGTGAACTGACCGAGGGAATACAAAGCCAGGATATGTTTCAAACCTTGCTTGGCATCACCGGCTCGGGCAAAACAAGAACTATTGCAGGGGTTATTGAAAACGTACAAAAGCCTACACTGGTGATGAGTCATAATAAAACACTTGCGGCACAGCTTTATCGCGAACTAAGTGATTTTTTCCCAGAAAACCGGGTTGAGTTTTTTATCTCTTACTACGACTACTACCAACCTGAAGCATACATTTCGGCACAGGACAAATATATCGAAAAAGACCTCTCTATCAACGAGGAGATACAGCGGCTTCGCCTCAGGGCTACCAGTTCACTGCTATCAGGCAGGCGGGATGTTATCATCGTTTCTTCCGTAAGCTGTATTTACGGGATCGGCTCCCCATCGGAATATGAACAGCTCATCATCCGGCTGCAAACCGGAATGGAAATTCAAAGAAATACACTTTTGTATGATCTTGTCGACCTTCATTACAATCGCAACGACATCGAATTCCGGAGAGGAACTTTCCGCGTAAGAGGTGATGTGGTAGATGTATACCCGGCATACTCGGAAGAAGGCCTTCGAATTTCATTCTGGGGAGATGAAATCGAGAAACTGGAAATTTTTAATGTGGATACCGGCAGCATCATTGACGATATAGAGGAATTCCGCATTTACCCGGCTTCGCATTACGTAACAACAAAAGGACGGCTTGATGAGTCTATTGAGCAGATACGCGACGAGCTGTACTGGCGAATTGAAGTGCTGAAAAATGAAGAGAAATTTCTGGAAGCCAAACGATTGGAGCAGCGTACCCTTTTCGACATCGAAATGATGCAGGAAATTGGATACTGTTCCGGTATTGAAAACTATTCACGCTACCTTAGCGCCCGCAAACCCGGAGAACGCCCGTACTGCCTGATGGACTATTTTCCAAAAGATTACTTACTGGTTGTGGATGAAAGCCATCAGACCGTACCGCAGATCGGAGCGATGTATGGCGGCGACCGGTCCCGAAAAATTGAACTCGTTGAACATGGGTTTCGCCTGCCATCTGCAATGGATAATCGCCCACTCACGTTTGGAGAGTGGGAAGGTATGATCAAACAGGTCATTTTCGTTAGCGCTACCCCAAGTGATTACGAACTGGAAAAATCGGGCGGTGTTTATGTTGAACAGATTATCCGCCCAACCGGTTTAATGGAGCCGGTAATTGAAGTGCGTCCGCTGGGCAACCAGGTAGATGACCTCCTTGATGAGATCCGTATCCGAACCAAAAAAAACCAGCGTGTGCTCTGTATCACGCTTACCAAACGGCTGAGTGAAGAACTTAGCGAGTATCTGAAAAGCCTGGGAATCAGTGCGGCATATATGCACAGTGAACTGGATGCCATGCAGCGCATTGAAGTACTCTTCAAATTCCGCCGCGGTGATTTCAGTGTTCTGGTGGGTATTAACCTGCTGCGCGAAGGCATCGACATTCCCGAACTGAGCCTCGTTGCAATTATGGATGCTGATAAGGAAGGATTCCTGCGGTCAGAAACTTCCCTTTTTCAGATAGTGGGACGTGCAGCCAGAAACTTGGATGGCAAGGCCATACTTTATGCCGACAAGATTACCGGTAGTATGAAAAAAGTAATTGACGAAACCAACCGGCGCCGGAAAATTCAGGAGGAATACAATACTGAGCATGGAATTACCCCGCAAACGATCCAAAAGGAATTGAAACCACTGGTTGACCCGGCACTGATTTCAACTCAGGATTTTTCATTCGGCACAAAACCTGATGGTGAAGATGATTATCTTGAAATAGTAAAAGTTGCGGAAGACGGCGTACAGTATAAAGCCAGCCCCGCCATGAAGGAAGTTACCTTTGAAAGCAAAGAAAAATTCCTGGAATATTTACGTGAATCCATGCTCCATTCTGCCAGAAATATGGAATTTGAAGAAGCCGCGCGAATCAGAGATCAAATAGCTAAATTGGAAAAAGAACTTTAATGAGCGGTAAATATGAGTAAAATTGATTTTTTAAAAACATTTATCAAGGATCGTGACGTAGCATCGATCACACCTACTTCACTTCATTGCGTAAAAAAAATATGCACCAACATAGACTTTTCGAAAGATTTAACCCTGGTTGAATTCGGACCCGGTGATGGTGTTTTTTCCAGATATATTTTAAAAAGAATGACCCCCGGTTCCCGGCTTATCCTGATTGAGGCTAATGAGAATTTCGTGGAACATTTACAAAAATTACTTACTGATCCCCGTGTCACTATCCACGAAAATGTGGCCGCCAATGTTGAACAGTTGATCGCTATTGAAGACATTGGAAAGATTGACTATGTGTTATCCGGAATCCCATTTTCCTTCCTGAAAAAAGAGAGGAAGTATGCCGTTCTTGAGGCTATTAAAGCTGTACTGAAGCCGGGAGGGCTGTTTCTGGCTTATCAAACCAGCGGGCATCTGAAAAAGCCGGTAATGGAAGTTTTCGGAAACCTTGAAACTGAGCGTGAAATGCTAAACCTGCCGCCATATTTAATTTATAAAGTTGTAAAAAATTAAGTATCGAATATCAATTAGCAGGTGGTGGAACCTTTTTTTAAAAGTAAGCGATACTTTAAAAGAGATATATCAACAACCTAATCCTTATACTCTACACTACGTTTGAAAAATAACAGCCAAAAAATTATCCCGCCCGAGATATTATTGGATGCCTACAGTAAGGGTATTTTCCCGATGAGTGAATCAAGAGAGGATGAGGCTGTAGCATGGTACTCGGCCAGAGTACGGGGCATCATTCCAATGGATGGGTTCCGGGTTTCTAAGAATGTGCTGCGAATCATCCGCCAAGAGCGATTCGAATGCAGAATTGACACTTGCTTTCGCACTGTTGTTGAAGAGTGTGCAAACAGGAAAACTACGTGGATATCGAACCTAATTATCAACTCGTTTGAGGTTCTGCACCTTTCAGGCCATGCCCATTCCGTTGAAATGTTTGACAAAAATGGTGAGCTTGCGGGCGGGCTTTACGGAGTTTCCCTCGGCGCTGCTTTTTTCGGTGAATCGATGTTCAGGCACCAAAAAGAGGCGGATAAAGCCGCTCTCTGGCATTGCTATAACATTCTCCAAAAAAACGGATTTATGCTCTGGGACACCCAGTTTTATACGGATCATCTTTCTCAATTCGGCTGTGTAAAAATTCCGCCGGATCAGTATCAACGATTACTCAGGCAGGCCTTAAAAAAGAAAGCCTCATTCAAAGTATAAATCTGGGTAAAAAAACCGGCCACAGTATCAAAGACAGAAACCGGCCTTTTATGAGGTCTTATGAAATCGTACATAAAGCCCTCTTTATTTACATTTACTTTACCACTGATTTTTCTGATTGCCTCATTCACCAGATCAACCGGCACAAAGAAATGACTACGTTGACATTCAATAAAAAAGCATCCGGGCGATCCGATTATGTGAACTATTTTCCAAGCAGCATTTTCCAAAATTCCGACCTGACCTCCTCTCCTGCATCCCGGAAGAAGAGAAAGGGTAAATGTTCATCTGTATTGGTTGTATCAATTTTTACACCCCAAAGCGGACTGAGTGAAGTTGGCAGCATGGCATAACGTCCATCCCCAATTATACCGGGCTCCTTCGGATGCCGAACCATGTATCCTTCCGAAAGGCGTTCAAACCTCCTGAGATCATCATAAAGAACCGTCCCATTGTAAACAGCAAAATCCTCGTCAATCACCACTAATTCAGCCGATTCGCCTTCATAAAGCTTTACTCCTGTAAAAATGCCAGGCCGCAATCCTGCTGTATAAATCACTCCATCATAGATGTAATTGCCCCTCCATAACATCTGGTTCCCGATCGTAGGTTTTACCACCACTCGCTCCGGAAAGTGGCCGCGCGTATTTGCAAACTCTGCCAGTGCATCTCTGCCTCTCTCCTTTTGTACCAGGCCAAAAATCAGGAAAAGTGAGAGCCAGAACCATGCAAATGCAATCAGTATTTTTTCCTTTTTTAGAATTGTAAGTCCAACAAGCAATACCAATCCGGCAGTTAAAAACGGATCAATTACAGAAACCAGGTTCCATGCAACACGCACCTCCGAAAATGGCCACAAAAGCTGCGTGCCATAACTGGTTATGGCATCCAATAAACCGGCTGTTGCATAGCCGGCCAGGCAGTATAAATACGTTTCCTTATATGAAAGATGCCTGCGCACAAGCCAATAAAGAAATACGGATACGATCAAAGCGCCGGCAGGTATGAAAATGAGTGAATGGCTGAATTGCCTGTGAATTTCGATATTGAACAGCGGGTCGGCCGGGATATGGATAAAATAATCCAAATCGGCCGACATAGCCGCTAAAGCACCGATAAAAGCAGCCGGGCGCATTTTTTCCTTATCCGAAAAAGATTGTGAAGCAGCGGCACCAACTAATCCGTGTGTAAGTGGATCCATACGTGTTATTCGTCTCTTACGGCATCGGCCGGCTGAATCGAAGCTGCCCTGAATGCCGGATACCAGCTTGCCATCAGGCACAGAAGCATCGTTCCGATCAGGATAATCGCGATATCTGAAAATTGGATAGCAATCGGGTAGGCGTCGATTATAAAAGACGATGATAATTTAAACAGTGAGAACTCTTTTTGTGCCAGGCTCAGGCCTATACCCAACAACCCACCTAAACCACAGCCGATAAGCCCGATCTGTACTCCCTGGCTCCGGAATATTTTTTTGATTTTTTTTTGAGTCATTCCCATCGAAATCAGGATACCAATATCCCGTTTTTTCTGTATCACGATCATGGTTAGCGAACCGATGATATTTAGAACAGCTACTATGACGATAATCATTAAAATAAAATATGACCCCCATTTTTCGAGGTACATTACATCGTAAAGTGGTTTCTGGAGATCGTACCAGGTTTCGATACGGAATTCAGCTCCGAGTATTTCCCCTAATTCATTTTTTACTCTTTCGGCCCTGTCGGTATCTGTGAGCAGAATATCGAAACCGGTAATTTCATTTCTCATATTAAAAAGCCTCTGTGCTGCTGCGATATCAACATAAACCACATCCCCTTCCACTATCTGATGCATATTATAGGTTCCGCGAACCTCAAACCGGCTAACCCTTGGTGCTGAAAACTGAGTAAGTGCCCGTCTCATGCCGGCGGGGCTCAGCATAGCCATTTCATCGCCCGGGTTTAACCTGTAACGGTTAACCAGAGACTCGCTCACAATAACCCCCGGCCGATTGTTTTGTACGGAAAGGTCAAAATCACCGCTTCCCATATTTTCCTCCAGCCGGCCAATAAAAGATTCCGCATCGGAATCTACCCCCCGCACCCCAAGCACCTCGTTTCGTCCGTTCTGAAAAACGAGCATCGCTTTGCCCTCAACATAAGGAGTAATTGAAACCACATCGGGATGGTTCTGGATTTGTGCCATCAATTCGGGCTTAAAAAGCATTCCCGGCTCATTGGCCATCTCAATCCGGATATCCGGATCAAAAGAAAGAAGGTACCCGCGAATCACATCAAAAAAACCGTTAAATACAGAAAGAATAATGATAAGAAGCGCTGTTCCCACCGTTATTCCTGCAATACTGATCGTTGTTAAAACCGAGATCAGTGAGATGTGTTTTTTTGAAAAAAGATAGCGCTTCGAAATAAATTGAATGACATTCATTCTATAAATTTGTATTTAACCAAATCATAACTTCATTTTGATGCTTAATTTCCTGCTAAAATTACTATCTTTAGCTGCCTATCAAATTAATCAAAACGGTAAGATATCGTGACATTAAAAATCGAAGAAATACGGGCAATTTCCAATGGAGAACATGGTGATCCGTTTTCCATACTTGGCCTACATCAGGTAACGATAGACGGAAGTGAAAAATTGGTGGTCAGATGTTTTCGGCCTGATGCAAAGAATATATCCGTTATTCCGCATAACGCTAATCACGTTGAACTCACAAGAATTTCGGATGAGGGATTGTTTGAATATGTTTTCCCGAGGAAGAAAAAACGTTTTTCTTACAAACTTAAAGTATTTCCTTATGTAGGTGATGCTTATGAGATTGATGACGCTTTCCGTTTTGAAAGTTTGATTAGTGATTTTGATTTACAGCTTTGGGGGGAAGGAAATCATCACCATGCATACCGGTGGATGGGAGCTCACACCAAAACTGTTGATGGGGTGGAGGGCACCCATTTTGTAGTAACTGCACCCAGTGCCAGCCGTGTAAATGTAATTGGCACCTTTAATAATTGGGACGGCCGGGTACATGGAATGAGAAAATTCTATGATCAGGGCATTTGGGAAATTTTTATCCCCCATGTAACTGAAGGTGATCTTTATAAGTTTGAAGTAATATCAAGCGTAAATCAGTCTGTTGTAAAAAAAGCCGATCCATATGGCCGATTTGGCGAAATGAGACCGGGAACCGCTTCATTTGTCTGGAATTCAAGCTATGAGTGGACTGATTCAGAATGGATGAAACAACGCGCTAAAAGAGCCCATCACGAAGAACCGCTTTCGGTTTACGAAGTTCATCCGGGTTCATGGAAACGTAAACCCGCACAAAATCCCGGTTTTTTAAGTTATAGAGAACTTGCAGATGACCTTATTCCCTACGTAAAAGAGATGGGATTTACTCATATAGAGCTGATGCCGGTGGCCGAGCATCCTTATGATCCTTCGTGGGGCTATCAAATTACAGGTTATTTTGCCCCAACCAGCCGTTTCGGAAATCCCGATGATTTGCGGTATTTCATTGACAAGTGTCACCAGGAAAATATCGGTGTAATTATAGACTGGGTACCTGCCCACTTTACCAAAGATGAACACGGGCTGCGCCGGTTTGACGGTTCTGCTTTGTATGAGCATGAGGATCCCAGGCAGGGTGAACACCGTGATTGGGGTACCTGTATCTTCAACTTTGGCCGGGTTGAGGTAAAGAACTTCCTTTTATCGAATGCCATTTACTGGCTTGAGGAATTTCATATCGATGGCCTCAGGGTTGATGCTGTTGCATCCATGCTTTATCTTGATTATTCACGCGAAGAAGGGGAATGGATCCCAAATCAGTACGGCGGCAGGGAAAATCTTGAAGCCATCTACTTTTTGCGGCGCTTTAATGAAGTAACACATGAATATTTCCCGGGTGTCCTTACATTCGCAGAGGAATCCACATCTTGGGGAGGTGTTTCTCAGCCAACTTCTTCCGGCGGACTCGGATTTGATTTCAAATGGAATATGGGGTGGATGAACGATACCCTCTCGTACTTTGAGAAAGATCCTATTTATCGAAAATATCATCATGATCAGCTCACATTTTCACTGATTTACGCATTTTCCGAGCAATTCGTTTTACCTTTATCACATGATGAAGTGGTACACATGAAAAAGTCCCTTCTCTCAAAAATGCCGGGTGACGACTGGCAGAAATTTGCAAATCTGAGGCTGCTCTATACATATATGTTCGGGCATCCCGGCAAGAAATTGCTTTTTATGAGCAATGAATTCGGGCAATGGGATGAATGGACAGAAGCGCAATCTATTGACT
Source organism: Balneolaceae bacterium (assembly GCA_007123715.1). Taxonomy (GTDB): domain Bacteria; phylum Bacteroidota; class Rhodothermia; order Balneolales; family Balneolaceae; genus Rhodohalobacter. Next base: position 12,719 of record SKKO01000107.1, on the reverse strand, counting down.
GGCATTTATTACAATGGCCCCCCCATCAGGGTATTCAAAACCTTATTAAGGATCTTAATGCCCTTTATAAAAATGAACCGGCATTTTATGAGATAGATACCCGATGGGAAGGTTTTGAATGGATTGATATGAGTGATGCTGATAATTGCTTGCTGTCATTCATCAGAAGAGGGAAAAAACCTGAGGATACCCTTGTATTTATTCTCAATTTTACACCCGCATTTTACGATGTATATCGTTTTGGCGTTCCATTAAGCGGGGAATATAATGTGCTTTTTAACAGTGATTCATCACACTATGGCGGCAGCAATAAAGGCCCGTTAAAAGTGAGTGCCATTAAGGGCGAATGGCATAACCAACCTTATTATATCAATGTTTCAGTTCCCCCGCTTGGCGGCGTGATTTTGAAACCATCAAAATGAAAATTATCTGCATTAGATTATGAAATTCCCGAGATCCTGTGGCACGCTGTTGCATCCAACCTCGCTGCCATCAAAATATGGAATGGGAGACTTTGGCAGTGAAGCGCACAACTTCGTGCAGTTCCTCACAGATACGGGCCAATCCATATGGCAGGTTCTGCCACTGGGACCCACCGGTTACGGCAATTCACCATATGCAAGCTATTCTGCTTTTGCAGGCAATCACTACCTTATTAGCCCGGATATACTTGTTAATAAAGGATTACTGAAACTCGATGAAGCAAAAGCTGCCCAGCTTCGGGTAACAACCCGGGCTGATTATGATGCGTCATACAAAGTAAAAAACAGGTTATATAAACTCGCCTCCGATCGCTTTTATGAAAACGCGACTTCCGAAGACGAAGATCAGTTAAACCGCTTCAAAGAAAAAAACAGCAACTGGCTCGATAATTACTGCCTGTTCATTGCGTGTTCCAAGGCTCATGGCCGCATTCCATGGAATCAGTGGAGCCCTGAGTTTGCACAAAAAAAAAGGAGTGCAATTGAAAAGTTTACATCACAAAATATTGAAGAGATAAAATACCAGACATGGTTACAATTCGAGTTCTTCAATCAATGGTATACACTCAAAAATTTGGTGAACAGCAAAGGAATCCGGGTAATTGGAGATATACCCATTTTTGTGGACCATAACAGTGCAGATGTATGGGGTAATCCACAGTATTTTGAAGTAGATAAACAGGGTAACAGAAAATTGGTTGCAGGAGTACCTCCTGACTATTTCAGTGAAACAGGCCAGCTTTGGGGAAATCCTCTCTATAAATGGAAAGTACTCGAAAAAGATGGCTTTTCTTGGTGGGTAGAACGTTTCAGGCAAATGTTTGAGCTTTATGATGCCATCCGGGTAGATCATTTTCGTGGGTTTGATGCATACTGGCAAGTTGATGCCAAAGAAACTACCGCCATCATCGGAGAATGGATACAAGGACCCGGAGATAAACTTTTTAATACGATTAAAGAGCAACTCGGTGAACTCCCAATCATCGCAGAAGATCTTGGTGTAATAACACCGTCAGTAGAAAAACTTCGGGATAAGTTTAACTTTCCCGGGATGAAAATTCTACAATTTGCTTTTGATGGCAACTCATCAAACAGCTTCCTGCCTCACAATTATACTCAAAACTGTGTGGTATATAGTGGAACTCATGATAACGATACAACCTTTGGATGGTACCAAACTGCCCCTGCATTTGAACAACACTGCGCCAGAGAATACACGAATGGCAATGGCCTTGAAATTAACTGGGACTTTATTCGGCTGGGAATGCTCTCTGTTGCCGACCAGGCAATCTTTCCTTTACAGGATTTTATGAACCTTGACGCAACACACAGATTGAATATTCCGGGAACTGTAAAAAATAACTGGCTGTGGAGATACACCACGGAAATGCTGCAAAAAACGGACAGGAACAGAATCCGGCACCTTGCAGAGCTTTCAAACAGAACCAATAACTAACCCGAAACAGCTTAAGAAATGATGATGCTTTTTAATAAAAGCATGGTTTCGTATCTTGTTTCGTTTACAAACATTTAAATCCGGCGAATGTCTTATCATTTGAATCATCTGCCAAAAAGAACAGCGAAACCAAGAAATAATGGAATTACACTTGCACTTGATAAGGGATTCAGTGTTCGGCAGGCTGAAGATTTCTGCGAAGTTGCCTCCGGCTACACCGATATAGTTAAATTGGGCTGGGGTACTTCATTTGTAACTAATCAGCTCAGCGAAAAATTAGCTGTCTATAAAAAATATAAGATTCCTGTATATTTCGGGGGAACACTATTCGAGGCTTACGTACTGCGTAACCAATTGGACGATTATGTGAACCTTTTGCATGATTTTAATATTAATTATGTTGAAGTTTCCAACGGTACAATTTGGCTCTCTGATAAAAGAAAAAACGATATTATTCGCGACTTAAGTAAAGAATTCACTGTTCTGTCGGAAGTGGGAAGTAAAAATCCGGATGACATCATTCCACCATATAAATGGGTGAAAATGATACAGGCGGAACTTGAGTCCGGTGCATGGAAAGTTATTTGTGAAGCAAGAGAATCCGGTACAGTCGGCGTTTTCAGGCCTAATGGAGAAATCAGATCTGGTTTAATTGACGAAATTGCTGATCAAATACCGGTTGATCATCTTCTCTTTGAGGCCCCGCTGAAGGAACAACAAGTTTGGTTCATTAAAAAATTTGGAAGTAATGTGAACCTTGGCAACATACAGCCCTGCGAGGTCATTTCACTGGAAACCCTGAGGTTGGGTTTACGCAGTGATACACTGTTCGATTTTTACTCTATAAATGACGAAGAAATAAAAAAATTGTACCCGGACAATAACTCCGATATTCCTCAAGAATTACCCTAAAATCATCGAAACGAACCTTTTATTATGAAAATATTATATGCTGCTGCCGAGATTGCACCTTTCGCAAGAATGACCCACACAGCCGACCTGTTGAGGTTCCTTCCGGCATCTTTACAGGATGAAGGTTTTGAAATCAGGATATTGCTGCCAAAATATGGAGCCATTAACGACAGGCGTAACAGGCTTCACGAAGTAATCCGGCTTTCCGGTATTAAAGTGGAAATTGGCGATACGGTAGAAAGCATGAAGATAAAAGTTGCAAGTATTCCAAATGCCAAATTACAGGTTTACTTCCTTGATAATGACAAATACTATAAGAGAAAAGCCTTGTTCGAAAATCCCAAAACCCAGGCTTTTTACGAAGATCACGATGAACGCCTTGCCTTTTACAATAAAGGTGTGCTCGAAACAGTTATTAGTCTTGGCTGGCAGCCGGATATCATTCACTGCCACGACTGGCCGGCAGGCTTAATACCTTTACTGGTACGAACCAAGTACAAGGATGAAAGTATTTTCAAAAACACACAAATTGTTTACAATTTGCACCACCCTGAAAACAAGGGCGTCATTGATAATAACAACATTCTGAAATTACTTGGCTTGCCGGATGATGTGGATATTGATTCCCTCACAACCGATGGAAAAGTAGATACCCTTAAGATCGGATTATCTTACAGTGACCATGTGGTAACAGGCAATCACCTTGCAGGCCAGTTTGATTCCATTTTTGAAGAACTAAACATCAAACCAACAAAAATTCAGGGTTCGCCCGAAGATGTATCCAAAAAATTTGCTCAATATTATCGGGATATTGCCGGTGATAAGTCTTAGAAGTTATTCCAAATATAAATTGATAAGTAACAACTATTTAGGTCAAGATAAAGGCAGGCGATCCATGGTCACTGCCTTTCTTATTCTGTTCATTTCAGTAACCATGTTTCTTGGATGTGAATCTCCGGGATCTGTTGGTGATGATATTATTTCTGAAGATGATACGATCGAAATAACCACAATTGACATTGATGGCCTGAATGTTTTGCATGAAAATGGCTTTTCCGGAAGGTTATCAAATACTGCCCTTGGTTATTTGCAGGATCCGGTGTATGGAACTATCAAATCCACCGCATTAATCAAACCGGTCATTTCCAGGGCGCAGGTTGACACCATACATGATAATACAACAATTTTTCTGCGTCTAATTTTCAATCCGGTCATTTACGGGAATGAATCCACTGTTTCAGAATTTGAAATTTTCGAAGCCGGTGAAATCTGGCGCGGCAACCAGTTGCGTTATAACCGCGAAGTAAATATTGATTACGGCAATAAGGTCGCAGAATTTCAGATTGCCGGGCAGGATACCGTTGTTATTGAGTTAAGTGAGCAATGGACACAAAAATTTGCCGGTTTTTTTAATAACGAAGTGGCTGACAGGGATTCTTTATACAGGAATAACTTCCCCGGTTTGGCAATTGTACCGTCAGAGAATAACCAAAAAATCAGGTTCATTAAACACAGTCAACAGCAAGAAGGCGATCTCATTACCAGTTTTCTTGTGGATACCACATCAGCTGAATTGATTGATACAGATGAAAATGGAGACGGAAACAATGAAAATGATGTTGAACCTGAACTTGTTCAGCTGGACGCTAGAGACTGGGGTGCTTCATTCATCAGAACCGATGAACCTGAGTATGATACAGGAATCGTACTTCATAACGGTGAGAGAGCTTTACTGCTCGATGTTGACCTGCCCAGAGAAACATTGAAAACAAAAAATATTGTTAATGCACAATTGGTGCTTTCTAAAGATTTTGGACCTGAAAGCCTGTTTCCCGGAATTGTACGTCCAAGGTCAAATCTTGCAAGAGTTCATGTATTCAATCAAACTCCCGCTGATCTTATGGGGGAAATATTTACCTTCGGTCAAACCAACCCGAATGTTTATACGGCTGTATTGGGTGACGATGAAGAAACGTTCAAAATGGACATTACCCAGCATATTTTAAACGAAGTATATGGAAGTATTGAAAATCGCAAACCTTATCTCACTATCCAAAGTGTTAATGGCATCATATACTCTACACGATTTTTCGATACAAATGCTTCTGACAATCTCAAACCAAGAATTGTAATTACCACTTTAAAATAATATGCGTAAGCTCGCCTTTTTAATTATTATGATACTTGCATTGCCTGTGTTCACACCGGCTCCTCAGTTACTGGCGCAAACGCAAGACAGGGATCGTACAGCATCAGGCTCTTTTTATTCAGGAATCGGTTTTGGTTCTCCTGTAGATAATTTTTCACCTTTTTCTATGGGAATGGGATTAAGCGGTGTTTCTAACTACAGTGGCACAGTTGTCAGCACATCTAATCCTGCTCATCTTGCACTTATCAGCTTTTCACAGGGAAATGTTACTGCTATCCTCAACCAGTATGATATATCTGATGTATCAAGAACATCAAAAAATGCCTTCTTTGGCCTTCAAAATTTTCAGATAGCATTTCCGATTTTAAGAAATGAACTTGGATTTTCGTTTTCCTTTGCACCGTCTTACAGGGCTGATTTCAGCAGACGTGAGCAGGGACGTTTTTCGCCTGTTGGCGGTGTTACAACCGGAAATATTGACTATGTATTAGACACGATTGGCTCCGGGGGAATCAACAAATTTGAAGCTTCTATTGGTTACAGGCTAACTAATTATATAGCATTGGGATATGGTTTCGGCGCAAACATAATGTCATTAAATACGGAAGTAAGACCCATTTTTTCAGATGCTCAGTTCAGAACAACCCCTTTCACCAGCTCTGTGGCTGGGAATAGTTTAAGCCATCGTTTTGGAATGCATGCCTTTAAATCAGGATTATTCAGCAGCAACGATCAGATTGCATTGAGTGCAACCGTTACACTTCCGTTTACCATTGAAGCTGAAAGAAGCGTATCGGCATTCAGAAATATAAATAATCAGCGTACCAGGATTGAATTAAACGAAAACATGCCAGATAGAGATGGAAACATTAAGTTACCATTGGAATTTAATTCCGGACTTACGTATAATTTAAATCGGTTTGTAAACGTTTCAGCCGAACTGATGATTCAAAAGTGGAACGATGCTGAGTACTCTTTCAATGTTGCTCAACAAGAGTATTTCAAAGACAGGGTCAGGACAGGGTTAGGGCTTCAGTATCATCCTTACAGGGCAGATGGAACACTCGGTTTGTTCTCAAATTTCAAATATAGCGCTGGCGCTACGTATGACACAGGGCATCTTGCCATAAACGGACTGGATATTGAAACAATTTTTCTTAATGCCGGAATTGGAATTATGTCGGATCGATCAGCATCTTCCATAGATTTAAGCTTTCACTATGGAATAAGGGGAACAGAATCCTCAAATTTAGTTAAAGAGAATATATGGGGTTTTAAGATTTCACTGAACATGGCTGAAATCATGTTTCTCAGACAAAGATTTCAATAATAACTCCCTGGTATTTAGAGTTTATATAATAAAGAACAAAAAGCAGAACAATGAAAAAATATTTAATCACATTAGCTCTTGTATTTGCAGTTTCTTCACAGGCATTTTCGCAGAGCGAACCACCCTATGGAATGAGTGAAATCCAGGCATATTCGATATTCTATGAGAATTATCGTACCGGAGATTACGATATGGCTCTGATGTTCGGAAAATGGATGCTTGAAAAGAAGCCGCGATCCATCCAGGGAGTTAACAGGTTCAGCCTTCCAAGACAATTTGAAAGGATGATCAACGTATACGCGGAACTCTCGAATAGGGAAAGTGATCCTTCTATGCGTTCTGCTTACATTGATACCGCACTTGCAATCTATGATGATGCCTTTGCCAATTTCGAAGAAGGAGATGATTTTGAACTCTATACCTGGCACTTTAACAGAGGCAGATTCTACCAGGAGCATCAAGGTATTATTCGTGATGGAATGGATTTGGCCTATGAGCAATATGAAAGAGCCTTTGAGCTCGATCCGGAGAGATTGATCCAGGCCGGAGATGGTTATTACATTCAAATAATGCTTAATAACTATGTATCCGCTAATGACAGGGACAGAGCCCTTGAATTTATAGAAACTGTTGAACCTATGGCAACTGCAGCTTTGCAATCAGTACTTGATGAGGCACGCGATGGATTATTTGCAGATCCTGAAGAAAGAATCGGATTTCTAGAAGCAAGGCTGGAAGCCAATCCCGGTGATATTGCAATTACAACAGAACTTGCATCCCTTTACGAAAACCTGGGAATGAGGGCAAAAGCTATAGAATTCGCAGAAAAAATTTATGAAACGGAAAAAACCTTTCCGAATGTAAGGAGGCTTGCTGATTATGCAAAAGCAGATGGACAGAATCAACGCGCAATCCGGTATTTGCAGGAAGGGCTAGAGCTTACTGATGATATCAATATCCGAAAAAATGTTACTCTTGAAATTGCAGAACTGTATCAGAATGAAGGAAATTTGAGAACGGCCCGCCAATTTGCAAGACAAGCCATCAATCTTGACAGGAACTGGGGTCAGCCCTACATCAGAATGTCCAGAATCTATGCGGCAGCTGTATCTCAGTGTACTTCAGGAAGGCAAATGGATAGAGACGACCGAACAGTATACTGGCTGGTAATGGATTATCTTGACAGGGCGGCGTCTGCTGATCCTTCTACTGCTGCCGCGGCTGCAAGAGAAAGGCAATCATACGAGCGTGCAATGCCTACAGCAGAAGATAAGTTTTTTAGAGGTTGGGAAACCGGTGACGAATTCAGAATTGGTACTAACTTAAGTGAGTGCTATGCCTGGATTGACGAAACTACCAGGGTACGTTAGATTATTTTCGATCAACCATTTCCTTTCTTATCTTTTTACTGCCGGGTGATGTAAATAAAGCATCACCCGGGTTTACGTTCAGGCTCTCGTCTTTCTAATTAGCTCTTCCTGCCGAAATATACTTGCAGAGCTTTTTTTAAATCAAAAAAATTTATTTCACTATTTAAACATCTAAATTAAGGTGCATGTCACGTTCACGTAAACATAAGGGACGAAAAAAACCATCGAAACAACAGCCCAAAAAAGGCACGAAACGAAACATCTTCATGCCTCAGTTTCACCATAACCAGCAAACAAGAATCGGAGGAAGGTATAGCGGTATTCTTGAAATAAACGAAAAAGGTTATGGATTCATCAGAAAAATTGATTTTGAATTCAGTTTTGATCCAAGAGATCCGTTCCTGAAGCCCGAAGAGGTAAAATTACACGACCTCAGATCCGGACTTGTGATGGAAGGAGAATTTGAACAGGATCAAACCGGAAATCGCCACGTTTATTCGATTGAAAGAATCAACGGAAGGCCACCTGAAGAATGGCAAAAAATCAACCGTTTTGAGCTTCAAACACCGATCATGCCAAATGAATATATCGAACTTGGCCTGAAACCTGATGACCTGGAACTAAGGGTTATTGACCTGATTGCCCCAATTGGCCGTGGGCAAAGAGCTCTTATTGTTGCACCTCCAAGAACTGGGAAAACCGTTCTGCTAAAAAAAATCGCCCAAAGCCTTACCGAAAATTATCCTGACATTCATACCGGAATACTGCTTGTTGATGAACGCCCGGAAGAAGTCACAGATTTCCTTCGTTCCACAAATGCAGAGGTTTTTGCCTCTTCAAACGATAAACCAACTGAAAGCCATGTCCGAATTTCAGAAATGGCACTTGGTTATGTGAAACGTAAGGCAGAATATGGCCAACATGCCGTTTTATTGATTGATTCCATCACAAGGCTTGGGCGGGCTTACAATGCCGCACAAACGAATAGTGGCAGAACCCTGTCCGGTGGTCTCGATATCAGAGCACTCGAAATTCCCAAGAAAATTTTTGGTTCTGCCCGAAAAATTGAGGGGGGCGGCTCACTTACAATTATCGCTACCTGCCTTATTGAAACCAATTCAAGAATGGATGACCTGATTTTCGAAGAGTTTAAGGGAACAGGAAATATGGAACTTGTTTTGGACCGTGATATCGCCAATGACAGGATATATCCATCCATAAACATCGCGGCTTCCGGAACCCGGAATGAGGATAAATTTATTACCGACTCGCTCGAGGAGAGAAATATGGTCCGTCGTTTTCTGCTTAAAAAAGCACCAAAAGAGTCCATCCAAATGTTACTTCAGGTGATCAGGCGAACAAAAAGCAATGAAGAGCTTTTTGCCCAAATTGCAGCTACCGTTTAGTATCGTGGCAGGCTTGGATCTATTTTTTCGGCCCAGGTATTAATGCCCCCTTTCAGATTGGCAACACTACTGAAACCTTGCCGGTTCAGCAATTCGCAGGCTGATTTACTTCGATTACCACAACGGCACATCACAATGATATCACTATCAATGCTCAGTTCATCTATCCTGCCTCCAAGCTCTTCGACCGGAATGCAGATGGTTTGAATGGCAATCGAAGAGATGTATGTTTCAAACGATTCCCTCACGTCGAGTAATGTAAAGCTGTCTCCGTGGTCAATTTTTTCCTTCAGTTCTTCTACGGTAATTTCTTTCATTGTGCTGGTCAGGTATAGCGGTCTAATTTAAACTGGCTGCCGAGATACAATTTTTTTGCCTCTTCATCTTCAGCCAGTTCCTCAGCGGTTCCCTCCCTTAATATTTTACCTTCAAACATGAGATAGGCACGGTCGGTAATGGCAAGGGTTTCATGCACGTTATGGTCAGTAATAAATATTCCGATATTCCTGTTTTTGAGATCACCTACAATTTGCTGAATATCTTCTACCGCAATGGGATCCACCCCCGCGAATGGCTCATCAAGAAGAATAAATTTTGGATTGGTTACCAATGCCCTTGCAATTTCGGTTCTCCGGCGTTCACCACCAGAGAGGCTGTAACCTTTATTATTCACTACCTTCTGTAGTCCGAATTCTTCAACAAGCTTGTCGGACCGTTCTCTGATTTCCGATCTTTTGAGAGATAAAAATTCCAATACCGATTCAAGGTTCTGCCTAACCGTTAAATTTCTAAAAACGCTCGGTTCCTGCGAGAGATACCCAATCCCCATTCTTGCCCGCTGATACATAGGCTTCCGGGTAATATTCCTGTCATTCAAAAAAACCCTTCCTGAATTAGGCCTGATGATACCGGTAAACATATAAAATGTGGTGGTTTTTCCGGCACCATTAGGGCCAAGCAAGCCCACAATTTCACCCTGATGCACATGGATCGAAACCTTGTCAACCACAACACGTTTACGGTAGCTTTTTACAAGCTGCTGGCTGTATAGTTTTAAATGTTGATCTGTGTGATTATTCATCCGATCCGGGTTCCGGGACTCAGGCAATTTCAAGCTTGTTTAAAACAGATTCAAAGAAAGGAATACCGTCTGTCAAACCGAGAATCGGTTCCATTGCCCTTTCAGGATGAGGCATCATGCCAAGCACATTGCCATTTTTATTTGTTATACCTGCTATGTTAGAAACCGAACCGTTTATATTGGCTTCTTTTGTAATGTCTCCGTTTTCATTGCAATAGCGAAATGCAATCTGTTCATTTTCTTCAAGCTGGCGGACGCCATCCTGCCCGATAAAATAATTTCCCTCCCCGTGTGATACCGGAATGTTCAGCACTTGCCCTTTTTCAAGCCCTGCAGTAAATGGTGAGCGTATACTTTCTACTCTTATATGAACATTTTTACAAATAAATCTCAGTTTTTCGTTGTGTAACATGGCACCTGGGAGTAAGCCCGCCTCAAGCAAAATCTGAAACCCGTTACAAATACCTAAAACCGGGTATCCTTTTTTTACATAATCCTGAACTGCATTCATGATTGGTGAAAATCTTGCAATTGCTCCCGATCTCAGGTAATCACCATAAGAGAACCCCCCGGGTATGATCAAAAGGTCAATATCTCTTAAGTCATGATCTTTATGCCACAGAAATGTAGTATCTGCATTCATGATATGTTTCAATGCATGGTATGCGTCGTGGTCGCAATTTGAACCCGGAAAAACGATGACTCCAATTTTTTTTGACACGATGTTATCCTTTAATTTCGGTGATAAGTTGGATTTCCTGTAATACTGCGTTTCGTTTCAGGCACTCTTCAAAACTTCCTTCATAAACGTTTGCTTTGCCCTCATTGTGTACCTTGAGTGTAAATTCTTCAGCTTGAGGCAAACTACAAGCCAGTGCTTTTATTAATTGGTTGATTACTTCGTCAAACGTATGTACATCATCATCATATAAAATCAATTTCCATGGAGTATCAATCGCTTCATCTTCTTCAACATCTATGAGAACATCCACCTCTATCTGAGGTCTTTTTTCAATGGCAGCCATAAAAAGGTAGTGAATGGTAATCAACATTGCGAACAGGATGGGTTATTCAATCGTAATATGAAAATCTTCCATCACTTCATTTGCCAGCAATTTGGTGCATGCAGTTTCTGCCAGTCCATATGCTTCATCTTTTGAAGTTGCATCAATATTCAGCTCAATATATTTACCGATTCTCACATCCTTAACCGGTTTCAGCCCAAGATTTTGAAGCGCATGATGTGCAGCCTTTCCCTTGGGATCGAGAATAGAATTTCTGAGGGTGATGTTAACTTTTGCTTTATACATAAAGATATTTATGATTTTTCTTTCAAGCATATAAGTTAACGGTTATACAGGTTAGCTGCTACTGACGCACGTTAAAAAGAGATTGGCTGATAAACCGAAAATGCAGGCTTGTTGTTGATCATATTATGATTGTGAGAATGGGATTTGGAATGCACATATGGCACACGAGGCTAACGGATTGCTATCCCTACAAGCCAGCCTGATATTACGTAGTTTGGAGCATCGCCCTGACAAAGCGGCCATATAGACCCGTGAATATCAAAAATAAAGTCAAATTTACAACTGAGAACAAATATGTTCTATAAAATGATACCCACCTCCGGTCGCATCGCAAATCAGAACGGAACCCGGATCCCTATCGAAAAAACCGGCTGATCAAATTTACTTACCACGTACTTCAAATCGCCAAATGCCAGAATCGGGCCGAAATCATACTCAGCACCAAGCCCCGCATTCAGACCAAATGCGTTTTCAGTAACTGAAGCATCTCCGGTGCCAATTTTGGACCGTGCATAATTGAGGCCTGTATACGCGTATGACTTGAACATAAACTCCTCATAAAAAATGTAGGCACCATTCAGATTTACTTCGTAAAAATCCCGGTTATCTTTGGGAAAGTAATAAATGAATCCCGCCCCTAACTTTATGGCCGGAACTGAAGCAAGCCGAAAATGAAGATCGGCCTGGATACCCACCTGTTCAATTTCACTTCCAAACGCCAATCCTGCACCTACACTCATCTGGGCTTTGGCTGGTATTGAAGCAATCATTAGAATGATTATTGAAAAACCTGTAACCTGAATTAATTTTTTCATAAAGAAGTAAACATTTCGTTAAACATGATGAACTACCTCTTTTAATGATCAAAACCCTACTTGGTTCCCGGATATTCTACCTGTGGCAGTTTTATGAGGAGAAGGCAGAAAGTAGCCATGTAGGCCGGAGAGCTTCTCCGGCCGGGAAAGCCCCTGAATAACAGACGAACAGACGAACCGATTAACAGAGTAACAGAATAAGTGAGGGGAGCTTTTCGGTAAGGCCATGTAGGCCGGAGAGCTTCTCCGGCTGGGAAAGCCCCAGAATAACAGACGAACAGATGAACCGATTAACAGAGTAACAGAATAAGTGAGGGGAGCTTTTCGGTAAAGCCATGTAGGCCGGAGAGCTTCTCCGGCTTGGAAAGCCCCAAAATAACAGAGGAACGGACGAACCGATTAACAGAG
>SKKO01000148.1 GCA_007123715.1 Balneolaceae bacterium | reverse complement strand
TTCAAGTACTTCTTTCAGATTTGATGCCGGATCGGTACAGATGAGCAGTATTTTTTTGCCATCATCAGCCAGTTTTACGGCTGTGGCACTTGCGAGCGAGGTTTTCCCAACACCGCCTTTTCCGGTGAAGAAGATATAGGGTGTTATTTCGGGTAACATGATATGGTTTGTGAATGATGAATATTGAAATGATCCGAGAGCAGAATGATTCTTTGCAACACCAAAAAGGTGGTGAAAAAGTTTGGTATCATTCTTCTATAACAACCGGGTATTGGTTAACAGCAGCCGCTTCCGGGGGCGCATCCATTTGATGATATTCCCAACAGTTCGTTTGCCGTATTTATAACCTCACTCAGGGGTGTTTGTCTTACATTTAGCCCGGCTTGCATGGCTCTCGACATGTCCTCTTTCGAAAGGCTCAATTCTTCGCCTCTTGCAAACATGTTTCTGAGGACAGAATCACTGCCCGATGCTACAGCTGCACCCAGAGCAACAAGTACTTCGGTTTTGCTGGTGTACAGTGATTCAGGCTGTACAGCTTTTACCGGGTCTGTTTTTTCTGCGTTTGAAGGAGTTCCATTTGTTTGGGTTAATCCAGACCATTTCATCAGCGTGGATCTGTCTGGATAACCACCTTCTGAAACCATTTCACCATTTACCAAAATAATCGGTAATGATTCAGTGCCGGCCTGTTGTAATCTTGCCAACACTTGTGAATTTGCTTTAAACGCTTCCGGTTCCTGGCCGAGGTTGAACCGTTTTACCTCCACTCCCTGCGATTTGAGCCATTTTACATCGTTTGCAAAATCGGCCAGTGTATCGTCAACATCCGGCCCGCATACGCCGGTACTGCAGCACATAACGGGGTCGTAAACTTCAATCATTGTGGTTGTCTCTGTTTTAGGATTCATTTTATATGTCTGATTAGCAGTTGAATTTATTTAATCGTAAAATTACGATGAATAATTAAGAAGTCCAACTCCGATTCCAATTAAACCGGGTTAAAGTTGGGGAAAAGATTTTGTATTTTTGGGAAGAAAATATAAACAGAACAAGGTGCATTATGCCTTTTTATGAATATCGTTGCGAAGAGTGCGGCAATGTAAAAGAATTCCGGTCACCCATGGACAAAAAGGAGGAGATGGCTTCCACGCTTGTTTGTGATGCGTGTGGAGCAGAGACTTTTATCCAGGTATTCAGCGGAATTTCGCTCACTGGCAGCTCTCCCGGCACTTCAAATTTGCCACCAGCCGGCGGTTGCTGCCGCGGCGGAATGTGTAATTTTTGATGCTATTGAAACCTGATACGGGTAGCTGGTATAGCTTTCTATAGCCCTTATTTATCAGATAAATTTACTCTCCATACTTCTTGGCAAGCGCAATTTGCCCGGCGTGATAGGCCGTATGAGAGGTAATTCTACCAAGAGCCTCAGAGCTGGTTATTGTACCAAATTCAGCTGTAGTAACTTCACTATTCCAAACTTCAATCTCTTGTATGGCAGCCCCCAGTTCCTTTCCGGCTCTTTCAGTGAGCTCCAGCAAAGGCTCCAGTTCATCAAATTGTCCGCGATCTTTGGCAATGGAGCCAATTGTTTGCGCTTTTATATTCAGCTCCCGTCCAAATACATTCTTCGCAAAAAGAAGTTCTACCTCAGCGATGTGACGCATCAGCCAGCCTATACTATTTGATTTACTGTGAACTCGTTTCAGTAAATCTTCTTTTGAGATCTTGTCCAGTTGGTTGGTAAAACGGGTTCGCCCCATTTTCCACATTTCTGTAAAAATTAGATTATTCATGATATAAATTTAAGTTTTTATTATTGATTAATATTACTTGTTTTAGTGAAGAAACCTGGTGTGCCAAAGTGAAGTTTTATCCGGTTTAATCTTTGGTTTCAGGAGTTTTAATTATATAATGATTGATGAGAGTTATTAAACATTAAAAAAATCTATCGATCTATGACTATCAAAGAGATTAAAGAACAACTTAAAACATCAGACAAACCCGTAGCGAAATCCTTTCACATTGGAGATTCATTTAAAGTACTCCTGTTTGGTTTCAACAAAGGGATGAAACTGGAAGAACATAAAGCAAAGCATGTCACAAAATTACTGGTTCTTGAAGGAGATGTGATCTATCATCAGGAGAAGAAAGATATACGCATGAAACAGTTTGACGAAATAGACATCCCTGCAAATATGGTTCATTCTGTTGGTGCACTTCAAGACAGCCTCATTTTGTTAACCCAGGGATAAAACCACTCATTTTATTGTCCAATCCGGTTGTAGGGCAGTGAGTTGAGCCACAATGAAACGACCTTTGGACCTCTTCAATAAGAGTCCCAGTGGGACAATCGTGGCGGGTTGCTTCTGTTTATACGTTGATAAAGGATGTTATATCCAGGATCCCCAATGCTTCCCGTGTAGCGATCCCCTGGGGAAAGGTTGTGAGGCAGTCATACTACGCTTATCCTCCATTCCGAAGCATATCTGCAAACTCATTCGGCAACAGGCTCTCTTCAACTGCTCTGGCAGCTTTCTCCACATCATAGTCCACACAGATGAGTTTCTGCTTTTTCATCATACGGAGAAGGCTTTTATCCTCATGGTCGGTTTTGTACGCGCATCCACAATCATCACTATAAAGGCCTACATCCTGGTCATAATTACCTGCAATAACAGGAATCCCTTTTTAACGGATACGCTCAATAACCTCGTTTGGATAGGGTGCGTAACCCACAAGGTCTCCAAGGCAGTAAACAGCGTCTGGTTTTTGGTTATATATATGATAAAGAACAGGTTCAAGCGCATCAATATTGGCGTGTATGTCACTGAATAATGCAATTTTCATACTCATTTCTCCCCGTAAAGTGTGATGCTGTAAATTCCGATTTCCGATTCAAGAAAGATGCGGTATTCATGATCGTTCAGTGTTTCTTTTAAAACTTCAACCGGAAGCCGGATCTCTTTTCTCTTTTGAATGGCCAGATTTTTAAACCCGGCACTTTTAACGATGCCAAGATATTCGGTTTGATCCATCGCACCGGAAACACACCCGGCAAACATTTCGGCATGGCGTTTCAGATCATCCGGCATGTGGCCGGTAGTAACCACATCCGAAATGCTGAAATGTCCGCCCGGTTTCAAAATCCGGTACGTTTCTGAGAAAGCTTTCATTTTATCCGGCACAAGGTTCAGTACACAATTACTTACCACAACATCTGCGGTTTCATCCTGAAGCGGCAAGTCTTCAATATCCCCGTGAACAAATTCCACATTGGAGAAACCCACTTTCGAAGCATTTTCTCGCGCTTTTTGAACCATGGAAGGGGAAAAGTCTACACCGATCACCCGTCCGGTTTCTCCGGTAATCTGGCGTGCAACGAAGCAGTCGTTTCCGGCGCCTGAACCAAGGTCTACAACCGTATCGCCCGGCCGGATGTGTGCATATTCGGTAGGCAGGCCGCAGCCAAGCCCCAGGTCAGCATCTTTATTGTAGCCGCTCAGTTGGGTATAGTCATCAGCGAATACTTCGTAGTCGATGGTTGAAAGCCCGTCAGGCGCACAACAGCCACAGGTTGATTGTTGTCGAAGGGAAGAACGGCCGATTTGATCATATTTTTCCAGAACAAGCTGTTTGAGGCCGTTGTTTGAGTCAGTTTTATTCATATCGTTTGTGTGTTGACAGCAAAGATCGCCAGGTTACGCAAAGTAATAAATTATAGTAGTTTAGAGTGTACCATTAACCTTAGAAACATAGTGGCAGCGATATTAGCAGCAATTTTTGTTGTATATGGAAACAAGGTTGGTTGAGAATCCGGCAAGGAGATCGTTTAACTCTTCAATACCATCCGGGTCGAGACAGTAACAGGTGCGAACACCTTCTACTTCTCCTTTTATCAATCCGGCATTTTTGAGTGCTTTCAGATGCTGGGAAACGGTTGACTGTGCAAGCGGAACCACATCTGTGATGTCTCCGCAAATGCAGCTGTTTCGTTCAGAGAGCAGCCTGAGTATGGCAATCCGTGCCGGGTGGCCAAGAGCTTTGGCAAGCTCCGCGGTTCGTTTCAGTTTGGAATCGGTAATGTCAATCGGCTCGAGTGTGATCATAGCTATTTATCGTATATTTACGATGAATATACATAGATGTTTTAAACGGGTCAATTATATTTTCTCTTAATAAATAAAGCCTGAATCACCACATAAAGCAACATTTACACTTCGCGTAAGTTAGTTTCTTTATGCCTGGTGGCAATAAAACTGTAAAATCTACTCACGAGCGAGTTACAAATCTGTAGCGGATTAACTTTTGATTTCAATTTCGTTCGAAAAAATAGTATTCTAAGCCCGATTAAGGCCGATAATTAAATCTTCTTGCAGTTATGAGTTTTGAAATAAATGTTCCCAAAGAGAAATACGATGTGGCTATTGTAGGTTCCGGAGCGGGCGGAGGAATGGCCGCCAAAGTGCTTTCGGAAGCCGGTCTTTCTGTAGCTGTTCTCGAAGCAGGCGGTTTTTATGATCCTGCACAGGAAGAGTACAGAACCCAGCTGCGCTGGCCGTGGGAATCTCCCCGCAGAGGGGCGAATACCGTTCGCCCGTTCGGCGATTTCGATGCAGCATGGGGCGGTTGGGAATTAGAGGGCGAGCCATACCTGCGCAAAAACGGAACTTCTTTCGACTGGTTCCGTTCCCGGATGCTGGGTGGCCGCACCAATCACTGGGGCAGGATTTCCCTGCGCTTTGGCCCGAAAGATTTTAAACGTAAAAGCATTGACGGGCTGGGTGAGGATTGGCCCATCGGATATGAAGATGTTAAGCCTTATTACGACCGCGTCGATAAACTGGTTGGCGTATTTGGCACAAATGAAGGGCTGGAGGATGATCCCGACGGGTATTTTTTGCCACCTCCAAAGCCCCGTCTTCATGAGCTTTATCTGAAACAGGCAGCGGAAAGTGTGGGTGTGCCTGTGATACCCTCCCGGCTGTCGGTACTTACCAGGAGGATCAATGATGACCGGGGAGCCTGTTTTTATTGCAACCAGTGCAACCGCGCCTGTAATGTATATGCCGACTTTTCATCCGGCACTTGTCTGGTTCAGCCTGCCATGAAACGCGGTAATGTGGATCTCTTTACAAACGCGATGGTTCGTGAAGTACTCACGGACGGCAATGGCCTTGCTGAAGGGGTGGTGTACATAAACACAAAAAATCTGCAGGAACACAGGATAGAGGCACGAGTGGTGATATTGGGAGCATCAGCCTGTGAAACTGCCCGCCTGCTTTTGAACTCAAAATCGGCTGCACATCCAAACGGGCTGGCTAACGGAAGCGGGGTGGTAGGCCGGTACCTGCACGATTCCACCGGGTCTGACCGTATGGCAATTCTGCCTGCCCTGTTTAACCGTGAACGATACAACGAAGATGGAGTGGGCGGTATGCATGTTTACACTCCATGGTGGCTCGATAACAATAAGATGGATTTTCCGCGGGGTTACCATCTTGAATACTGGGGAGGAATGGGGATGCCATTATACGGAACCGGGTCTGGAATGGATTCCATGAGGCAGCATATCCGTGATGAATTTGGTAATTCTTCGCCAAATGGCGGTTATGGAGCCGGATTGAAAAAAGACATCCGGACCATGTACGGTTCAGCCGTGGGAATATCAGGCCGGGGTGAGTGTATTGCCAGGTATGATAATTACTGTGAAATCGATCCGAATGTAGTGGATAAATACGGCATTCCTGTGCTGCGATTCAATTATACCTGGAGTGAGCACGAGCTGAAACAGGCACAGCATATGCATGAAACTTTTGAAGAAATATTAACTGCCATGGGAGGTATTTTGGTAGGGGAAAAACCGGGTGCCGAGCGGGATTACGGGCTTCATATCCCGGGAAGAATAATCCATGAAGTGGGTACAACAAGGATGGGGGATAATCCCGCCACTTCGGTATTGAACAAGAATTCGCAAGCCCACGAATGTAAAAACCTGTTTGTTGTGGATGCGGGCAGTTTTGTTTCACAGGCGGATAAAAATCCCACATGGACCATCATGGCACTTTCCTGGAGAGCATCCGACTATATCGTAGAGCAGATGAGCCAAGGAAACTTATAACCCGCGGCTGTGAAACGGCTGACGAGTCCTATTCTCGTCTGCCGCATCGAAACCACACACAAACAACATAAACCAGAAACAGAATCAATTCGTCAGACCAGAACAGCACTGGTCTGGGAAGCATAGTGATAACGATAGAACAATGGATTAGTCATTGTAAAACATGAATAAGAATTGATTCGTCAGACCAGAACAGCACTGGTCAGACGAGGATGTAAACAATTTAACCACACAGATTATGGACAGAAGAGAACATCTGAAACTGTTACTTGCCGGCGGGGTTGGGGCCGGGTTATTTCTTGCTACGGGCTGCTCGCAAGAAGATGTGCAGCAAAGTGAGGAGATTTTGCGGGATGCGGGATTTGGATACGGCCGTGCAGATTATGAAGCGGAACATGACAAAAAGTTGTTAGCCGATACCTTTTTCACAGAAACTGAATTTGAAATGGTTAAAGTCCTTTCTGACATCATCATACCCGCTGATGAAGAATCGGGCAGTGCCACCGATGCCGGTGTTCCCGATTTTATTGAATTCATGATGAAGGATTATCCGCCCTTCCAGCTTGTAACCCGCGGCGGGCTGATGTGGCTCAATAATCAGTGCAACTCAAAGTTTGGCAAAACGTTTCTGGATTGCACTGAACCTGAGCGCCTCGAAATCATCGATCTCATCGCATGGCCTGACCGAGCTGCACCTGAAATGCAATTCGGAGTCCGTTTTTTTAACAGGATGAGGGATCTTGTGGCTACCGGATTCTTTACCTCGCAAATGGGTGTGGAATACCTTGATTATCGGGGGAACCGTCCCGGTTTCTGGAACGGTGTTCCGGATGAGGTACTCAGAAATCACGGCCTTGAATACGATCAAAAAACCCTGGATGAATGTATTAAAGAAGAAGACCGCTACCGGATTGCTGAATGGGATGATGATATGAACCCGGTTTAAACCGGATTTATCAGTTACTGATGGCCTGAATCCAATCGATTTCAAGGCGAAAAGGCCCTTCCTGCTTATCACTGATCAGGAAGCCGTACTCGAGAATCGATGAGAGATCGGGCGGGGGTATGTCGGTCAGTTTTCTGCCTCTGTGAACCGGGATGAACCCTGAAAAAGGAAGATAGATCTCCAGCCAATCCTCAGCCCGGGTTTCAAAACGGGATTCATACACCCAATTGTGAGGCTGGCCGTCAGCACCGGTCCGGAATCTGAAACTGTAGCGGTTTCCATCTCCCAGAACCCGTATCATCATGCCTGAGTACCCGGAAAGATTCAGGCGGCCGGTATGTTTCACCGAGGCAAATCCGCCATTGTTTTCGAGTGAGACACTGCCGATAAATA
>SKKO01000385.1 GCA_007123715.1 Balneolaceae bacterium | reverse complement strand
GAAATTCTCCAGGCCAAAGAAAATGACGGGAAATATCCCCAACGGTTTTCAGGGCCAAATTTTGAAGATGCATCTGCCCGCATGGTAGCTGTAACCAGATAGCGCTCATCATAGCGAATATTTGCCCGTGCAAACAAGGACTGGAGTGAGCTGCCCCCGGAATAACTGCTTACAGTTGCGGTAGCTGCATCACCGGCTGCCAGTTCCCGTACAAGATTTGAGGGAAAAGTCGTTCTGCCACCAGACATCCCTTCCCAGCTTGATTCTTCTATTTCATGGCCAAGCGTTCCGTTCAGTATCCACCTGTCAGTGAGCGACTGGTTGTAGGTAAGATATGTAGTTGACTGCCACCAGAAATTACTGTCTCTGTTTCGTGAAGCGCGGGCCACATCATTCGACAGGTCTCCCATTTGCCATGTAGGCAGGAAGTAATTGCGAACTCGGTTCCCATAATTCATATTTAACTCGGTACGTAATCGCAGGGTTTCATGCAGATTTACCTCAGAGTAAACATTGCCAAATACCTGCCGCCGTGTCATATCATCGTCTTTCAACTGCGCCATGGCAATCGGGTTGTCATTCTGAAAGAGTGCATCCACACCGGTCGGGCCGCCAAAGCTGCCATCAGGATTACGCAAGGGGACGTTCGGAGGCATACGCAATGCCGTACTGATGATGATTTCTTCACCCTGACGCTCGTCAACAATCAAAGACTCTTTGGTTTGGCTCACATTTAACGTGGTTCCGATCTGCAGCCACTGTCTTGGGTTGTTGTCCAGGCTGATACGTGCCGAATATCTGTCGAAGAATGAACCAGGAACAACTCCATCCTGACCCATGTAACCAATGGATAAACGGTATCTGTTCACAGCATCGCCACCACTAATGGCAAGGGTATGATCGGTAATCGGGGTGGTTCTGAAAAGCTCATTCTGCCAGTCGGTTCCACTGCCTAAAATGGAGGGATCTGCAAACTCATCTCTTCGCTCAAGCAAAAACATATCTGCCTGTGCGTTTTTGAATGTTGCATATTCCTGCAGGCTCATCAAATCTAGCCTGCTTGATACATTCTGAAAACCCACATAACCATTGTATTCCACCCGGGTATCTCCCGCACGGCCGCGTTTTGTGGTAATCATCACAACGCCGTTGGAAGCTCTTGCACCGTAAATAGCTGTGGCAGAGGCATCTTTCAGAATATCGATAGAGGCAATGTCATTTGGGTTTATTCCTGCAAGGCCACTGCTCGCGTTTACATTGGTTCCGCCAATACCCCCTTCATTACCCTGCATGGGAATACCATCAACCACGTATAGTGGTTCGGCGTTACCGGTCAAACTGTTGGTTCCGCGAATACGGATAGTAGAGTTACCACCCGGGCGGCCTGTGTTTTGAGTAACCATAACACCGGCTGCGCGTCCCTGAAGCGCCCTGTCGAGGGTACTTGAAACGGTACGTTCCAGAACATCTGAACTTACAGAAGAAACAGAGCCTGTCAGATCCTGTCGTCGCTGATCACCATAACCAATAACAACAAGTTCGTCACCCATAAAAGCGGTTGGCACCAATGCCAGTTCAATAAATACCCTGCCCTGCAGTGGCACAAATTGTGTCTCATATCCAATGAAGGAAAACCGAAGAGTTACATCGAGTGATGTCACTACAAGTTCAAATTCTCCATCAATATTTGTGCTTGTACCTCTTTGAGTACCTTCAATGATCACGTTCACACCCGGCATAGTATCACCGGATCGTGAATCACGCACAACACCGGTTACGGTTTCCTGCATGAGTACACTATTTTCAAGTGCCGTTTTGTTTTTAATGACAACCTGGCCTGATGGTGATGCAAGCGCTTCCAGACCGGTTTCGGAAAAAATGTGATGAAAGGCCTCGATAACCGTGACATTATTCATGACATACATAGCCCTCATTTCCGGGAGGTCGTTTCTGTCGTACGTCAAACGAATGTTTGATTGTCGTTTAATTTCATTGATTGCTTCCGCTATAGTTGCATTCCGAAGATTAAGTTCAATTTGCTGTTTGTAAATTGATCCCTGATTATCGTTCTGATACCACTCTAACGGTACATAATTGTCGAACCCGGCTTGGTTCAGCGCGTATGTGTGCTGCTGGCCGGTTACCAATGCCGGAAGTAACAAAATCATGAAAAATAGCATGGTGATTTTTCGCAAACCGTCCATGCCCGATTTTGTTATTTCCAACGAATGTAGCTTCGTTACCATAATAACTCCGTTTTTATTGATTGTTTATTAGTGTGTAAGTATGTGATGATGTATTCGTGCGTTCAATTGAAAGGCCGAGAACCAAAGAAATGGATTGAAGAACATCTTCAACCGGCTGTCTTTCGGAAAAGGAGGCTGTCAGTTCTTTATCTTCCAGCCTCCATTCCGTGTCTCTCATTTCAATTTCAATACCAAACCATCGTTCCAGTTTGCTAATTATCTGTGGAAGTGGTTCCTGGTCAAAAACCAGTTCACCCACTGTCCAGCCATAATATACTGACAGGTCAGTCACATCGGTTATAACCGGTATGCGACCCATCCTGATTACTCCTTTTTGGTTTTTTGTAAGAATAGCCGGCTCAATGGCTAACTCGTTCAGGTAGCCAAACGAAACAGTACCATCGGCTACCACAACTGTAACATCAGAATCTTCTTTGTAGGAGCGCACATTGAATCGTGTACCCAGTACTGTGGTAACCGTTTGGTCTGCCACTACCTGGAATGTGATGTTATCATCTCTTGAAATCTCAAAAAAAGCTTCTCCTTCAAGGTATACCATGCGCTCCTGACCAGCCCTGAATACCTCCGGTATTTTGAGGTAGCTGTCACCGTTCAGATGAATCACGCTTCCATCGGTAAGAATAATCCGGGTTCTCTGGCCCTTTTCCGTTCGTAATTCACGGTATTCGATATCAGTAAGTGCATATTCCACGGGTGACGAGAAA
This sequence comes from Balneolaceae bacterium, assembly GCA_007123715.1. GTDB lineage: Bacteria > Bacteroidota > Rhodothermia > Balneolales > Balneolaceae > Rhodohalobacter. The sequence continues at coordinate 4,495 of SKKO01000385.1, read as the reverse complement.
GAAAAATGAGAGAATTGATAGCTCAGGACAAATGCTATCAGCAGGCTTGCTGCAATGGCCGCAAATGAAAACCAGTAAATTGCACCATTCTTTTTACGATTTGATTTTTGCAATACATTCAAAACCGGTACCGGTTTCTCCTCACCCGGTACGGATTGGGAATTATCATCAAAAGGGAAACTTAGTTTAAACTTTTCCCATGCCAGATCCGGATCAATGTTCTTTTTTTTAATCGGTTCCATCTGCCAGATTAATTCTAGAAATTGAATAAACTTTTCGTTTTCAGAATCAGAAAACATCCATTCATTAAGCTCTAACTCCTCTTCCATGGAACATTCATTGTTCAGATAGCGGAGTATTTTTGCCCAATCTACATTCTTATCCATGCATCAACTATCATATATTTTGAGCTAATACCGGGTTTAATTGGGTTACCCTTACACTCTCTTGATAATTTTTTTAAGCCTCAAAACTGTTACCATTTGGATCTCTCACAATGTGGATCCGGCAGGTGCACCGCCCGAGGGGTTAACTATGCCAAGGGATCGGCAACAGCGGCTTACAGATTACATCAAAACCAGGGCTATCTGAACCTTTTAAGATATATACTGAGAAACTTTATAGACCGGCTCATTTGTGTTTCTACAGTTTTTATTGAGATTTCAAGGACATCGGCAATTTCCTGATAGGTTAAATTATTTTGCCGGTGCATTAAAAAAATATGCCTTCTTTTTTCAGGTAATTTTTCTACGGCTTCCTGGTAAGCCTTCTCAAGCTCTTCAAGCTCAAAATGCAGTTCCGGATTTTTTTCACTCCCCTGGTAGTTTTCAATCCATTCACTTTGATTGCGGTCTACTTTATTATCATGGTCCAGCTGCTTAAACGCCTGGTTCCTAACTGCAGTAAATAGATATGATTTTAGCGTACCTCGTGGCTCAAGATTTTCCCGGTTTTGCCAGACATTGAAAAAGACCTGTTGAATGGTGTCTTCAATCGCAGGCCCGGAACTCAAATACCTCACTAGAAAATGATAGAGCTGCGCATAATAACACTTATATATGGCTTCAAATGCATTCTTATCTCCCTTGTTTAAATCCTCAACCCAGTTATTATCACGAATAACTCTCTCATCTTTATCACGAGATAATTCAATACCATCCAGGTTTTTTATTTTATGTATGAGAGACATCAGCAACAACTTCTAACGGTTTACTGAACTGCTTTAATTACAGTATAACATTTTTAGATAATGATATAAATACAATTTAGCCTGTTAACTTTTGCTTGTATGATGTTCCTGCAAAGCTTAAAATGCTGCAAATTTTTCCAAATATAAATTATTCCATATCAATGACTTATAATGTATTATATTTTTCAGAAAATTTTATTCAGATTTTACCCTACAAATGAATCAGGTAAAACCTTAGTCACATGTTAGTACGATTTACGAACTATCAATCAGATATCTCAACCAATGCAATCCAGTGGCCATCACCGGGTGTGTTCAACTGCACCCTCCTGTTTTGTAATGTAATTTCTCCTTCCTGCCAGACACTCTGGGCTATGTTAAGCCAGGTCACCGCTGCCCCTGCTGTTTCGCCTGTAACCAATTCCACACTACCCCCGGCAGGAAAATAGACCGCATACTGAACACCGGGATTTGCGAGCAGCCAGGCAGATCCCGCCTCCCTGTTTTCGAGCAGATTCTGTGCCGGTAGTGCGCTAAAAACGTCCATCCGTTCAGCGAACATCACCATGCTTTTGACGTGCGCCAAAGCATCTTCACTGAGCCCGATTCCCCATGGCGGCCGATGAAACCTTGCTGACGATGTTCCGCCAAGGATATTTCTCCAAAAACGTTCTTTTCCGTCCCTGGCCGACCCCCAAAATTCCGGGTCAAGGTTTTCATGATCCGTGCCGTACACTTTAATATTTGTGATGGGCTTCGGGTTTGGTGACAGGTAATTCCGGATATACTGTATTCGCTCCCAGTGCAAATCTCCTTTCTGAAAATTGTTTTGGGAAATATCAACGAATGTAAACAGCTCTGAATCCATCATTCGCGCAACTGTTTCATCGGTAACATCATGAGCATCCTGCATATCCGTCATAAAAATCCGGATACCCCGTTCATCCGCTTTTTCTTGTATATAAGCCCCCCAGTATTCCCCCCAGAGATTCGACTCCTGTGTTTCGTTGTTCATGTTATACATCACATGATCGTAATTGAATGCATAGGAGAGGATTTTGTCTACAAATGCCTGCTGGTAGGATAGCAATACCGTATTGTTTTCCATCGCAGGGATTGAACGGAAAAATGGATGTGAAGGCGGATTGTAAATATCCTCGCCCGGGCCGGGATACTCCCCAACCGGAAGTCCCGCCTCATTTTGATCGTAATTGATGTTATTATCCGGATTGTAAGGGTGCCGAACCCATCCGGCCTGGTCGCGGGTCCGGTAAAAGTCGTGGCGCTCCCAAATTTCCACTTCCACAATCATATCTCTCTTTGCCGTTTCTTTAAGCATGGTATCGAACCGCTCCCAGTATTCATCATTCCATTGATTCAGGTCGTAGATGAAAATGAGTGAGTCTCCGGTTTCCTCAACAATCTTGAACGGCCACAAGTCGCGGTGACCGGGCAGAATCTCCCTTGAGGCCATCGTATTGCGAACGTAATTACCACCGGCTGAATGAAGCAGATCCAGATGTTCAACAAGATCAGGCCGCTGGAAAATATTATGATAGTCAGATGCTCCGATCAGGAGTGTTGGCACGCCATTAATCTGCCAGTAATAGGAATTATGCACATACGGCTGAAGTTTATCATGGTTTTCTGAGGGGTTTTGAATCTCTTCCCTGTCACAGCCAACAAGAAGAAGTGTGATAAACAGAATAAAGAGCGGATTTAGATTTCTAAAATATGTGAGTAACATAATAGTCGCATGAAGGTTATTCGTATGGTTATTAAAATGCCCCCTTAAAAGCGGGCAATGGCTTCGATTGAACGGCAGCTATTCTGCTGTATTCATTGAGAATAGTTTTGCGGGATTCTCAATGAAAATATTTTTGAAAAATTCACCAAGCCCCATCTCTTCGAGGTCTTTTTTGAAAGTAGTAACTAAAAAGTCCAGGCCCGGATTGCCTCCGTATGATTTCCAGTATTGACTTTTAGCCGCATCCATTCCCATCGTGATCTGCCCCGGAAACTCTGATAAGAGCTGTTTTAGCAGAGTATATGTATAGTTTTCCTCACCGGTTTTCCAGCGGAAGGCGCTATCGTACTCCACGTAAACCCCACTCTGAAGAATATCGCGATGGTATGCGATGTCTTTATACCTGTCCACATGCGACAGCACTACGTGTGACAGGTCAGCACCAAGCTTATCAAACATTTCCACCTGCTCTTTCGCGCGCCGGCCATAATTTGTATGTGTTAAAATCGGAGCCCCTGTAGCCAGATGAGCGTTCACTACAGACCGGAATATTTTTTCCTGGTGACTGGTAATCGGTTCATCTCCGGTGGCCAGTTTTATGAGACCGGCCTTATGTATGCTTCGTTCAACAATGGGCCCCCCGTAATCGTGAATATCAATTCCCTGTTCGATGTCATCAACAAAAAGCTGCGTCAGCTGATCTTCGCTATAATGGTACCGCCAGTGATTGGGGGGATAATAGATCTCCATGTGAATTCCCGTCGGCACGATAATCTGAATGCCCGACTTTCGGGACACTTCTGCCAATTTCTGAATATTCCTTCCGGCATTTGCGGGCATGGTATCCGCCATGCTTCTTACACCCAGGCTGTAAAGGTGTGAAAGCTCCTGTACAATTTTTTCAACGTCGTTAAGCAGAAAATCCCTGTTCTGAACGGTAGGATAGCTTTCTTCAATCACGATATGCTCGTGAGAATAGCAAAAGCCGAGCTCTTCGGACTGAATGTCCCCAAGTATGGTTCGAATCATCGGCGATGAGTGAGTTGATTTCATTTCAGAATTTCATTTTCGAATCTTCAAGCGTCCATAGGAGCTTTCCCAAATGGATCGTTATGCGGGAAGCGTTGGGGTTCCAACCCCATCTTCCCAAACTAACATATTCCCCACACCAAAACTACCAAAGAAGGATTGTCATTGCCAGGGGCATCACTGCGTAACATGCGTCGGAGGAGATCTTTAAGTAACCCATCTTCTGTCAAATGCACCAATACAACCTCATCTAACTGGCCGACGCTGAAAGGACCTTGCGGACGCTTTCAGGTCAATTTTTAACCATAGCTCAAGAAATTGTCAGAGTTCGGGTTTTAAATCCATTCACTATCATCTGCCTTAATAAGCCCCCGTCTAAGCAACCGACGCTGCAAGGTTGCTTTTAATTGTTATTTTTCCAACCGTTTCTGCTGGTATCAGCTTCTTTTTGCGGTACTTCGAGTATTGCACCGAGTTTTGATAACTCACTCCGAAGGTGCTGAACATCCAGATTATTCGCCCCATAATCG
>SKKO01000350.1 GCA_007123715.1 Balneolaceae bacterium | reverse complement strand
GTGTTTAAAAATCGCAATCGCCAGGAAAATTCAACCCAGAATAAAAAAACTTTCCATCGATCTCTCTACCACGTTTCCTCACTTTTATTTAGTCTTTCCACTTTGCAAGATCCGTGGTAACGTAGGCCGGACAGCTTGTCCGGCGCGGGAAAGACTTCGATACCACCCTAAATCTTTCCACGATATCTCTTCTGAGTTTCCTCACTTTTAATTAATCTTTCCACTTTGCAAGATCCGAGGTAACGGGCAAGCTGCCCGTTCTACGTGGGCCAAATCTGTTTATGTGTGCCGTCACAAAATGGCTTGTTGGATGAACCGCCGCACCTGCATAATGCAATTTTTTTATTACTCTCGTGAATCCCAATGGCTGCTGACTCGAGCCGATAGCTGCCTTCCAGGATTGCAGGGCCGTTTTTCATCAATTTGATGATAAGACTTCCGTGTTCGGTTTCCTGAATTTCAGGCATGTTTGACGTATCAGCCCGTACACCACCTTTAAACTCAGCCTCTATGTGCGAATTGTCGCATGCCGGTTTGTTTTTTGATTTTCCGCACCGGCAAAAAGCGAACCGGGTGTCTTTCAATATGGAATTCCCGCCAGCATCCTGAATCTCAAGATCACCGTGCAAATAAACCGGTCCGCCTTCCTGCAAGATCATCCGGTTTTTCCGGGGCAGTTTTTCATTGTTTTCGCCATTCAGCATCTCGTACTGAAGGGCGCCGGATGAGCATTTTTCTATCACACTTGCAATGACATCACTTGGAGCATTTTCCAGCTGAATCCATGGTTTCTTTTTGGCATCAAATACCCTTGATAGCCCTTTCACGCATTTCGCTGTATGGATGCAGCGGTTCACGTCATAGGTTACTTTGATTTCCGTAGTGCTGTAGGTTTGAATATTTGCTTTCAACTGTCAGGTAGGTTTATTTCTTGTTTAATTGCATCTACATCTAAAATCATATTGATTATGAATGTAAATATCAACAAATAAAGCCCGGGGAGTTACCCTTATTTGATATTAGTATCGAATTCATCTCATATGTTGTCTTTGTTATGAAGGCAGGAAGCTTTACCCACCCCCGCAAGTTTCCTTTGGGAAAACTCACGATAACACGAAGGCGCGCAATGTTTTTAACATCAAATGTTACCAAAAAATCAGCTGTTCCTCATTTTTTCCTGAGTTGGGCAATATAAATATAGTAGTTGTGTTAACCCTTTATAAGCCATACATGATAAGCAGTTACGGGATTTGAGGTTCCTCAGGTAAGATTTTTATTTGTGTAACTGTGAATTTTGCAAGAATTACCTCTTAGGGTGTAAGAAGAATATAGAATTACTTATGTAGATTGATAGGTTCAATCTAGTTATAGCAACATGAAACTGTATATTAAATATATGGTTAGCTTGCGATGTAAGATGATGGTGAAGTCTGAGTTGGATAAACTTGGGATAACCTGCGTCTCAGTTGATCTTGGTGTAGTTAATATCCTTGGAGATTTGACTGAAGAACAACGGAATACATTCGGCAAAAACCTGAAAAAGTCTGGCCTGGAACTGCTGGATGATAAACGAAACATCCTGGTTGAGAAAATTAAAAGTATTATCATAGAGATGATTCACTACTCTGAAGAAGTGCCTGACGTGAATGATTCCGATTACATCAGCGAAAAACTGGGCTATGATTATACCTACCTTTCCAATACCTTTTCGGCAGTAAAAGGCATTACCATTCAGCAGTATATTATTCAGCACAAGATTGAAAGGGTAAAAGAACTGTTACTTTACGATGAACTTTCCCTTACAGAAATTGCTTACCGATTGCATTACAGTAGTGTAGCCCACCTTTCCAATCAGTTTAAAAAAGTTACAGGCCTCACACCTACCTATTTCAAAGAAATGAAAGTAAAGCGTAAAGTAAATCTGGAAGATCTGTAAGAAGCAAAAATTCGTTTCATGAAGTCAAGTCCTGGCTTATACCCTTATAACCACAATTATCTCAGTTCTAATCACCCTAAACCGCACTTTAGCCTCAAATACTCAGTGAGCGTGAAGGCAGTATAATCGATTTCCAGCGGTCAGGTTGTTGTTTTATTCTTATAATTACAACCACCGCCTCCCCATTTACATCTGAATAATGAATCGAAAGGTGAGATTCTTTCAGACAAGGTTTCAGGAATCGATGTAAATAGCCGAAATATTCCCGGTGATTTTTTGTTGATCATTTAATGGCCAAAGATATGAATCGACTCAGTTTATTTGGAATGCAAAGCCCTCCAGCGGATATCGATATCTTATGTAATTGCTCCTGAAGTTACTGATTTGGGAGCTTTAACCAGGTACCGGTATTGATTTGTTCATCGAGGTCCACCTGGTTCATAATGGCAAGGTCTTCTGGCGAAACGGTTATCGGAAAATTTTCGAGATTTGTTGGGATAAAGGATCGGAAAGAGCCTGAACGGCTGGCTTTTACAGCTTGAAGGCGAACCGGTTGAATATTTAATATGGCTGAATCAGTAAGCTCTCTGAAGCCGCCGGCTATCGCTTTAAAACGAGGCCCGTATGTTCCATAATTGTCAACTGTTGTATAATTTAAAAAACGAAAGATAGTGCCGCCGTACTCCACCGCGTAGAGGTAGAATTTGAGCCGTGTTCCGTCCTCGGTCTGCCCGGTGGCTTCTGCCTGGTATGCAGCAAGGCCGCTGCTAGCTGTACTTGATTTGCCTACTGTGGTAATGCCCTCTTGATTTAAAAACTCATTTACCGAAGCCTCTGCGCCCGCCGATTCGCCATCCAGCGTCATAATAGACACTGCATCCTGATCCGCGCTGACTACCGCAACCAGCGAACGCTGGTTTATCACCTGCCAGTTCTCCGGGTATGAAAATTGAAATTTCATTTCCGGGTGGTAGAAATTGCCATTGCGGGTAAATCCCTCACGCGGATTCTCGCCGTAAATGATGTTATTAATCCTGCCCATATACTCATCGGTATTCTCAATAGTCTGTTCATGTCCTTTCTCCCTCCACTGTTCAGCAAGCTCAGGAATGCTTTTTGCCCTTTCGGCCGGGTCGGGGTGTGTTGATTGCCAGTTTGGAAGGCTTTGGCCCGATTGTTCTGACATACGTTCCAGGGAAACAAAAAACTGTGCCCCTTCGGCTGCCTTGTATTGCAGCATGGAGGCGTACTCCACTCCAATTCGGTCAGATTCCCTTTCGTTTTCCCGGCTATAACTTAAAAACAGCAGTTGGGCTGCCATGCTGCCCAAACCAAGAATATCTCCGCCCGGCAGCCCCAGTAAGACTTCCCCGGCGATGGCACCACCGATCAGAGCAATCTGCCCCATCTGTTGTTCAAAAGCCCGCTGGGAAGCATGGCGGGCAACGACGTGGCCGATTTCATGTCCCAGCACCACAGCGAGCTGGGCTTCATTGTCAAGATGCGACATCAAGCCACGGGTAACGTAGATGTATCCACCGGGTAAGGCAAAAGCATTGACGACCGGGCTGTCTAAAACACGAAAATAAAAATCCGTTTCTGCATATAGATCTGGTGTGTCGTCTCTGTGCAAATGACTGATGGCCAGTAAATTCTGCCCAATGTTATCCACATAGGCTTGTAGCGCATCACTGTCATATAACCCGAATTGCTGTTGAATTTGCTCGTCGGCATCTTTACCAATCTGTATTTCCTGTTCCCAGCTATAACCGTAAGCCCGCCGGTCGCCGGTTATTGCGCTTTGTTGTACGGTGCAGGCAGAAACGATAAGGCCAATGATTAAAAAAAGACATAGATTTGAATTTAGGGATTTCATTATCGACCTATCTTTTAAACTTTTTGCTCATTGTTTGTACACGTTACAGATAGCAATCCGAAGCGAACCGCGATCCTTAACCAAAGGCATACCTTTGGTACATGCGTTGCAGTTAAACGCTTCCCATAGGATGATACCTCCGGGAAGGGTTTACCAAATCAGCAGTCTTTAAACCACCTGCCAGTAATATCAGCATAGCAACAATCCTGGGATTACTTGGTCCGATAAATCAATACTCCTGCAATGAGGACGATAAGTGATATCAGAATTGGAACAAAATCACCGGTACTTACAGTGATATCTGCTCCAAATAATGAAAATGATTCAGAATCGTCCAAATATTGATATCCAAAAAAGATAATTCCTATCAATCCGGCTATACTCAGTATACTGCCCAATGCTTGTTTCATAATTTTCCTGTTAACTTTTGCTTGCCATAACGAACACACGTTATATACCCTTCGCAAATTCAATTTGCTAACATTGATACATTTATTCATTACGCACTATGTTTAAAGTGTTACATATATCACAGGTTTCCAGTGGAGATAATGAGTTTGAACGTGGGGGAAGGGGGGCGAGAGATCAAAATTTTAGAGGATGCACGAAGCTGATCTATGGAGACCCGGCTTTCAGATTAGGGCAAAATTTTCAAGATGCCTTGAGGATGAATAACCCGGGAGATTCCGGGTAACTCCACTCTTTAAAAAAATTTTCCAGGCAGAGTTTCTTTCCGTTTAACGAGATTAGCGTAAAACCGGGAAGAAATTCCGAAGACCTGTTAAATATATAAAACCCTGTCGCCTCCATATAACAATTATCAGATTTATTTCTCTCACATTATAAATGTGTAAATACTTTCACAACTGACCTGCAAGCCGCAGGGCAAAAAAAGCAAAAAAAGAGGGTATCCAATGAGAAAAGACGGGATTGTAATTTTAACTGTAGGATTGCTGATAACCCTTGTTACAAGGTTCAGCCTTGCAACAAAAGAAAAAATCGTTGAGGTCGGTGATCTGGAGATTACAGCAGACAAAAAACACCATGTCGACTGGTTGCCAATGGCGGGCATTGCCGTGATTGTTATTGGCGGAATTATGTTTGTTACAGGAGGGAAGAAAAAATGATACTGGCACTAATCTGTCTTATTCATATGATTTTAAAAAAAATCAAACAACCTCAGAAAATCTCCGCCACGGTTGTTTTAGATGATTTAATAGCGGGTGTGATTAACTCACAAACAAGTGATTATATCACAACAAACTTTAGAGTATAAACTTTTTAAGAATTATGAAAAAATTTCATCTAATCATTACTTCCTTTGCAATCGTAGCAGCCGGTATTTTTGCAGGCTGCGATTTTTCTTCAGAAAGGATGGAAAGAGTACAAATATCAGAAATTGAAGCAGGCAGAGAGATAGGTATTACACGAAGTGAAGTTCAGGATGAAATACAACATTTCAGAATAGAAATGGCAGACAAAATAATGGAAAACAACCGGTCTTTCGCTGATATAAAAAGAAAAATAAACAGAGGTGATATGACTGTAGTGGTTACTCAGGAAACCAGGATTAATGAACTTCAGTCAGAAAACCGGGAAATGAAACGAATCATAGACAATTACAGCGATTTGAGCAGGCATAATTGGGATATTTTCAAAAAAGAATTCAGAGACGACATGGAAGCCCTGAACAATTCATTCAAGAATTTCTTCGAAGAATCTGATGTCGATTCAGAATAATCACAAACTTAAAAAACAATAATCATGGGAAATCTATTATACATCGTAGCGGTCATTTTGATCATTGCATGGCTGGTTGGTTTTGTCGGGTACAGTGCCGGAGGCATTATTCACATTCTGTTGGTAATAGCGGTAATTGCAGTTTTATTGCAGATAATACAGGGCAGAAGAATCTAAACTAATAATAATTAAATATATGAAAACACTAACTGTTTTAACCGGCACATTAGGTGCTGTGGCAATAGGAGTTGCTTTAGGAGTACTATTTGCTCCCTTAAGAGGCTCGGAAACAAGAATTAAAATTACCAGGAAGGGTCATGAATATGCTGATTACTTTATGGATGGTTTTGATGATATGATTGACTTTGTTTCACATTCAATTGAAAGCGTTGAAAACGGAACTTCACAACTCGCAAAAAAATGAAAACAATACGCCTAATAATCTCTTCAATATTTTTGATATTTGCCGTTCAATCGATGGCTGTTGCACAATCGGCAAATATTTCGGAAACGTTTAAAAAGCATTTCAATGAAACTGTTCAACAGGTTCAGCAAGCAGAGGATGCGGATGAAAAGCGAATGATTCTGAATGAATCATTTACCAGAATAATTAATGCTATTGATCGTATCGATTCACAGGCAAATCTGACCGAAGATCAAATCGTGCAGCTTCATACCTACAAGTTGGGAATAGTAGAAAAGATAAACGAACTAAACGGTTCAGACGGGTTTGATGAGGTTCTTGATGAAGACCTTGACGACTTCTCCGATTATTCACAACAGTTTATCGAACAGGCCAATCGTACCATCACGATAGGTGTTGGCACGGCTCTTCTGATTCTGATTATTCTTATTCTTCTATTATAATCCCGCCTCATTCTATGAGTTGATTTAGCATGAGAGAAGAGTCCCTTTCTGCCATCTGACTGGTTCGCCCCAACAGATGGCGGAGGGGACACTCTTCCGATGCTTCTGGTTCAGGATTTGTATTTGAGATTGTAGATTTTGCTGCTTCATCGGTTTTGTTGAACTGTCGCTAATAAGACATATTTTGGTTGAGCATCAGTTAACAGAAGATGATAATGGATAAATACGAAATCATATTATACGGGTCAGATAAGCATGCGATACTAAAATGAATAGCATTAACATGAAATACCTGGTTCTTTGTCTGATCTTTGTAACCGGTCTATTTTTTTCAGGATGCAGCCACACAACTGAATTAACCAGGGAATACATGCCGAAAAATGGAGCTGATGTAAACTATTCGGTGATCTATTACATCCACGCCGATTCTGATTATCTTTATCATACCCCTGACGGTAAGCCGGTACGTGAAAATTCTCATGTTCTTGCAACCGCATTTGAAGTGGGTGAAGCAGCCCGATCGGGTGAAGTTTTTATTTATTATCAGCGGCCGGAAAGAAAAATTTTGGGACTTTTTCCGCGAAAAAGCAGCCGGTTCTTTCACTATAAAAATGGACGGCTGATTAACCGTGTAAAATATCGTCACCCGGATAAAAAGGAAGCCTTTCTTGCTACCGAAGCTCAATTGATGAATGATTACAGGGTCCATAACCTGGCTGATCATCATCAAAATTATTTCCTCTTTTTTGGGCACGAAATCCCATTGGGAGATGGTACAAGCTACCACCGATCCTTGCCCTCTATTGATGTGAATAACAACTCATTTGCTACAGGCATTCAGAACTTATTGCAGTCAGATGATGACCGGTTTCACCTGGTTGTTCTCTCGACGTGCAACAATGGAACACCAAAAATGGCAGAAGTTCTATTGCCTTTTACTGATGCAATGCTTGCCTCACCGCAAAATTTGCACTTATCCCATATTGATTCAGGGAGCATGACCCTTCTGGAAAAGGAGCCTGGGATTTCACCGCTTCAATTAGGCAGTTCAATGGCCGAAAAAACGTTTCAGCGATTGGAAGCAACGGTTTATACCAC
>SKKO01000299.1 GCA_007123715.1 Balneolaceae bacterium | reverse complement strand
CGAAAATATCAAAATACATGCTTCTGAACAAAGACCTCTGTTCAGTCACCATGGTTAACTTTAACATGAGATAAAACACCAATCCGGGCCGAAACTAATAATGAGGGTAACTTATCCGGATAAGTTATTCTAACCCTCTATTTCACTTAGAATTCTTGAATGGTAGGAACACCCGTAGCCGGACCGGCTGTCTTTATAGAGCTCAGCGCCCCCATCGGCTGCAGGATCTATTGACGACAACAATAACTCTTCAATTTTACCCTCGGTTAGCGGTTCGAAATCGCGGGCAATATTGATGCAAAGTTGCATTTCATCCATATTTTGCCAGCCGCAAACCAGTGTACTTACTGGAAGCGACATGGAATAACGTCGGCAAAGTTCTGCCGATACGTTCATTCTTTCTGAAATGCGGCTGAACCTGCCAACCAGCGATTTCATGCCTAATGGAGCTATTTGTCGATCAAGCAGTACGGGCAGCACCTTCTTTTGGAAACTATTATAATGTGCGTCCAGGATGTTCAGTGGCATCAGCACGGCATCCCACTCAATTGGCATCATGAGCATGTCAAGATGGATTTGCGGATCGCGGTGTCCCGAAAATCCAATATAACGAAGCTTACCCTCTTTCCTGGCTTCAAACAGCGCCTTTACAGCTCCGTTATCCGGATCAAAAACTCGTTCCCTGTCACCGTCGTATTGTATGGAGTGTAGCATAACAAGATCTATATGGCTGGTTTGCAATCGCCTTAAACCATCCTCAAGATGACGTTTTGCTCCTTCGTAATCGCGGGCACACACCTTGCTCATGAGAAAAACTTTGTCGCGAAGGCCGCCCGTTGCTACAGCCTTTCCAACAACTTCCTCTGAACGCCCATTGTTATATTCCCAGGCATTGTCGATAAAAGTAATGCCCTCGTCAACCCCGCGATGGATCATGTCAATGGCAAGTTTTTCATCTATAAATCCAAGGTCCCAGCCGCCAAATCCTATCATAGAGATACGCTCACCGGTATTCCCGAGCATGCGTGTCGGTATTAGCCCATTTTTTGACGACTGAAATTGAGTTATATCCGGCCACAGTATCACACCGGCCATTAGAGTTTGAATAAATTCGCGTCTTGAAAATTCGTTTCCCATTGTTTTATCCTGAATCTAATGATTATACAAACTAAACAATTTAATTTTACTTAACCGTATTTGAAAGCTTAATCTACAATTTCCTCTCCCGCCCCGTCACCGATAGTAACCCGGTAAAAAACCGGATCGGAGCTATAAGCTATCTGAAATGCGGCTTGTGTGGTTTTCACAAATTGATCCACAGAGGTGGATTTCAAAAGTGTGATGGTACAGCCGCCAAAGCCACCACCCATCATTCGCGAACCGAGTACACCCTCAACTGTAAGAGCGGTGTCCACAAGAAGATCCAATTCGCTGCAGCTTACCATATATTTATCCCGCAGCCCCCGGTGAGAAGCGTTTATCAACCCCCCAACTTTTTCAAGATCACCATTTTCGAGTGCAGTCACGGTTTCCAGTACGCGTTCGTTTTCTTCGGTTACAAACTCACAGCAGAGAAATGTTTCTTCCCCGAGCATGCCTTTAAATGGATAGATATCTTTTGGCCTAAGATCCCGAAGGCTTTTAACACCCGGCATTTTTGAACCGATTAGCAGCACCCCTTCTTCACAAGATTCCCGACGCTTGTTGTATTCCGTTGATGCAAGGCTGTGTTTTACGCGGGTATCGGCCAGGATGAATTCATATCCGTTGAGATTAAGCGGGGCATACTCATATTCCAGTGAACGGCAGTCGAGGCGGATCACATGCCCGGCTTTTCCATGCATGGATGCGAACTGATCCATCAGGCCGCAGCGTACCCCCGCATAATTATGCTCGGCAAGCTGACCCACTTTGGCAATTTCAAGTTTGTCCATACCAAGATCAAAGAGTGAATTCAGAGCCGTTCCGAAAGCGCATTCAATGGCTGCGGACGAGGATAATCCTGCCCCATCCGGAATATCACCACCAAATACCGCGTTAAATGCACCGGGTTTACCTCCTTTATTCTGCAGTTCTTTTACTACGCCATAAGAATAAAGTGCCCAGTGCGGCAATTCGGGTATTGGCCCTTGTATATCGAATGTGGATATTTGATCGTAATCCACGGAATAAACTGTAACCGCTGATCCCCGGACAGGAGTGATAGCCACCCAAATTTTTTTGTCGATAGCTGCCGGCATCACAAAACCCTCGTTGTAATCAGTATGTTCACCGATAATGTTTATACGCCCGGGTGCGGAAAATAGCCGGAAATCACCGCCGAATTTTTCTTTATAAGCTTCAATTACTTGTCTTTTCTTCATGTTTTTTGTTTGATAAACTTTTTATAGAAATACGCTAGTCCGTAACCTATTCGTGAATGTATCTGTTCTGGCATTAATTTCACGATCACCAAAATACCAAATAGATTACGATTAAAATGATCATAACTGCATATGAAGCAACATTAAACTTATAACCGGTGTGAAACAGTTCTTTAGGAATTGAAATAGCTTTTGGATTTTCTTCGTGATCGGATGTAACCAGGCTTACCATCACAATAATTGCCATAGTGATGAGACAGGTGTACATCATCTGATCGAGGAATGGCATTTCCAGTGGAAGGAATTTTAGAAGCAGGGCTACCGGAATCGATAAGATAACGCCCGTGATTGCTCCCCGGCTGTTACTTCGCTTCCAGAACAGGCCCATCAGAAATACGGCTAAAATTCCAGGGCTCACAATCCCGGTGTATTCCTGAATGTATTGAAACATCTGCGGCATGGTTTCAAGGAAAGGTGCTACAAGCACGGCAACAACCAGTGCAATTGCAAGAAAGATCCTGCCTGATCTAACCAAACCTGCTTCACTTCCATTACCGGAAAAATAGGGCTTGTAAATATCCATCGTAAAGATGGTGGCCGTGGAGTTTAGCATGGAAGCAAGCGAAGATACAATAGCCGCGGTGAGAGCAGCAACAACAAGCCCTCTAAGCCCGACAGGTACAAATGTTCCGATCAGCCAGGGATAAGAGATGTCGTAATTGATACTTCCATCTGGCCTCTGGAAAGTATTTGTGACGCCATCTATTACAGCAGTCCCATCAGCCTGCATATACATTACATATGCGATGATTCCGGGAACAACAACAATAATTGGAAGCAGAAGTTTCAGAAACGCAGCAAAAACCAAACCTTTTTGCGCTTCAGCAAGCGATTTGGCTGCAAGTGCCCTCTGGATGATATATTGGTTAAATCCAAAATAATAAAGGTTGGCTACCCAAAGGCCTCCGATTAAAACACCTATTCCCGGCAAGTTAATGTACTCCGGATTATCCCTGCTGAGGATCATCTGGAATTTTTCGCCTGCAACCGAATAGACATGATTGATCCCTTCAATAATGCCTCCAGCAGGAGTTACGTAATGCAGGGCAATTAATGTTGTAATAAGCCCGCCAATAACGAGCAGGATCACCTGGATCACGTCTGTCCATGCTACGGCAGAAAGACCGCCCCAGATGGAGTACGCTGCGGCAAAAAGTGCCAAACCGATAATCCACATCATCATGGTACTGCCGTCACCTGCACCAAGAATGGCATCAAGCGCTTTTGCACCCAGAAAGAGCACTGAAGTAAGATTTACAAAAATGAAAAGACAAATCCAGAAAATAGCCAGAATGGTTTTAAGCTGTGTATTAAACCTGATTTCGATAAACTGGGGTATCGTAAACAGTTTGTTTTTAATGAAAATGGGCATGAAAAACTTGGCAACAATGATCAGAGTGAGTGCTCCCATCCATTCATAAGAGGCAATAGCCAGCCCGATGGCAAAACCCGAACCGGACATCCCGATAAATTGCTCTGCCGAAATATTGGCAGCAATGAGTGAAGCGCCAATGGCCCAAAAAGGAAGGCTTTTCCCAGCCAGAAAATATTCTTCTGTGCTTTTAGACTCCCCCTTTTTTCCTCTGGAGACCCAGAGCCCCACAGACATAATAAGAATGGCGTACGCCACAAATATAATGAGGTCAATCGTTTCAAAGGATCCCATAGAATTAATTTAATAGTTAAGAAATGTAATCTTCATATAAGCCACCCTATTCCACTTGTAATACTCACGTACTTCATTAAAAGTCTAAACCCATAATTTTTTTGGGTAGTCCCCTTTTTCAATAAGTGTATTAAGGCGATTTTTTACAATCTGCCTGTCTTCAGGATATGTAACCCCAAACCACATGGATTCTGACTGTAGTACCTTCACCCCGCACTCTGCATCGCGAATCATCCCATCCACAAGTCGCGGTATATAGATTTCTTCATTCAGGCTGTGCAAATTTGAATTCAGGAACATAGTAAATTTCTTTTCAATTATCTCAAATATTGAGGGGTTAAATGCCCAAATATTCATTGAAACGATCTGCTCAGGATCAAGCAAAACCAACTCATCCCCTCTTTTACTAAGGATTCTTCCTGACGGGTCTTTTTCAATGTGGAACTGCTCATCAACCGACTCAAGAAAACCATTATCCTTGATCTTGCAAATACCTCTCGTGACGCTTCCATGTTCAGAGAGGGTTTCACCAAGCTTGTACCCGCACATGCCGTAATTTTCAGGGTAGTGCTGTGGATGTTTCTGCAAGTGTGCTGCCAGTGTGCGATAAGCACCTAAACCGTAAAAATCATCGGCGTTAATAACCACAAATGGTTCATCCACCATATTCCTGGTTACCCATAAGGCATGACCTGTACCCCAGGGTTTCGTTCGCTCAATTGGGCAAATAAAACCATCTGGCAGCATATCAACCTCCTGGAAAACTAACTCATATTGAATTTTATCAAGGAACCGGTGTTTGAACCGATCGAGAAAATCTGATTCAATATCCCTTCTTATTACAAATACAAAATTACCAAAATCGGCTCTGAGTGCATCAAATACAGAATAGTCAATAATGGTTTCACCTGACGGGCCGAGCGGATCAACCTGCTTTAATCCGCCATATCGGCTACCCATCCCTGCAGCGAGAATGATTAGCGTGGGTTTCATTTGTGAAAATGCATATTTAATTTTTTCAAGTGTACTTATCAAAAATGAGTTTGAAATTTTTTCTAAGTGACGTTTTCATTTTTATCATTTCATGATAAAAAATTATGTATCTATTCTCATAAAAAAGTGATTTTTATTTCACTGTTACGAAACCAGTCTCTGAATTTTGAAAACCAGATTAAAAGATTGGTACTTCTGTCATGTAAACGATGAAATGGCTTCCATGCTATTTTAAAGTTGACACGACACTGCCAACATTTTTTCCCAGACATCCTTTTTGGAAAAGATTACGACAGCCAGGTGAAATTCAGCCGGGATCTGCAGCCCCATCCTTTTTCTTGAAAATGAGAGGAGATCAAATACGGCAATAATGAGAGTTACCAGAAATGTTGACAGACAGTAATTCCCTGCCCATCTAAATTGCCAGTTTCACCAGTTTTTTATAGTAGGGCATGCACTCATCAAGTAAAGGCTCAAGGTTTTCCGGAAACGGCATAGTTTTACGTTTGTAAGGCATAAATCCTGTAGAATTATGCACATTCTTGTACCAATATTTAGCCCATACTCCATCTTCTACCCTTCCTCCTTTTTCCCAGTGCAACATTTTTTTATCAAATTGAATCCCGATTTTTTCACAAAGCCTTTGGAGTGTTACTTCCGGATCTTTCAACACGCTTTCAGATGTGAGAATGATTGGAGGATTCCCAATCTTTTCAAGATAAATAAGCAGTTCAAGATGTTTTCTGTATCCTACATCTCCCATTGTTGGGTTTGGGACTTCCTTAGCATATGAAGGCAACATCTCAGCGGGATTCCGGGTCAGAATGATGTTCACCATATTCTTCATAAAAGAGAGGTCAAGATTTACAAGATGGTGTGTCATTTGTTTAAAAAATACAACCGGTTTTCCATGATCGCCAAGAATCATTTTAATTACTTTGGAACCATCATTTTCCATATCAAAGAGAACCTCTTTTGCGCCCGGATGATATTCATCGGCATTTGTATTTGAGAGATAATGTGCATAGAGCGGTTCATCATAAACCCTCGTATCATTCCGCTGTGCAAAAGAATACATAAGAGCTGTGGAAATGTTACGGGGGCCCGACCATAAATTGATCCTTACGCTTGTTGAACCCTTCATTGCTGCTTATGCTTTCATTTTAACTTCCTGTATGACCAACTCTTTGTATAAACGATAAATTTTACGGCTCAAAGGGCCATATTTTCCGTTTCCGATCGTACGACCATCAACTTTAATTACAGGGGTTACTCCGCCAAATGTTCCGGTTACAAAGGCTTCATCCGAACCATATACATCAAATAAAGAAAAGTTTTTCTCATGGCAGGGAATACCGTTTTCACGGCACACCCGGATTATATTATGACGGGTAATTCCATTCATGCAGTACTGCCCTGTGGATGTCCAAACTTCCCCGTTTTTTATTATAAAAAAATTAGTTGCATTGCATGTTGCCACAAAGCCATGGATGTCCAGCATTAGCGCCTCGTCTGCCCCGGCTTCAAGCGCCTGAATAAGTGCCTGCACTTCGTGAAGCTTGCTATGGCAGTTGAGCCTGGGATCGAGATAATCGGGCGATCCTCTTCGAACGGCACTTGTAAATAGTGTAATTCCTTTTTCCCTGTTTTCCTCTGCTGCTTCCTTATATTCAGGGATGATAACCAGGTTAGGACCACTCACGGTTAGCCTCGGATCTTGAGATGGTGTTTTTTTGATACCTCTGGTGAGCATAAAACGAACATGAACTCCATCGTGCATTTTATTGGCATTCAATACTTTCCAAATTTCAGACATCAGCTCTTCCTTACTCCTTTTTAAATCCATTCCAACAGTTGAAGCAGCCTGCCAGAGCCTGTTGAGATGGAGATCAAGAAAGACCAAAACGCCGTCAACCAGCCTCACAGCTTCCCATATGCCGTCACCAACCAAATAGCCACTATCAAATACGGATATTTTAGCTTCGTTTCGGGGATAGAGTTCACCGTTTATATATACCAGTATATTATTGTTTCGGGGATCTTCGATAGCATTGTGTGTTCCGTATATCATAAAAAGGTTATTGATAAAATATTCTATATAGCCCGCTCAGCATTACATAGATGTAGATTAAACCTACAATATAGCCGGCGTAGGTCCATTTTTTTTGGACAGTTTTAAAATGCTCAATACTTTCCCATTTTTTATTTCTCCATGCCCATTTATTCCCGTTAAAACCAAGGGCAATTAAAACAAATATGTTTATTATAGGTACTAATGAAAAAAAGGCGATATATGTTTTATTTCCGATTCCCCAGAATACATTTAAAAATACTGCACCCCAATTCCATCTGTCGATTTCTTCCGGTATAACAATAGTTTCTCCATGCCCTGATGTATTTTCCATTCTAATGCTTTTTGATATTTATGATTAAAGTCAGTTTATTTGATGTGAAATATTAAATATTAATTCGTTCT
>SKKO01000157.1 GCA_007123715.1 Balneolaceae bacterium | reverse complement strand
AAAAGTTGTCGGTTTCTTCAAATAATTTTCCCAGGTTGTGAAGAACTACAGCGATAAAGGGATGTTCTTCAGGAAAAACGGCTTGTCCGATTTCCAAAGCCCGGCGCATAAATTCCTCAGCCAGTTCATAATCACCCCTAAGCTGGTGAACACCAGAATACCCGTTCAGTGTAAATGCCATATAGGGATGAATATCTCCCCATATATATTCTACAACAGTAATGGCTTCTTCAAACAATTCTGCGGATTCATCCAATTCTCCGGTACGGTGCAGCATAATGGCGAGATTATTTAGGTTAGCTGCAAGATTACTTCCCGGTTCGGGTTCCTTACGGCGTATATCCAATGCCTGACGAATTGTGTTTTTGGCTTTCTCGATATCACCTTTTCCTTCATATATGATTGCAAGCGTGTTTAGAACGCTTGCAACTTCCGGATGTTCAGGCCCGTAAAATTCCATATTGATTTGCAAAACTTCCAGGGTGGTAATTTCAGCTTTGTGAAGAAGGCCCATTCGGTATTCAAGGTTTGCAAGTTCAAGCAGTGAACTCACATATTCTGGCGATCTTTCTCCGGCATTTCTGAAACCATCTACTGCTTTCTCAAGCGCAGAAAAAGCTTCATCATATAATCCAAGATTTTGGTAAACTTTCCCAATTATTCCAAGCATCTGAGCCTGTATTGCCGGTTGGCCGGCCAGTTCGGTCTGTACTTTTTCAAAACCCTGGTCGAGCATTTCGCGTGCCGTTTTAGACCCGTCGTTGGCTTTTGTAGGGTCAGATTCCTCAAATAATTCAACAAGAAAAGCAGCTACCTGTTCGGCACGCTGTGCCTGTAATTCAGCCTGTTCAGCATGTAATTGTGCCTGCCTCGCTTGCCAAAGGGTACCGATGAGACCGCCGGTTAAAGCGAGTATCGCAAAGGCAGCTGCAGCAACCGACAATTTATGGCGGTAGACAAACTTCCTTACACGATACCGTATTGTCGGTGCACGTGCCGCGACGGGTTCGCCAGACAAGAAATTTTCCAAATCTTCCGAAAATGCCAAAGCCGATGAATAACGCCTGTGGGGTTCTTTCCACATGGCCATCATAATGATGCGGTCCAGGTCTCCGCTTAGCAGCTTTGCAAGCCGGGCCGGTTCCAAGCCGCGTCGTTTTGCTGCCTCATGAGAATCGTAAGAAAGCCTGGTAGTCCCGGCGGTTGTAAGTACCATTCCTTCTGAAATTGCTTCACTAGGCCTTGGAGGATCCAATTCGCACACAACACGTTCAATGTCCAGCATTGAAGTAGTGCTGAGCCGGTAAGGTTTCATTCCTGTTAATAGTAAATACAGAAGAACACCAAGAGAATAAACATCAGAGGATGTAGTAATAGTTTCTCCGCGAACCTGTTCAGGACTGGCAAATTCCGGGGTCATAATTCGCATTCCGGTACGCGTGTGGATTGTAGCAAGTTCAGGATTTCCGGGTTCCAAAAGCTTTGCAATTCCGAAATCGATAAGTTTTACATTTCCATTTGGGTCAATCAGAATATGCTCCGGTTTAATATCGCGGTGCACTACAAGATTTTGATGCGCAAAGTGTACAGTACTACATACCTTTTGGAACAGCCTAATGCGCTCATTTATCCCAAGTTTATTCAAATCGCACCACACATCGATCGGTACTCCTTCTACGTACTCCATAATAACATAGGGTTCGCCTGCCTCTGTTATACCGCCCTCGATTAATCGGGCTATATTCGGATGGTACAGCTTTGCAAGAATATGGCGTTCCGCTTCAAAACGCCGTTGTGAGTGTTCATCGGCCGTCATTCCCCGGAGCAGTTTAAGTGCGCCTTTTTCCCCGCTGGAATTTTCTGCGAGATAGACTGTTGCACTACCACCGGTGCCGATTTTTCGGATCAGTTTATACCCCCCAATATCCCTGGAATCGTTTGTTCCAGGATCCAGAGTAGATTTGGTAAGCCTGTAAATACGTTTTTGGAATTCCTCAACAAAATTTCTCGCATTCCGGTTTAGATTCGCCAGGTTTTCCAATTCTGCCTGTAATAGGTGATTCCCGTTACACCATTGATTGATCAGGGTATCCCAGTCATTTTCGGGATAATCAAGCAACTTTTCGGCAAGTTCTTTAGCAGTATGTCTCTTTCCGGAATTCAATTTGTATAGCGGGTGATCAATAGTAAGAATATAAAACAGTAATATGTTTTTAGATCATTACGGGAAAAAAAAGATAATAAGCTCATTTGTTTAGTTCTCCGTATATCCAGTTACAGGCCGCCTGCCAATCCCGTTTTACGGTTGCAGGTGAAATGTTAAGAACATAAGCAGTATCATCAACTGTCATCCCGCCAAAAAAACGGCACTCAAATACTTTACTCTGCCTCTCATTCTTTTTTTCGAGACGGTTCAGGGTGGCGTGCAATTCAAGTAATTCTTGGGCCGCATAATCATCTTCAACAAGCTCAAGATCCTCAGCCGTTATAGGTGTCACATCACCACCCCGCTTTTGTGCAGTACGTTTTTCAGCATAATTGATCAGAATCTGCCGCATTGCTTTTGCTGCAATTGCAAAAAAATGACGCCTGTTTTCGATATGATTCGGTTGATTTTTCCAAAGCTTCAAATAAGTTTCATGAATAAGTGCAACTGTGTTCAGTGTTTCAATGCCATTCCAGCGGCTGCGCTGTTTTTTTGCCATTGTATGTAACTCATCATACACCATTTCAAACAGCTGATTTAGTGCAGCGCTGTCACCTTGCGAAAATTTCTGAATCAATAATGTGGGAGTATGCATAACTCACTGAAGTTGTATAACCATGCCATTAAGCAATTATCAAAAAAGAATCTTAGATAATAAATCTTAATTACTGCTTAATAATCATTTTTTTTCGTGATTAGAATGTAACAAAATTGAAAATTGGATAAAGGGAAAAAATTAATAATCATATGAGACCATCAATCTTTTTTTTCTGTATTACAGATAAAAAATACACTTCAAAATAAAATTCTGCCTATAGAAGTGAAAGAATAGTTTTGAGGCGGTAACCGGGATTGTGTAATAATAAATCATATACTTTAAAACATAGAAATAATGAAACGTTTCTTTCGACTTTTCTTATATATCATTGCATTTTTTATCGCTATCGTTGCAATAGTGGCAGGATATATAAAGCTTATGCTTCCCAATGTTGGTCCTGCACCGGATATTCGGATAGAAATCACAGAAGCCAAAGTGGAGAGAGGCCGGTACCTGGCAAATCATGTGATGCTGTGTATGGATTGCCATGCCGTGAGAGACTTCAGCCGGTTTTCAGGCCCTCCAATACCGGAAACCCTTGGTGCGGGCGGTAAAGTTTTTGATCAAAAAATCGGGGCTCCGGGAAGTTATGTTTCAAGAAATATAACACCGGCTGCATTGGGTGATTGGACCGATGGTGAAATTTTCAGGGCCATAGTGTCAGGAGTTTCCAAAGAGGGTACTGCCCTGTTTCCGATTATGCCCTATCCGCACTATTCGCAACTCGATGAGGAGGATATCTTTGCAGTGATTGCTTATCTGCGCAGTCTGGAACCTGTAGAAAACGAATTGCCCTCATCAAAGTCAGATTTTCCCATAAGCATATTGATAAATACTTTACCGGTTAAACCAAATCTGCAACAAAGGCCGGATAAAAGTGATGAAATTCGTTACGGCCGTTATCTGATTACCGCGGCTGCATGTACCGACTGCCATACTCGAATGGAGAGGGGGGAATTTGTGGGTGAACCCTTTGCGGGTGGCAACGAGTACCCCAATGCAGATGGATCCATCGCCCGTTCAGCGAACCTGACACCCCATGAAACAGGAATCGGTAACTGGACAAGGGAACAGTTCATTACCCGCTTCAAAATGTATGCAGATACCTCTTATGTGCCACATGAAGTTCAACCAGGACAGTTTCAAACATTCATGCCCTGGACAATGTATGCCGGTATGGAAGAGGAAGACCTGGGTGCAATTTACGAGTACCTTAGAACAATACAGCCAGTGGATAACAAAGTGGAGTTGTTCACGCCTTCAAGATGAGAATCAGATTCGAATTTGCCAAAAAATTGAGTGATGCAATAACTTATCTTCACAAGAACCACTACACAGGAGGTTGGCACACCAAAAGTCGGTTGCTAATCTGATTAAACAATTTACAGGCCCTACAGGCACAGGCTGAGAATTTTATTCAATTTGCCAGGTATTACCACTTTGGAATAAATCAGTTACGCTTTTAAATGAAGTTCTTTTCCTGGCAGAAGCAATTGCTTGGTGAACACCTTCTGAATAACTTTGGCTATCTACTTTCCGGATAACGCCCATCGCAACAGGAAAATCAGGAATCTGCATTTTGACAAGTGCCAAATGCATCAGAGAGTTCATTTCACCGGCATCATGCACAAGGGTTTTTCCGGTACCATTTTCAAGTCCCGCTTTTATGAGGCGCATTCCGTCTACACGCAGCCCCAACTTCTTATCACTGCCAAAAACCATTGGCTTTCCGTGTTCAAGAATTACCTGGTTATCGTTTTTGGTGTCACGCCCTGTAATTTGTTCATGAATTCCATCGGTAAAAATCACACAATTTTGAAGAACCTCGATCACAGATGTGCCTTTATGGTGATATGCCTGCATCATTACATCTTCCATTAATGCGTGATCATTATCGGGAACCCGTGCAAAAAATGTAGCTCCTGCACCAATTGCTACCTCACCAATATTGAACGGGGTTTCATAACTGCCTTCCGGTGATGTTTTGGTTTTAAGGCCCACAGGTGTTGTAGGAGATGACTGCCCCTTGGTCATTCCATAAATTCTGTTGTTAAAAATTATGATATTCAAGTCAGTATTTCTCCTGCAGGCATGGATAAAGTGATTGCCACCGATAGCCATACAGTCTCCATCTCCCGTAAAAACCCAAACATTCAGGTCGGGATTAGCCAGTTTTGCACCGGTTGCCACGGCAATAGCCCGTCCGTGGATAGAATGGATTCCATATGTATCGAGATAATAGGTAATTCTCGAGGAGCAGCCGATTCCAGAAACACTCAGGAAGTTCTCTTTTTTGTGATTCATATTGGCAAAAGCTTTTTGCATATTTGCCAGGATCATAAAATCACCGCAACCGGGGCACCAGCGCACTGCCTGGTCACTCACAAAGTCCTTGCGTGTGAGCGGATTGTTTTCTTTCACATCTGTCTGCATGGCTACTGAGTTAAAGTGTTGATGATTTCGGCTTTAATTTCGGAAATGAAGAATGGCTGGCCCTGTATCTTGTTAAACTGCAGATAATTGAATTTCGGGTATTTCGATCTCAGGTAGTTCACAAATTGGCCGTTGTTCAGTTCACAAACCAGGATTCTGTCGAATTTTGAGAGAATTTCTTCTGTGTTTGCCGGGAGAGGTTTGATGTAATTGAAATGAGTAAAGCCAATATTTTTTTCGCCGTCTTCGAGCAATTCACTTACTGCCATATTAATCGCACCATGAGTACTACCCCAACCGATAACAAGCAATTTCCCTGTTTGTGCACCAATAATTTCCTGTTTTGGCAGTTTATTTGCGATTCGGTCAATCTTTTCCTCACGAATTTTGGTCATTTTTTCGTGATTCAAGGGTTCGTAGGTAAGGTTACCGGTTACCTCTTTTTTCTCGAGACCGCCGATGCGGTGTTCAAAACCTTTATCACCGGGGCTCATCCAGTACCGGTTCAAAAATTCAGGATCGCGTATGTATGGTTTCCATTCTTCTGCAGGCTTCTCGAAGCGGGGAATTTTGATGTCGGGAAGTTCACCGTTTTCAGGAATTCTCCATGGGCTGGTTCCGCTTGCAAGATAGGAGTCTGATAACAAGATTACCGGTGTTGAATGCTCCATAGCAATTTTTGAAGCCATATAGCTGTAATAGAAGCAGTCATCCGGTGAGCTTGCAGCCATTACTACCAGCGGTGCTTCTCCATGCCGGCCGTACAGGGACTGGTAAAGATCGCTCTGTTCCGTTTTTGTGGGCAGGCCTGTAGATGGGCCTGCACGCTGGACATTCACCATAACCAGCGGGATTTCAGAGATTATTGCAAGGCCCATTGCTTCAGATTTTAATGAAGCTCCGGGGCCTGAAGTTGTGGTAGCGGATAGATTTCCACTGAATGCCGCGCCGATTGCAGCACATGCCGCCGCAATTTCGTCTTCAGCCTGAAAAACGATAGTTCCCATATCTTTTCTTGCTGAAAGTTCATGAAGAATTTCCGAAGCCGGAGTGATAGGGTAGGAACAAAGTGAGAGCTTCTTGCCGCAATTTTCGGCAGCGGCGAGCAATCCCCATGCAATGGCCGTATTACCGTCAATATTTCTATAAGTGCCCTTCGGTAATTGAGCCGGAGGTATTACGATGGAAGCGCCAAATATTTCAGTACTCTCGGCAAAACTAAACCCAGCTTCAAGTGCCCGGATGTTGGCTTCAACCAATACCGGTTTACTGGCAAACTTTTTCTGAATAAAGGATTTCGGATTGGCAAGAGGCCTGCTGAATATGTATGATACCACGCCAAGGGCAAACATGTTTTTACTGCGCACCATGACTTGATTCTCCAGACCGAGATCTTTGAGCGCTTCTTTCGTTAAAGAAGTGGCCGGAGCCCTGACAATGTGGTAATCATCGAGAGACCCGTCTTCAAGCGGATCTGTATTGTAGTCTGCTTTTTTCAGGTTTCTCGGGTTAAAACTGTCTTTATCAGCAATGATGGTACCGCCCGCCTTCAGGATGTGAAGATTTGCCTTCAGAGCAGCAGGATTCATCACAACCAACACATCTACCTGGTCGCCCGGTGTATAAATTTCTGTCCCGCCGATCTGGATCTGGAAACTGGATACGCCACCTACGCTTCCCTGTGGAGCGCGTATTTCTGCCGGAAAATCCGGCGTTGTGGTCAGGTCGAGGCCGGCCTGTCCGGACGATTGGGAAAACATATCTCCCGTTAATTGCATACCGTCTCCGGAGTCACCGGAAAATCTTACAACGGCCTTTCTCATTTCCGGTGATAGCACACTCTTAGACATAAACAGCCTCTTTAGTTAATAAAAATTATTTCAGATCTGATTTCTTTTTTTATTTAACCGTGAAGAAATGTTTGTCTGGCAAGAAGCTCATCTTCAGTATCCGGATGTTCAGGATCGTGGATGATACAATCGGGAACCGGGCAAAATACGATGCACTGCTCTTCTTCATGGAAGCCTTTGCACTCGGTGCATTTGTCAGCCACGATGAAATAAAACTCATCTGAAATAGGTGCCTGCATTTCATCGGCGTCCACTTCCTGACCATTCAGGAGCGTTACCATTCCGGTCAGGCTGGTGCCTTCTGACATCGACCAATCAGCGCCGGGTTCATAAATTGCCTGGTTCGGGCATTCGGGTTCGCAAGCTCCACAGTTAATACAGGTATCGGTAATAAATACAGCCATGGTAAATTCAATTATTTATTTTGAAAAGTTAAAATGTGAGTAAAGTCAAATGTTTGCAAAGTATTAGATATTTGGACAATAAACTCTACAATTAAAGTAACGAAAAGAGTGGCATTGAGCAACATTTCCACACTTTTCATTGATATTTAGAATTCGTATAAATAGAGTTTTACCGAAGGTGTTCGATTCGGAAACCCTGCAGTATTTTAATATAATTGGCCCGTTCAAAAGCGCTTGGATCCGCAACAGAAGCCGAACTCATGGCACCTTTCATTTCTTCGAGGGATTCATATTCTTTTTCTTCCATCCACTCGGCCATCTCTTTCAAGATATTTCTGAGAACTCCCGGGCCATGATAAAGAAGTACAGAGGCCATCATCGTCACATCGGCGCCGGCCAGAATCATTTTTATCACGTCTTTCGCGGTATGGATTCCTGTTGTAGCCGCAAGGCTGCAATTAAGATGTGGCCGAAGCATCGCGATCCATCTTAGCGGAAGGCGC
Organism: Balneolaceae bacterium; assembly: GCA_007123715.1. Taxonomy (GTDB): domain Bacteria; phylum Bacteroidota; class Rhodothermia; order Balneolales; family Balneolaceae; genus Rhodohalobacter. The sequence continues at coordinate 46,057 of SKKO01000157.1, read as the reverse complement.
TTTTCAAACGAACTGCTCAGCTCCAGGCTGGGAGATACTTCAAGGTTTTCCAGGTCAATATCGGGCTGGTAAAAACGGTTAAAGAGAACCAGACCATCTGCTCCAGCATCCTCAAGTCGCTTTGCCATGTTTCCAAATGAACTGAAATAGGGGCCAAGTTTCACCGATACGGGAATATCAACATTTTGCTTTACTGCCTTGAAGTCGTTGATATACAGATTTTCCACGTCTGCCGATGTCATGTTGAGATCACCGGCGATATAGTAAATATTCAATTCAAGAGCATCTGCTCCTGCCTCTTCCATTCGTTTTGCATACTGCATCCAGCCACCCTCTGAAGTACCGTTCAGGCTTGCAATTACAGGTATATCCACGGCTTGTTTTAGCTCCATAATCTGCTCCAGGTAATCTTCAGCATGCAAATTATGGTATTCATCCGGTTCAGGGAAATAGCTTAGTGCTTCAGCATAACTGTCGCCGGGTGTTTGGAGAAAATGGTCGAGTGCGCGGTTTTCCTGATTGATCTGTTCTTCGAATAGTGAATACATCACCACTGCCGAAGCCCCCGAGTCTTCCATTTTTTTTACCTGATCTGTTTCATTAGACAGAGGCGACGCCGATGGAACGAGGGGATTCTTTAGTTTAAGTCCCAGGTAGGTTGTTTCTAAATTCATATCTGTATCCTTTTAATGATTGAAATCTATTTATTCTCGTCGCTGTCAGCTAACGGTTCATCTTTTTTCGAAGGCTCATAAACGGCCTGCATCTGCTCATAGATTTTCCACTGTTCATAAACTTCTTTTTGAGCCTGACCCATCAGTTGTTTAGCAATTTTGGGTTTTGATTTTGCGAGCATCAGATAGCGCATTTCGTTGTAGGCATAATCCTTAAACGGTATTTTTGGCGCCTTTGAATCGAGCTGGAATGGATTGAGGCCTTGGTCAGTCCGTGACGGATCGAATCTGAATAGCGGCCAATATCCGGAGTCGACTGCCAGTTTTTGCTGGTCGAGCCCGTATCGCATATCATAACCATGCGCTATACAGTGGCTATAGGCAATAATTATCGAAGGACCGGGATACCGTTCCGCCTCGATAATGGCTTTCATAGTCTGCATATCGTTTGCACCCATCGCAATTCTTGCGACATATGCACCTTTGCCGGATACAGACATCAGGCCGAGGTCTTTCTTGCCGATTTTTTTTCCTGCTGCCGCAAACTTGGCCACAGCACCAAGCGGAGTGGCTTTGGAGCATTGGCCTCCGGTATTGGAATATACTTCAGTATCCATCACAAGGATATTTACATCGCGGCCACTGGCCAGTACATGGTCGAGGCCACCGTAACCGATATCATACGCCCATCCGTCACCGCCAAAGATCCAGACACTCTTGCGTACAAGGTAATCGGCTATGCTGAGCAGCATTTTTGCTTCTCTGGAAGGGTCAACGTCAAGCAGTTGTTTCAGTTTGGCGACCCGTTCGCGCTGTTCATAAATGCCCGGCTCGTTTGACTGATCGGCATCCAGTATAGCTTGTTTCAGTTCAGAATCAATGGTTCCGTTCATCTTCACCAGAAGTTCCCGTGCCTGCTCCTGTTGCTTGTCAATGGTTAACCTGAAGCCAAGGCCGAATTCGGCATTATCTTCGAACAGAGAGTTTGACCATGCAGGGCCGTAGCCGTCTTTATTGGTGGTATAAGGGGTTGATGGGAGATTGCCGCCATATATGGATGAACATCCCGTTGCATTGGCAATGACCATGCGGTCACCATAGAGCTGTGTAATCAGCTTGATATAAGGTGTTTCACCGCAACCCGCACAGGCGCCTGAAAATTCGAAGAGCGGCTCAAGAAACTGTGCGCCTTTTATGGTCTCGCTTTTCAGTTCAGAGCGCTTATATTCCGGTATGGTAAGGAAAAAATCCCAGTTTTCTTTTTCCTGTTCAAGCAGTGGATCAATCAGCGCCATATTCAGTGCTTTTCGCCCAACCTCTTTCCTGTCTTTCGCCGGGCAAACTTCAACACAAAGAACACAGCCGGTACAGTCTTCCGGTGATACCTGAATACTAACCTTTGTATTTTCCGGCCACTCTCGCCCGCGTGCGTCCATATATTTAAATGTTTCCGGTGCGGCTTCGAGCAGGCTTCCGTCAAAAGCTTTCATACGGATAACGGCATGCGGACAAACCAGAGCACATTTACCGCACTGAATACAGATATCGGGCTCAAGTACCGGTATTTCGAGAGCGATGTTTCGTTTTTCCCACTTTGTAGTACCGGTTGGGAAAGTGCCGTCGGGTTCGAAAGCACTCACGGGCAGGTCATCGCCCTGGCCGGCGATAATTTCTGCGATTACTTTTTGCACATAGTCAGGCGCTTCTGAGGGTACCGGCGGACGCATTTTGATATCTGAGCTCACTGAACCAGGTACATCAATTTCGAACAGGTTCTCAACAGAATTATCCACTGCAGCATAGTTGCTTTGCAGGATATTTTCGCCTTTGCTGCCATAGGCTTTCTTGATGGCATCCTTAATGAGAAGGATCGCTTCTTCACGATCCAGGATTTCTGAAATAGCGAAGAAACAGGTCTGCATCACGGTATTGATGCGATTGCCCATTCCGTTTTCACGAGCTACATTGTAGGCGTCAATGCTATAAAACTTTAGCTTCTTATCGATGATCTGCTGCTGCACTTTTTCGGGAACTTTCTCCCATACCTCATCAGGCGGGTAGGGTGCATTCAATAAAAATGTTGCGCCTTCTCTTGCATGTTTCAGCATGTCAATCTTGTCGAGGAAGGTAAACTGGTGGCAAGCCACGAAATTTGCCTTGTTAATGAGGTATGCTGACTGGATTGGATTTGGTCCAAACCTCAGGTGGGAAACTGTAGTCGCCCCAGATTTTTTGGAGTCATAAACAAAATAACCCTGTGCGAAAAAGTCGGTATTATCTCCAATAATTTTGATAGAGTTTTTATTTGCACTCACGGTTCCATCCGCACCCAGACCATAGAACAGGCCCTCAAAAACCTCCTTGTCTGTTTGCCAGCCATCTGTAGTATATTCAAGGCTTTTATGAGTTACATCATCTTTTATACCAATGGTAAAGTGATTCTTTGGTTTATCTTTTTTGAGTTCATCAAAAATTGCCCTGATCATAGGAGGCGTAAACTCTTTTGAAGAGAGCCCGTACCGGCCGTTTACAACTTTTGGCTCAGAGTTGAATGTTTTCCAGCCTTCAGTCCGGTTTTCGTGAAGAGTGGAAATTACATCATTATAGAGCGGTTCACCGGCGCTGCCCGGTTCTTTGGTCCGATCTAAAACCCCAATGCTTTGTACAGTACGGGGGAGTGCCTCAATGAGGTGTCTCATACTGAACGGCCGGAACAGGCGAACTTTTACAAGCCCGACTTTTTCACCCATTTTGTTCAATTTTGCTATGGTTTCATGGCTGGTCTCTGCCCCTGATCCCATAAGGATGATCACTCGATCGGCATCTTCAGGCCCGTGATATTCGAATAGTTTGTATTGACGCCCGGTCAAACCGGCCAGCTTGTTCATGGTATTTTGGACAATACCCGGGCAGGCTTCGTAGAAAAGGTTTCCGGTTTCCCTTGCCTGGAAGAAAACATCGGGGTTTTGAGCCGTTCCGCGAAGTACGGGCCTGTCAGGTGTCAGTGCCCGGTTACGATGTGCAATTACCCATTCGTCATCAATCATTTCGCGAAGCACATCATCTGCTATCTCGTAAATTTTCTGTACTTCGTGTGATGTCCGGAATCCGTCAAAAAAGTGAATAAACGGAATACGGGATTCAAGCGTTGAAGCGTGTGCAATTAATGCCATATCCATCGCTTCCTGTACACTGTTGGAACTGAGCATTGCAACACCGGTCATTCTCATGGCCATCACATCACTATGGTCTCCAAAAATGGAAAGTGCATGGGTTGCAACGGTTCTTGCAGCAACATGGACTACAGCAGGAGTTAGTTCGCCTGCAATTTTATACAAGTTAGGCATTTTTAATAACAGCCCCTGTGAAGCGGTGAATGTGGTGGTAAGGGCGCCGGTTTGCAGGGCTCCGTGCATGGTTCCGGCAGCTCCGCCTTCACTTTGAAGCTCGGCAACTTCCGGCACGGTTCCCCAAATATTCTTTTTGCCGGCCATTGACCATTCATCTGACCATTCCCCCATGGGAGAAGCGGGAGTAATGGGATAAATAGCGATCACTTCACTTAATTTATGTGCAATATAGGCGGCCGCCTCATTGGCGTCGATGGTTACCTGTTTTTTAGACATACTTCATTTCCTCCGGAAATTTTTTTAAACGATTCTATACTAAATAGAATTAGACATTTGGATTCATAATATTTCCATGATCCATAATATTCGCTCCCTTTTGAACATCTCCGGCTAAGCCGCAGAGTGTTTTATTCTTAAAGAGATTAAACACTGTTTCTCTGGAATTTTTGTATTCTTCATGAATCGGGCAGGGGCTTGTATCATCACATTCCCGGAACCCGATACCACACTGGTTAAAAATGTCGAGTCCGTCAATGGCCTCAACAACATCCAGTAAGCAAATCTTTTCCGGATCGCGCGACAGACGGAAACCACCGTTTGGCCCTCTCATGGAAATCAATAGTTTATTTTTCACTAACAACTGTAAAATCTTGCTCAGAAAATGTTTTGGAATATTCTGTGTTTCCGCGATTTCACTTAGCTCAACATTCTTATCCTGTGCAGAATGCAGGGCGATGTAGAACATAGCCTGTAACCCATAGTGGCAGGATGCTGAAAACATGAGAGTGTTTGCGTTTGTAAATAATGGTTGCAGGCAAACAAAAACCTTCAAAAGTTCTATTAATGAAGTAATGTGCCTGTTTTTTTTAATAAAGATATTTAGATAAAAAACTCTAAATAGAATTTAATAAAAAAACCTGTGATCTGGTAATACTGGTTGCAACTCTTTTTAGTTTAGACTGAGTTTAGATAAAGGGTGAGCCAGGCCCTGGCACATGTATATTTTATATTGAGATTCAATTGAATGATTCAGGATTTGATGATATATCACTTTTATTACATTAAAATTGCCTCAGGTGGGAACCTTATAACGACAGGCCATAAATAAAGCTTTCCATCTAATAGATAAAATCATTGTATACAGTGACTAAATAAAGTGAGTATACGATCCTGCAGATGATTATTTACCTCTCTGCTCATGATGCTAATCTACATTCAGTCTAAATTAGACAATTGTATCTGAAATTAGATTCATAATAGCTACTTTTAATAATAATCCAGGATTTTTATAATTATCAAGAGGTATATGCTTTTGCGTTTTATATTGGTGATATTTTTACTTTTTTCGTTTCATTTCAAAGGAAAAGCTCAACATTCTTTTCTCTCGGTTCAGGATGCATTGAATTTGGCGATAAATAACAACCCTGAATTGAATCGTATGGCCGAGCAGGTGCGAATTCTGGAAGCCATGCCCGGGCCTGCATGGGGAATCGAGAGTCCGGAGCTCTATTATTTAAGAGAGGGGATGGATGGCAATATGTTTATGGAACAGCGGTGGGGCATATCGCAGTCCTTAACATTTCCGCTAACAGGATTCTATCAAAACAGAAAAGCCAGGAAAGATATCAGTGCTGCAGAAATGCGATATCAGTTTGAAAGGGTATCAGTACGGACACAGGTAAAGAAAGCGTATACAGAACTGGCTTATGCCATAAAAAATATGGAATTAACAGAAATTGAGGTTCAGCTTGCAAATAATTTGCTTGAAATAGCACAGGCAAGGCTGGATGTGGGTGAATCCACAGGACTTGACCTGGTGCAATCTGAAATCAGGCTTAACCAGGCAAAAAATGATTTGCGAAATGCCGTTCAAATGAAAAACAGTGCGCGGAATTCACTGATGCGAATCATCGGGATCCATTCAGAGAACCAAGTTTATGAGATAATATTTACCGATACGCTGGCTTATGTAGATACCGGGATTGATCGGCATTTGATACTTCAACGGATTGAAATTTCACCAGAATTAAATTACGTACGGCTCAATTCCGAATCAGCGAAAGCAGATGTGCAAGTTTCAAAAAGCAGATATCTGCCCGATTTGAGAATAGATTATTACAGGCAAAATTTTGGCAATAGTTACGATTTTAACGGCTTTGAAGTGGGTGTATCCATACCCCTCTGGTTTACAGTTAATGAAAGAAACCGGGTAAAACAGGCAAATGCGATTTATCGCCAGGCAGAGTGGCAGGAGGCCGGGGTGTTGTTAAGTATAAAAGAGCAGGCAGAAAATGCATTTCACAGGTATCAAACCAGCCGGGAAATAATCTTGTCGCACAGGGAATTTATCCAGGAAAAATCCGAATATTTGCTTGAATTAACACAAGAAGGATATCGTATGGGAGAGTTGGATCTGCTTCGCGTTTTGGAGGCACAGCGTACCTACCTGGAGGGACAGCAACTTTATTACCAGGTGCTGCGAAATTACTACCTGGACATCATTGAACTTGAACAATTTTTACCACAAGAACTTGTATTTACCCAATGAGGCGATGTATGGCGTTGAAAACCTTCAAAATAATAAAAAGATGTATTCCTTTCTTTTTACTGCTGCTGTTCTCCTGTTCAGATGGAAATGAAATTGGTCCGCCTCAAACAATTTCATCGCCGCCATCCATTACCGGATCATCTGAAACCGCAATAAAAACTGTTATTCTTACAGCAAATCAGGCTGCGGAACTGAATATTCAAACATACCCGGTTGAGAGTAGAATATTTTCTTATCCGGTTATGGTTCCGGGGGTTGTTGCGGCGGCACCTGAACATATAGCAATGGTAAGTACACCGGTAGAAGGCCGGATAACGAGGATTTTTGCACATGAAGGGGAGGAAGTAACAAAAGGTTCACCACTACTGGAAATGGAAAGCCTTGAATATGCAAACCTGATTGCAAATTTTTTAGAAGCTCAGGCTGAGAGAGTGTATCTGGATGGGCAGGTTGAGCGTTTGACCACTCTTGTTGACAGAAACATCAGCACAAAAAGTTCTCTGGACCTGGCAATCGCTGAATTAGCCCGCGCTGATGCCAGAACACGTGCGGCACGGGCAAGGCTACTGGCGCTCGGCATCGACAATCAACAGTTAGAGCAATGGAGTTCTGACACAGCAGATGAAAGAGCCGTTTTAACAATGTATGCGCCTATTAATGGTAAAATCAACAACCATCTCATAGATCTTGGTCAGTCTGTGAATGCCAACGATCTTCTTCTCGACATTATAAATGACAGCCATGTATTGGTACGTGGTTTTGTTAACCCGGAAGACGTAGCATTTCTTAAAACAGGCCTTAAAGTGATCGTATCACAGCACAGAGTTCGTAATGGGATATATGGTTCCCTGAGTGTAGAATCAACTGTTGCCACTATACAGCCAGGATTAGATCAGGAAAACCGGGCTGTTATTGTAAATTCAATCGTTAACACACAAAATCAATGGCCGGTAATTGGACAGAGTGTGCATGTTCAGTACGAAGCGGTTACACCTGAACCAGTACTTGGTATTCCACTTTCGGCAGTTCAATTTGAAGGCCAGAGTGCAACAGTTTATGTAAAAAGAGATGATGTGACTTACGAAAGCCGGCCGGTAATATTGAGCCGGTTGTTCCAGGACTCTGCGCTGGTTGAATCCGGTTTGGCAGAGGGTGAAGAAATTGCGATTACGCAAATCTTTAGTCTCAAAGCTCTCGGAAAGTACGAAGAGTATGCGGAGGATTGATTATGCTGAATAGTATTATTGATTTTAGTCTCAGGCAAAAATTTGTTGCATTAGCCCTTGTTGCAATGATGATTTTCGGCGGAATTCATGCCATGATGCAGATTCCGATTAATTCACTTCCTGATGTAACTCCGGAACAAGTTCTTGTGATTACTAAAGCAGGACGTTACTCACCATATGATGTTGAAAGATTGGTCAGTTATCCTATTGAAACTGCAATGAACGGATTGCCGAATGTGAAGGAAGTGCGATCTGTATCACAATTTGGCCTATCGGCTGTTACCATCGAATTTGAAGAGGGTACAGATACCTATTTTGCCAGGCAAATGGTCAGTGAGCGGGTACAGAGTATCGAGGGTGAATTGCCAGAAGGAGCAGATGCCCCCCAGCTTGGCCCCATATCAACGGCCATGGGCGAGATCGTTCAGTATGTGGTTAAAGGTGACGGTTATTCACTTACAGAATTACGAACAATTCAGGATTGGATTATTGCGCCCCAGTTAAAAACTGTAAAAGGGGTAACGGAGATTAATTCATTTGGCGGGTTTGTAAAGCAGTACGAAGTAGAGGTTCATCCGGGAAATTTACGCATGTTTGGAACTGGCCTGAATGACGTTTTAGAGGCAATAACGAACAATAATAGTGTTTCCGGTGGAAACTTCCTTGAACATAACAGGGAACAATACATTATTCGCGGGTTTGGCCAGATAACCGGTAAACAGGATATTGAAGATATCATCGTTGCTTATCCCGGAGGGCGGCCTATTTATGTGCGGGATGTCGCGACAGTTTCCATTGGCCGGCAATTGAGACAGGGATCTGTAACCCAGGATGGTAAAGGAGAAGTGGTGACCGGTATTGTTATGATGCTGAGGGGCGGGAATGGCCGGGAAGTGATTCGGGATATTAATGAACGGATAATAACGGTAAACCAAAGTCTTCCAGAAGGTGTATATATTGAAAAATTTTATGATCAGTCTGAACTGGTAGATCGCACCACGAATACAATCACAATTAACCTGTTAGAAGGAGGTTTATTTGTGATCGTGGTTCTTTTACTCCTTCTGGGTGAATTTACAGGTGCGCTGATTGTGGCGTCGGTTATTCCGATATCCATGATGTTTGCATTTATTGGAATGCAGCAATTCGGGCTGGCTGCTAACCTGATGAGCCTTGGGGCGATTGATTTTGGAATGGTAGTGGACGGTTCCGTTGTAATGGTTGAAAATGTGGTAAACCGGCTTCATCAGGATAATAATAAAAGCCGGCGGATTGATGTAATCCGTAAAGCAGCCCACCAGGTTGCAAGGCCTATTTTTTTTGGGGTACTCATTATTCTTATGGTATATGTTCCCATAATGACATTTTCCGGAATGGAAGGAATCCTTTTTCGGCCAATGGCTATTACCGTGGCAACTGCAGTTTTTGGATCATTGATTCTCGCCTTTGTTTATGTGCCGGCAATGACGGCAATTGTATTTCGTAAAGGTGTAAAAGTCAGGAAAAATGTTATCATAAACTGGCTGAAACCAAAGTATCGAAGTTTTCTTGAAAAGAGCCTTGACCATAAATTTATCACCTCCGGCATAGCGTTGGCTATATTTATTTTTTCATTGATCTTACTGCCGCATCTGGGGACTGAATTTCTGCCTGAACTTGACGAGGGATCCATTCTTGTTGAGCAAATCAGGATGCCATCGGTTACCTTAGATGAATCAACAGAAAATGCAAACTGGCTGGCCGGCCAATTACTGGCAAATATTCCTGAAATTAAAACGGTAGTGCCAAAAACCGGACGCTCCGACCTGGCTAATGACTGGATGGGAGTTCATCAGACGGATGTTTGGATTATCCTCAAACCGGTTAAAGAGTGGAGACGCGGTATTACCAAAGAGAAAATCATAGAACTCATTCGTCCGTACCTGGCAACGGAACCAGGCCTTGCCTACAATTTTACACAGCCGATTGCCATGCGTGTGGATGAATTAACCAGTGGCGTTAAATCTGATGTAGCGGTTAAAATATTCGGTGAAGATCTTGAAATGCTGAATATAATTGGTGAGAATGTGGTTAATCTTCTTGGAAATCTGCCGGGAACAGATAATTATTTTTTAGAGCAAACCATCGGACAGCCATATCTGAATATTGAAATAGACCGGCAAGCCGCAGCCTTCTATGGATTAAACGTGGATAATGTGCAGCAGGTTATAGAGACCGGGATTGGGGGATCTGTAGTAAGCGAGGTATACGAAGGACAGCGCCGTTTCGAAATTGTAGTGCGTTATCCCGAAGAAAATAGAAATTCATTTGCTGATATCATGGAGGTACCGATTCGTTTACCAAATGGTGGTTTTATTCCACTCAGGCGGGTAGCAACGATCCGGGCTGAAGAAGGTCCCCGGGAAATTGTGCGCGAAAATAACTGGAGAAGGGTCATTGTAGGAATTAATATCAGAGACATTGATATGGGTTCGTATGTAAGTAACCTAAGGAATGCCATAGAAAAAAATATCGATCTGCCGGCGGGATATTTTTTGCAGTATGGTGGTGCTTTCGAGGATCAGCAGCGGGCAATGGCACACCTTATGATTGTTGTTCCAGTATCTTTATTGATCATTCTTGGCCTCTTATACCTCATGTTTGGGCATATGAGATTTACATTCCTGATCTTTTTAAACTTACCTCTTGCCTTATCAGGCGGGATTTTTATTCTCTGGATACGTGGATTATACCTCTCCGTATCAGCGAGTATCGGTTTTGTAGCCCTTTTCGGTGTTGCAGTGTTAAACGGTATCGTACTGGTGGCTCATTTGAATGAACTGCGTCAGGCAGGCTATACCCTCCGGGAGTCGGTACTCGAAGGGGCAACTGACCGACTTCGCCCGGTACTTATGACCGCCCTGGTTGCGAGCCTTGGATTTCTTCCCATGGCATTTAATACCGGTCCGGGTTCTGAAGTACAGCGCCCATTGGCATCTGTAGTGATTGGCGGCCTAATCACAGCCACAATGTTGACCCTGCTTGTACTGCCTACACTTTATCACTGGATGGAAAAAAAACGTTCCTTTCAATCAGCTATTGATGATCAGTCATTCTCAGATGATACAGATAGCAATTTAAAATAACATATTAAGGTGCCAGTTTAAGCATCCGCAATCAGATTTTCTGCAATTTTTGCTGAAGATAAAACTCCCGGCAAACCTGCTCCCGGGTGGGTACCCGCACCTACGAAATAGAGGTTCTCCACATCTTCACTTCGGTTGTGTGGCCGGAACCATGCCGATTGTGTGAGGATCGGCTCAACTGAAAAAGCGGAGCCTTTGAAGCTGTTGAGGGTATCCTGAAAATGAAGCGGGTCAATATAATGCTCGGCCACGATGTTTTCCTGTAAATCGGGCAGATAGTTTTCTTCAAGGAAATTCATGATAGCATCCCGGTATTTGGGTGCTGTCTCATTCCAGTCGGTACCGCTGTCGAGATGGGGAACCGGCGAGAGTACATAAAACGCTTCATGGCCTTCAGGTGCCATCGAAGCATCGGTAATGGTTGGCATATGGAGATAGAGAGAAAAATCATCAGAAAGTTTTTTCTTGTGAAAAATATCGGAGAGCAATGCTTTATAACGTTCGCCGAGAATGATGTTGTGGTGAGCCAGCCCTGAATCGAGATATCGTTTTTTGGTGCCGAAATAGATCACAAAAAGAGACATGCTGTACTTTGTCCGTTCAATTTTGCGGTCGGTATATTTTTTTCGGTGTTTTGGATTAATAAGGTTTTTGTAGGTAAAAGCCACATCCGCATTTGAAACCACGGCATCTGCTTTATGAATTTCTCCGTTTTTAAGGCGAATACCTTTTGCCTTCCCGTTCTCAATGAGAATTTCATCAATTTCGGATTCAAGTTGTATTTGACCGCCCTGTTCTTCAATCAGTTTTATCATAGCATTTATGATAGCACCGGTACCGCCCATGGCGTAGTGAACCCCCCATTCACGTTCCAGATAATGGATCATGGCATATATGGAAGTTGTATCGAATGGGTTGCCACCTACGAGCAGCGGATGGAAAGAAAAACACCGCCGCAGAAAATCATCCTCGATATATTGAGCCACGTATTTGTATACCGTCTTGTAAGATTGCAGCTTGATGAGATCGGGTGCAACCTTGAGCATGTCACTGAATTTAAGAAATGGTTTGTCGGCAAGTTCTACAAACCCTTTGTCAAAAATGGCCTTGGTGGTGCCAAGAAATTTTTCGTATCCATCTGCGTCATTAGGATTCCGTTTTCTGATTTCGTTCAGTGTGAATTCGTGGTCATCATTATAATCAAAACTCTTTTTGTTGTGGTCAAAAATTCTGTAAAACGGGTTACATGGCACAAAGGTGATATAATCCTCACGTCTTTTTCCGGCCGCAGAGAAAATATCATCAAACATAAACGGGGCTGTAATTACGGTAGGCCCGCCATCAAATTTAAATCCATTGATTTCATAAACGTATGCACGACCACCAGGTTTGTCTCGTTTTTCGAAGATAGTTACGTTATGTCCCCTTGAAAGGAGCCTTGTGGCAGTAGCCAACCCTCCAAAACCGCTGCCAATTACAATGATATTTTTTTTCATGTCAGTATCTTTTTAGTTATTCATGTAAAACCAAAAACTTTGATTTTTCAGTCCAACACCGGAAATTAAAAAACGGTGAGTGCAACATGGATCAAACTACTGATAAACAGGCCTTTTGTACGTGTTTCGTAAAAGAGGGCTTTAATTTTCTATCTGTTTTACAAACCCGGTGATGCCATTTTGTGCCAGCCGGTCTCTTGCTGCACGGGCTTCGTTTACATTCTGATAGGTGCCATAATAAACACGGTAAACGGTATTATTGCCTATGGTTACTTTCTCCACCCTTGAGCCGGATACGATTCCTGATTCTCTTTTGGCATCCGTTTCCCTGTTAAAGGATGCGATTTGCACGGTAAATGTTTCTCTGCTGCTGACATTTTGCGCGGTTACTGGCCGGTCACCCTCACGAATCAGATACAGGGCAACCCTGGCAGTTCCCGTTCCAATCATTTCAATTTCCCTGGCAGCTTTTCGTGACAGATCGATAATTCTGTTCCCTACATAGGGGCCGCGATCATTAATACGAACCACTACCGACTTGCCATTATCAAGATTTTCAACACGTAGCAATGTGTTGAAAGGAAGGGTGCGATGTGCAGCGGTAAGGTCGTTCATGTTGTAGGTTTCACCATTCGCTGTGGGTCGGCCATGAAAATCAGGCCCATACCAGCTTGCAATTCCGGTATCCAGAATCCTCATGTCATTATCAAGACTGGTTCTCTTTACAATTCCGCAGGAAGAAAGAAAAACCAACATCAGGAAGAATATCGTTAATTGGGATAATCGTTTAAACGCGGGCACGTAACAGGGTAAATTGTTGACCGGATGATTTTTTTAAACAGGTTAATTCATGCATTATTGTAAATATAAAAGAAAAGTGAGTAAACTCATATTTCTGCAGATAGTTGCCTATCTTCTACAGAATTTTTTCAAGTTCAGAATATGACTTTTACAATCATTCTTATTGCTGTTAATGTTGTGGTTTCCCTGGCTGCCTTGTATGGCCCGCCCGCGATTTATGACAGGGGGATGCTTCGGCCTTACCGCACGGTTCGCAAGCAAACATGGTACGAGGTGATCACATCCGGTTTTATCCATGGAAGCCTTAGCCACCTGCTCGTAAATATGTTTGTTCTCTTTTTTTTCGGAATTGTAATGGAACAGGTTCTGGGAGTTAACCATTTTTTAGCGCTTTATTTCAGCGGACTCATTTTCTCATCTCTGCCATCTCTCATAAAACACAAGGATAATCCCGACTTTGCAACTATTGGAGCTTCAGGGGCCGTGGAGAGTGTGCTTTTCAGTTATATTTTTGTATTTCCGACAGAAAAACTGATCCTGATCTTATTGCCAATACCTATTCCTGCATGGTTTTTCGGGATTGCGTTTCTGGCTTACAGTATTTATGAAGGAAAAAGAGGTGCGGGGAAGGTGAACCATGCAGCACACATTGCCGGTGCGTTCTGGGGTATTTTATACCTGCTCTTTTTTGTACCTAACAGCCTCGATCATATATTGACTATCTTCGGGTTGATATAGGGAGGGAAAGGAAAAGTGAAATGGCAAAAGTGAAAAGTGACCCACCTACGCTGTCAACTTCGCTAAAGCTATGTTGACCCGGAAAGCTTCGGTGGGTAAAAAAGCTGGAGCGAATGCGACAGTCCCGGCCCTCGGGATGAAAAATCTTACTCAGGGTACCATAGGCATCTTTCTGTTGCTATTTGCCCTATACATTTCTCAAAACGTACATTTTTGGTGACTCATCCGGGTTAAATTGAAGGCAAAAGGGGGGAGGAAGATGATTTTTTACTGTTTGATTAAATATCCGGATAGCGATTGGGGTGCTACCCGGATTTTTTGAACGAGTGAATTATCCTTTTTCGGCGCGGAAATGCTGCATAAAATTTACGAGGGCTTTAACGCTGTCCAGCTCACAAGCGTTGTAAATGCTGGCACGTATGCCACCCACACTGCGATGGCCTTTTAACGCTACAAGGTTATGAGAAGCCGCTTCACTCAGGAATGTTTTTTCGAGCTCTTCACTCGGCAAACGGAATGTTACATTCATTTTAGAGCGTGACGATTTATCAACCGTTCCCCTGTAAAATTCGTCTTTGTCAATTTCGCTGTAAAGCAGGTATGCTTTTTCAGTGTTGAACCGGTCGAACCATTCAAGCCCGCCCTTTTTCTGAATCCATTCCAGTACATAGTTTACCATATAAACGGCAAATACCGGCGGGGTATTAAACAGGGTGCCGATGTGAGTGTTATAATTGAGTATGGTTGGAATCGGATCTTTTTTCTGCAGTTCGAGAAAAGATTTTCTGAGCATTACAATAGTTACACCCGCAGGGCCAAGGTTTTTTTGTGCTCCCGCATAGATCAAGCCGTATTTTTCGATATCTATCGGGTGAGACAGAAAGTCGGAAGAAGCGTCACATACAAGCAGTGAACCACCAGTTTCGGGTTCACTATAAAACTGTGTACCAAAGATGGTATTATTGCTTGTGAAATGGGTATAAACCGGGTTTTCGGAAAAAAGCAATTCATCGGTGCCGGGTAGCCTTGAATAGTTTCGTTCTTTACCTGAAAAGGCTACATGTACATTACCAAAAAGATTCGCCTCTTTTATGGCTTTGGATGACCATGAACCGGTATCGATGTAATCGGCGGTTTGTCCGGGTGCCAGGAAATTATGTGGCACCATCGTGAATTGCGTACTGGCGCCTCCCTGCAGGAAGAGAACTTCCCAGTCATCACCTGCCCCTGTTATTGCTTTAAGACGCTGTGTGGCAAGCTCATTGATTTCGGTATATTCTGCGCCTCGATGGCTCATTTCAATGAGGGATGAGCCTTTATCTCGGTAGTTTACCAGTTCGGCCTGCACTTTTTCAAGTACCTCGAGCGGAAGTACTGCCGGGCCGGCACTAAAGTTATGAATTCGTTTCATCTTAGTTATATCTTTTAAAGGGTTGATAATTTGTTGATCCTTCTCTTATTTAAAACGTATGGATAATTAATCCGGATTTGATTTTTGGCTCAAACCAGGTGGATTTTGGCGGCATCAATTCACCATGATCTGATACTTCGGTCAGTTCCTGAATACTTGTTGGATACATACTGAAAGCGAGATCATATTTACCGCTATCTACCAATTTTTCCAGTTCCGCCGTTCCTCTTATACCACCCACAAAGCCGATATGTTCATCTGTCCTCGGATTTGTTATTCCAAAAAGCGGCTCAAGAATAGAATCTTGTAGGCGCGATACATCCAGTCCGTTCACGATGCTTTCATCGGCAGCTCCCGGTAAGTTCATCAGGTACCATTCACCGTTCGTGTAAAAGCATACCATTCCTTTTTCCGGCGGCACATTTTGATGGGTTGATACCGCACCGAATTTTTCTGTAAGCAGCTTAATCGTGTTGGCCGGTGCATTCTTAACGACCCTGTTGTACGGCATTATTTTCATTTGTTTCATGGGAAAAAGCACTACCGGAAAGTATTCAAACTCCTCTTCACCCGGACGGCTGTTTTTTTCACTGCGAAGTATTTCTGCAACACGGGATGCACTCTTGCAGCGATGGTGCCCGTCAGCCACGTAGAAATTTGGGATCAGTGAAAATCCTTCCACAAAATCCACTGTATCAAACGTTTTCCAGATCCGGTGAATCACGCCTCCGTCCCCGATGTGTTCAATATCCGGAGCTTGGGTGAGTGTCAGCTTTTCGATGTGAAAGGTGATGTCTGCCGTATCGTTGAAAGTGAGCATGACCGGTTCGGCGTGTGCCTTCTGTGTGAGAATATGGCGTGTTCGATCATCCTCTTTATCTGGCCGGGTGAGTTCATGCTTAAGGATCACGTCATTATCATAGTCCTGAACCGATGCACAGGTAAACACGCCGGTTTGCAAGTGGTTGCCTGTTTCGAGCTGGTAGAGATAAATCGCATTCTTCTCGTCCTGTGTGTAGATTCCTGAAGATAAAAGCCGCCGAAGGTTTTTTGCTCCTTTATCATATACGGCATCATCGTATATATAAGTGTCAGGGTCAACGTCAATTTCAGGTCTTATCACGTGAAGGAAACTGTCGGGTTTGCCTTCAGCGAGTTGAGCTGCTTCTTCAGTATTGATTACATCGTATGGTACACAGGCCACTTCGTCCACTTTACCGGGAACAGGCAGCCAGCCTTTAAAAGGATGAATTATTGCCATTAAACAGGGTAGTTTTTTAAATTAGATTTTAGACATTAAGTATACGAACTCTTTACCTTTTCAGCGTATACTAATCGAACCTAAACCAAATATTTAAACGATATGAGTGATCAGCCTGCCTCAAATAGCAAAAAATTAAGTACGGATCAGCAACAACAGTTATTATTTATGATGCTCATTCAGCAGAATGAACAGATTGCGATGATGGGAATGGGAAAATTAAAAAACCCGTTAACCGATAAAGCGGAACGGGATCTGCAATCGGCGAAATTTGCCATCGATACCCTTGTGATGCTGGAAAAATTTACCGAAGGAAACCTGACAAATGAACTTGTTGGCTACCTTCGGCAAACCCTCACTAATCTTAGGCTCAATTATGCCGATGAGAAAAAGAGAGGGGGGGCTGATGGTGGTAAAGAAGAAGAGAAGTGATGCAGTGGAAGTACTGGCTGCCGGCGGTGTATTGGCAAGAGCCCGTCCGTCTTTAGGTGAAATATTGATAATCAAGCGGAACGGCTTTTGGGACCTGCCGAAAGGGAAGGTTGAGAAGGGAGAAACTTTCGAGGAGTGTGCCATTCGGTATGTGGAAGAGGAAACCGGGATGAAGAACCCGGAAATCGAATCATTTCTCTGTAAAACATATCATGAATTTACAAGAGAGGATACTCTATACGGTAAAACTACGTACTGGTACAGTATGAGATCAATAGAACCTGAAAATCTGGTGCCCCAGGTAAACGAAGGTATTACAGATATCATCTGGGTTGAGAATCAGAAAGCCCGTGATATGGTATATTTTCGGAACCTGAAAGAAGTGATGGATAAGTACCTGGATCAACAAAACAAAAAAAAGGCGTGATGAATCATCACGCCTTGAATAAAAAATGAATTGAGACGTAATCTTAATCCTTAGTTTTGCAGCCTGAAGAATATCGGAAGGCTGTACTGTACCCGAACCGGACGACCACGCTGCATACCAGGAGTAAATTTGGCCTGTCTCACAACCCGGAGGGCTTCTTCATCAGCACCACCGCCAATACCGCGGATTACAGTTGGATTTTCAACATCGCCTCTTTCGTTTACAATAAACTGAATGTAAACCCTTCCTTCAATACCTGCACGGCGAGCCATTTCAGGGTATCTGATTTGTCTTTGAAGTTCTCCAAGTCCTCCAATTAACTCAGGCATTTCTTCCACAACTACGAAGAAATCTTCTTCTTCTTCCTCTTGTGGCGGAGGGGGTGGAGGAGGCAGGCTCAGCGCGCCCCCAAGGTCAAGGTCACCACCAATGTCAATATGAACATCTTCAATAATTTCATCGTTGGGTACTTCAACGGGTACCGGCGGACGCGGTGGCGGGGGAGGTGTTTCAATCTGTCGTGTCTGGATTATTTCTTCCATTTCGACGATTTCCTGTTCTTCCAACACAATTTCTTCGGGACCAAGGCTTGTAAGGTCAATTCTTACGGCAATAATAAAAATGACCAGGGTAATAAGTAAGCCCAGCTCCAGAAAAACCGTGTAGTAGTTTTTCAGATCGGCATCGGGTTTTTTTCGTTCAATCATATGCAGTTTAATGTATTGGCTAAAGTAAAATGATGGTGAAGTATAAAAGATTTACAACTAACATTCCAACGATCAATTGCAATTAGATATTATATTTTTATTAATAATTGCAAAAATCGGATTATTTACTCACTGGAATAGTATTGCACAACACATTAGAGCGTAAAAAAACATTGTTATCCCGGATTACTCACCAAGAAGTTTCTGTGAGCAAAAACGGAGCGTTTGCCCCATCCACGAATAGCAGCAAGGGATGCCGTCAGGGTGTTTTACTTCAGCGGGGTGGTTATTGATGGCGGTTTTTTAGCAGATCGCGATATCTTGCCATATACCGGCGTTTAATTCCGTACAGGATCACTGTTGCCGAAAAGCTGCCTGCAATGTCTGCCAGGGCATCATATACACTTGCATTTCTGCCGTACGGCATCAAGCCCTGAAATATTTCAATCAGTATTCCAAATGTGGAACCGATCAGAAATATGGTAATCAGACGGGTATTAAAATTTTTTCTGGCGAAATTGAAGAGACCAAAGATAAAAGTCCAGATAAAAAATAGGCCAAAATGTCCCAGTTTATCATACTCATAAAGCGGTGAATCGCCAAGCGTATTCGAGGGGAGCATAGTCAGAAAAAGTATAGCAAGGGTGTTTAGAATAAGAAGTGCAGTAATCAGAATTCGGTTTCTGAATAGAAAAAAAATGGATCTGCCTATCATGTGAGATGCTCAGGGCCGAATGGTTCAGTTTGTTGATGATTTAAAAATGAGAGATAACCCTCATAAAGTGCCATAACGCAGGCGGTATCTATATTATTTGTGATATCGGAATAAGTTCCGAGCATTCCGGCAAGTACATCCCCGAAGCCGGCCCTTGCAAATACGGAGGTGTCATAGCCGGTAATCAAGGTTTGTTTGTCAGATTGATATATGGAAGGATTCCCTTTTATCAGAACTCTGCAGCCATTTTCTTTTTGGAACTGCCGGCACCATTGCAGCCGTTCAATATCGTGTTCAAAATGTGCATCCAGGTAATTTTTGGCTTCCCCGATATGCGGTGTTATCAGCCATTTTTGTTTTTTTTCAGAAGGAATGCCTTTTAATTCACTCCAAAAAGAGAGTGCATCAGCATCCAGGATAACACTACCACTCCAATCAGACAGCACACTTTTCAAAAATTCGCCGGTTTCGGAGGAGGTGCCAATCCCGGGGCCCGCTATCAGTGTGCCCGGCTTAGATTTGAGTGTTTCGGTTACAGTTTTTGCATCAGCCGGTTTGAAGAAAATGTCATGATCGCTGCCCACCGGTTTTTTGATGATTTGGTGGAGTGTGCGCTCATAGACTGTCAATAATTTGCCGGGTGAATAAAGGATTACTGAACCGGCTCCTGTTTTCCAGGCGCTGCGGGCGGTCATAATTGCCGCTCCGGTGAGCCCCTCCGAACCGGCAATAATATGGACACAGCCATCCCGGTATTTGTGGCTTGCCTTGCGCCTGACCGGGGGATAGGAATTGTAGAGATCTTCGTTCAGTAAAAATGTGGTTCCTGTATTCAGGTACTCAGGAAAGGGAAGTTCTATGAAGTGTACCGTTCCGATGTATTCTGGCGATTTACCCAGGTAAAAACCCGTTTTATTCGTACCGAAGGTAAACGTATGTTTTGCTTTTAAACAGGTATTATACACTTCGCCGGTGTCTGCATTTAAACCGGTGGGTACATCCATTGCGTAAACGGTTATTCCGGATTCATTCACCTCCCGGATGACATCCGGCAGGGGTGTCCGTAGATCACTGTTTAAACCGGTACCCAGAATTCCATCAACAATATAATTGTATGAATATAATCTATCTATGGGGAAACGGTCGATAAAACGGACACTGACCCCGTTTTTTTGGAGGGTTTTGAGAAGCCCCAGGTTGTGTGCCGTATCAGTGGACAAATCCTCATCACCAAAAAGAAAGCAAACATCGGCTTTGTGGCCGGCATTGTTGCAAAGGTAACGGGCAACTACAAGCGCATCACCGGCATTATTTCCTTTTCCGCAGAGATAAAGGCCTGTTTTTTCATTCCCCTGTATTTCACGGATGGCTGATGCGGCACCGCCTCCGGCAATTTCCATCAAAGTGAAGCCGTCTATCCCAAAATCATCAATCGTAGAGCGATCCAGCTCCCGTGTTTCATCAACACTGTTGAGACGGCACGATTTCGGATATGTCGGTAATGCACTCATGGTCTCAGTAAGAACGTGCAAACAGAACTTTTTGTGCGGATGGATTTCCGGTCACCATGCATTTACCCGGCGTTTTATCACCGTTTAACGGAATACAGCGGATCGTTGCTTTTGTCTCATCTTTTATCAGAGTTTCGGTTTCAGCGGTTCCATCCCAATGGGCATAGATAAAACCCCCCTCTTCAATGGCTTCTTTAAATTGATCATAAGTATCTACATGCCGGGTGGCTTCGCTGGTTCGTTTTTTGGCAGCTTCAAACATATCTTTCTGGATGGTTTCAAGAAGACTGCTAATGTAAAGTCCTGCCCCATCGATTGGGATGATCTCTTTTTTCAGGGTGTCGCGTCTTGCCACTTCAAGATTTCCGTTTTCCATGTCGCGAGGGCCAATCGCAATTCGTACAGGCACACCCTGTGCTTCGTGTTCGGCAAATTTCCATCCCGGTTTAAAGTTGTCGCGGTCATCCACCTTTACGGAGACACCCATTTTTTTTAACCCGGTAACCAGAGGTTCGGCATACAACAGGATTTGCGATTTCTGATCATCGTTTTTAATGATAGGTACCAGCACCACCTGTGTCGGCGCAAGTTTAGGTGGAATTACCAGACCGTTATCGTCGGAGTGTGTCATAATCAGGCCGCCGATCAGTCGTGTGGAAACGCCCCAGCTCGTAGCCCACACATATTTATGTTCTCCGTCATTATCCTGGAATTTGACATCAAACGCTTTGGCAAAATTCTGGCCAAGAAAATGAGAAGTTCCCGCCTGCAGGGCTTTGCCGTCCTGCATCAGTGATTCGATACAGTATGTATCCACGGCTCCGGCGAATCGTTCCGATTCGGTTTTAACTCCCGTTACCACGGGCATGGCCATAAATTCTTCGGCAAAGGTGCGATACACCTCGAGCATTTTGAGAGTCTCTTCAACGGCTTCCTGTTCGGTGGCATGGGCGGTATGGCCTTCCTGCCACAAAAACTCCATGGTTCTCAGGAACAGACGGGTACGCATTTCCCAGCGAACCACGTTTGCCCACTGGTTGATGAGGATGGGGAGGTCGCGGTAGGATTGTATCCAGTTTCTATATGAATCCCAGATGATGGTTTCTGAAGTGGGCCGTACGATGAGTTCTTCATCAAGGCGGGAATCGGGGTCAACCTCAACACCGCCGTCCACACTCATCAGGCGGCTATGGGTGATTACGGCACACTCTTTGGCAAACCCTTCCACATGCTGTGCTTCTTTCGATAGAAACGATTTAGGGATAAATAACGGGAAGTACGCATTTTCGTGGCCGGTATCCCGGAACATCTTATCGAGAGCCTGTTTCATGTTTTCCCAAATGGCAAACCCGTTTGGGCGTATTACCATGCAGCCGCGCACAGGGGAATGGTCTGCAAGTTTAGCTTCTTTTACTACATCTAAATACCACTGGGAATAATCGTCTGCTCTGTTTGTAATTCGTTTGGCCATCAATAAAACGTGTTCATCAGTTTTGGATTAAGCTTATAAAATAACTTAAGATTGAATGAAGATAAAGGAGCAATTTAGGTGGTGAAAAGTGAAAAGCTGGAGCGGTAGCGACAGTCCCGATCTCTCGGGATGAAAAGTGAAAAGTGAAAAGTTGGAGTGGTAGGGACAGTCCCGACCCTGGGGATGAAAAGCAGGGTGCCGATATCTGTAATCAAAAAACGGGGTGATATTTGATTACTGCATTCTCCATGAAAAGATTAATCTATTAATCCATTTACTATCTCAGGCAATTGGTTCAGTCATCCTTCACAGGACTGCGCTTGGAGCCCATTATTTATGCCAAGAATACCAATGAGACCAGGTCTTTTTTGCGATTGTATCAACCATCACAATGATCTTGATGTCGAATCGCAATGCCTCAGCATAAAACCTGCCAAAAAAGATGGTTTTCGATTTCATCATTAACCGGAAAAAATATTATCTTTCTTTTCTGCAATCTTCCCGGCAGAATCAGGAAAGCTGCATATTTTTATGTTTGACGGCGTGGTAGCTCAGCAGGTAAGAGCGTCGGATTCATAACCCGGAGGTCGAGGGTTCAAGTCCCTCCCACGCTACTATATATAAGGGTTTAAGGTTATTATAAACATAACTTTAAGCCCTTTTTTATTTTGGCAGGGTAAAGCTATGGTGAAACAAAGTCGCTGTTTACTCTCATTTTCAATTGATTTTATAGTATTCGAATAAATCATAGTCAAGGACCAACTTCACCTACTATAGCCTGACTCATATTACAGGATTCGGTAACTGGTATGAAAGAGGCCATCACGTTCCGGTTTAAAAACGTATAATCTGATAGCCCAGAAACTGTCACCGGCATGGAACCCGGCAAGCTTCATTCCATGCCTTTACTTGTTATGCTTCGTTATGCTTCGCTCACCGGATATTTCGAAGGTCCAGACCCGGTAGAAACGTGTAGTGCTTTTGATTTTTACTAATCAATTTCACTTCTAATGTCATTACAGTTGCAGCAATCAGCATATCATTAATTTCCACTCCATGGCTCGATCTGAACATCTTCATCAACTCGAACGCTTATTCCGATACGGCCTTCGTTACCAATTCAATGTTTAGACCCGAAAGTAAATCTTCAACTTTCTTGAGATCTTTTTTGCTACGGCATCCCGCGTACAGTTCCATTGCCGTGATTACACTGACACTAATTGCATAATTTTCCTCAAGTTTTGCCATTCTTTGAACAGCATCGGGCTTGTCTAAACCAAAATCGATAAGAATATCTGTATCAACAATTACAGGTTGGTGCATAATTGTTGTTATTTAGCCCATCGGCTTTTCCGAAGTTCTCGAACCCACTTTGTACTATCTTGCATGACTTCCCGGATCTTCCAAATACCTCTGAATGAACTTTCTAAAATAGATTTCTTTTGAGATGAGCTGGATTCAACTGGCTGCTGGATTTATTTTTTTGAGAGAAAGTCGACAAATTCTGCCGCTTCTTGTTGGGCTTCAGAAGGAAGCTCCTTGATTTGTTTTATGAGTTCTTTTTCAGACATATCTAAATGTAGTTAATCTCTTTCTCATGAAAAAACGATTGAATTTCCCTCGGAGTATAACATGTAATTATACTCCAAAAAATTTTCGGTAAGTGAAATTTTTGCTTTACAAAGCAGTTTGAAATGGTGATTGGGATGTAGTTGAAGAGTAATATCAACAATTGAATTGGAAAAAGTTGTTTAAAAGCCTGTACAACGACAAGTTTATTTTTAATCGCCAGGCCACAGAAACACCAAACCGTTATGTTTTTTGATTTGTGCCTAAAAGAATTATATCGTTTATTCTGTAAACCACAAGTGCATGAAAAATCAAATCTTCATTCACTTATCTGTTATCTGATTTAAGACTTATTCAAGCGTAATACTTTTAATAAACTCTGCCTCATCTTCATCATACGGTGTTCCATCGCTTCGAAAGATATCATGAAACCATAATCCGGGCTCTGCTGTATATGCAGTTTCCCAGGAATCCCATGGATAAATCGTCTGAGATTTCCCTGCAACAAATCCCCAGTTGTACCCGCTAACGTTATGATTTTTTAAAATAGGCAATTCAGCTTTAAACGTACTGCCTCTTGGGCGGGCCATATATTCTGTACAGAAAATTGGGCGGTTATACCTTTGCAAATATTCAATGCGCTGCTCCATTGTTTCAGGGCCGTCATATGAATGAAATGATATTACATCAGAATTTTCAACCATAAACCGGTCAATTTCTTTCATATTTTCATGAACCGACCAATCACCATACCATAACCCTGAAGTGACAGGCTGTGAAGGGTTTGCCTCCCTTGCCCACCTGAAACTCTCCTGAAGTAACCTGAATGCCATCTCACGTTTATTTTCAAGTTCAATATCACCGTATGCCACGTTATTCGTGTTGTCGGGCTCATTATAAAGATCCCAAACATGAATCCTTTTATCATCTGAAAAATGGGATATCACCCCTTTCACATATTCCTCAAGATAACCCCACTTGTCGGGGTCGGCCAATACATGAATATTCGGACTCTGAACCCATCCGGAATTGTGTACATGTGGAATCGGTGTTGGCTGCTCTCCCAATACAGGGTATGGATGCCATACCCCGTCTAATAATACAAACATTGTTCCAATACCATGGCTGTCTGCAATTTCAAGATACTGTTCCATTCGCTCAAGGAGCCCTTCAGGGTCATCCTTCCACACCAAATCATGCAGGTAGACTCTCATGGAATTAAAACCAATACCCGCTGCCCAACTCAACTCTTTGTCAATCGTCTCCGGGTCAAATGTTTCTGCCTGCCACATTTCCAATTGGTTGATTGCAGTACTGGGATTGAAATTAGCACCAATCAGCCAACCGGTTTCTTCATACCATTGATTTGCTTTTTCTGCTGACCACCTCCCCAACGTGTCTTCTTTTTCTTCTACAGCAGAACTACATGACCCAAAGACGAAAAGAAATGTAAGTAATACAATGTTAGTAATTTTTTTCATGTCATTAAGCTTATGTGTAATAATTTATTAACTCAAAATTTCAGCATTTACATGTTGCAGGCCATTGCTCATTTACAATACCCTGCCTGTCTAAATCCCCGATATTTATTCTTGCTTGAACCCCGATAGCTTCATTGCTTACAGGTATTATACCAATATCCATAAAGATACAGATATTAAAAACTATTCTCGTTTGTGATCCTTGTTGAATTCAATCATCTTCTGAAATAGAAGCCAAAAAACTGAAACTTGATTTGGGATTAATGGTTCTGATTTCTTTAATTGTTTGAGCCAGATAAAATTTTTTTGGCGCGAATTTGAAATGATCAATTCAATTTTGGTTATGCGGGAAAGGCGGGATGTTTGTGGAGTGTTATTGCATTTAGTTATATGTGCGGGAATTATTATCTCAGTTTGTTTTCCGGCAACTGTGGTGTCACAATCAGCAGGTGAATCAGATGAGCCCAGACTTGGTTTTCTGGAAGAGCTTCACCTGCTCTTGCCTTCTGAGAATGAATGGCCGGACGATAACAATGAATGGCTCAGATGGCTGAACGAAACGGGTGAATTGCCACCCGATTTTGACGCGATGGAGAGTACCCCTTTTATTCCTGATCCGCTCAGGATGGCGAATGGAGACCGAATAACATCTGCCGAAGAATGGCCGAAGCGGCAGGAGGAGATTCGTGGGCTGATGATGCAGTGGCTTATCGGACAGGTGCCGGCACCGCCCGGGAATCTGCGGGTGCAGCACGAATCTGTCCGGGACGAAAGCCATGCAACGGTTCACGATATTGTACTGGAGTTTGGCCCGGACTATAATGCAACACTTTCGTTTGAGATGATCCTTCCGAAAGGAGAGGGGCCGTTCCCGGTATTTATGACCCAGGATAATCACCGCCGCTGGGCGCTGGTTGCGGTTAGCCGCGGTTACGCAGGCGTTGTATATGCAGGTGCCGATTCCAACGACGACACCGAAGCATGGAAAGAGGTCTATCCCGGATACGACTGGTCGCTCATGGCCCGGAGGGCATGGGGAGCAAGCCGGGTTCTGGATTATCTTGAAACACTCGATTTCATTGACAGCGATAAGGTTGCCCTTACCGGACATTCCCGCAACGGCAAGCTTTCTGTAATTGCTGGTGCACTGGATCCCCGTTTTGGCGCGATTATATCCAGCAGTTCCGGCGCCGGAGGGGTGAATACCTTTCGCTTTTTCTCGGAATCGGAATTTGCGGAGGGTATTGAGATACTTACCCGGCGTTTTCCAGACTGGTTCCATCCCAGGCTCCGGTTTTTTGCAGGCCGAGAAGATAAACTTCCCATCGACACTCCGAATATGGTCGCAGCCATTGCTCCTACGCCGTTTCTCTATGCTGTTGCATTGAATGATAATGTGGAAAGTGTCTGGGATATCGAACACTCCTGGCGGTCGGCCCAAAAAGTATATGAATTTTTGGAGGCCGGCGACCGGATACAAATATTGTATCGCCCGGGCACCCACGAGACCAAAGCGGGGGATATGGAAGAATACATCGACTGGCTGGATGTTCAGTTTCACCGGAATCAACTGGAAGGAGTTTCAAGCGATCCGATGTACCCGGCTTTTGAAGACTGGGAACGAACCACACCGGTACGTCTTAACCCGGATGATTTTCCGGCGGCCGGATCTGTTGATCTTCTTGTGGATATGGATGATATGGGCGACTTTTCCCGGCAGTGGGATAGCATTTCAGCAGAAATCCGGAAACGAATTCGTGCCGGCCTGGGCATTGCGCCGCCGGAAGCCCGGAGTTTTGCGGGAAGTTACGGTTCGGAACGCGGCTATATTTCCAGTATGCTTAGCCGAAGAGCACCGGGTTCGGCATATGAGGGAATCGGTTCGCTCACACTCAATTTTGGCAATTACGTCGCCGGTGATATTTATTACCCGGAAGATGCTGTGGCGCGTGGTGAAAAACTGCCGGTACTCATCTGGATTCACCCTATATCCGTTTCAAACGGGTACAGGGCGGGTTACCGGCGCGGAAATCCTACATATCTTGAACTTGCATCACAGGGTTTTGCAGTAATGGCATTTGATCAAATTGGCCATGGAACCCGGATCGGAGAGGCCACACGGTTTTATGAGCGATACCCGGGATGGTCGCTTCTGGGGAAACAGGTGCACGATATCAAACAGGCCGTAAATGCACTCCTGTATGAACCGCTTACCGAATACGACCAATTCGGAGATACCGGTTTTCTGGATACTGACCAGATCTATCTTATGGGATATGCCATGGGCGGACGAGCGGCGCTTCATGCGGCAGCTCTCGATGAACGGATTGCCGGAGTAATTACTATTGCGGGCTTTACCCCCATGAGGAACGATACCAATGAAAAACATACCGGCGGACTAGCCCGATGGTCTTATCATTATCCATTGCAGCCGTGGCTCGCTGATTTTATTGGAAAGGAGAAGCATGTGCCATACGATTATCATGAAGTGATTGCGGCCATTGCTCCAAGGCGTGTTTCCGTGATTACTCCCTTGATTGATACCCAGGCAAATCCTCAGGAAGTGAATGACACCGTTCAGCATGCACGTCCGGTTTTTGAAAAACTTGGAGCGGGTCAGAATCTGCGCTTCAAAAAAGTGTTCGATTATAACCGTTTTGGTCCTGAAATGCAGCAGGTGCTTTCCGATGAGCTGCGAGCGATGCTTATTCAACCTTTGAAGGAGGTTAACCCGCCGGAAGCACCGGAAGATGGTTCCGTATTAGCAATAACCGGGGTGCGTTTAATCGATGGTCTTGGGGGTCACCCGCTTCAGGACGCGGTTGTTGTAGTTCAGGGCAGCCGGATCATTGCAGCAGGCAGCAGCGGGGATGTGGAAATTCCGGATGGGGCCGAGCAAGTTGAGGCGGCCGGAAAAACACTCATGCCGGGGCTGATTGATGTCCATTTTCATTCAATCATGAATAATGATTTGCTATACGATTACCTGCAGAAAGGTATTACCACATTGCGGGATCCCGGCCATCCGGTTGGATTTTATCAGTCACTGAATTTTACCGATAAACCGCTGCCGAGGGTTTTTCTGACCGGTGCCCATCTTGATGGCTATCCGCCTGTTTGGCCTCAGCAGGCGGTTGTTGTCAGAGACGGGGAACATGCCCGTGAAACGGTAAGAAAACATGTGGAAGAAGGCGGGACGGGGATTAAAATCTATTTCCGGCTGCCGTTAGAATATTATGATGAAATCACGCGGGAAGCCCGTGGATCAGGAATCCCGGTAATGGCCCATCTTGAGCTTGTGGATGCAGATGATGCGATTCGCGCCGGTGTGAACGGAATTGAGCATGTAACGTCATTTGGCACATCCCTTGCCGATTCATTGGATGCGCTGGCATTTAAAGAGACAGTAAAAAACAACAATGAATCACGGAATGAGGAGCGCTATAAGTTATGGGCAAACATTGATCTTGAGCATGAACGGGTGCAGGAGGTGATCGGTCTCGCCGTCCGCAACAATGTTTATTTAGTGCCTACACTGGCACTATTTGAACGCAGGGCAGGGGATGACGAAGTGGAAGATTATCATGTGAAGGGTTTTCAGAACATGATGAAATTTACATACATGGCATATCGTGCCGGCATGAAAATCGTGAACGGATCGCATGTGTACGGAATTCGCTATACCGGTTTTGGATGGTCGTATCAGAGAGAGATGGAGCTGTTGGCCGAGGCAGGGCTAAGTCCGCTCGAAGTGATCAGCAGCAGTACAATTCATAATGCAAGATATCTGCGGTCGGATCAGCGAATCGGCAGCATTGAACCCGGAAAAATTGCTGACCTGATACTTGTAGACGGTTCACCCGATCAGGAGATCAGCAGTATGTATCGCATTTACCGGGTTATGTTGAACGGAAAGTGGGTAAAATAAAGGTAGGACCATAAAGTTTTAAGGTGGTTGTGGTTATCATAAAACCAGTACTGAAGATATATCTATTTGAACGGATTGATTAGTCCGGATTATGAATATGGATCAAGTGCCAAGATGCATTTTACTGCGTGGAATCCGCTCTGCCAGGAAAACGAAAAAAAACTTGTTTGAAAGTAACCTGACAGCCTTCAAAAAATACTGCGCTTCCATTTTCTAAGATAATACAGTCCACGTCTGTGCAGTGGAATTCTCCATCCAAATCGGTTTTCCATGGCCTGACTACATGGCTTACAAAGCCCGCAGGGGGAATTTAAACGCGTGGGCCGGTAACAGAACCAGGTTTTATCCATGATTCCGTTTAGCCATCCTTTTTTACGGGCATGATGGAGCATCATTAGTTTGGTGGTATTTTTCAGCGGTATATCATAAAAACTGAACAGGAAAATCAGTTCCGGTTTTACGATTTCATAATAGTCAGGTTTTGAAAAATTGGGATAATCATCCGCACTATACAAATAAGGGAAAAAGCTGAGGTGACCATAGCGTAAATGTTTTTCGGCGGACAGTTCTATTTTTCCGATGTTGTGTTGTTTGCAAAAGCGTGTCAGCCAGTCGTATTGATCCCCCAGATGCCTGTATTTGATTATTTTTTTATAAGAGTCTGTAATTTGTTTATCCGGTTTGATTAATTCCATTTCTGAATGAATGGTGGGCAGAAATAATTCCCGTGCTTCAGGATAGGTATCGGTAATTTTTTTTCTGAGGTAGCGCATGGATTCAAATTCCATGCCAATCGAGCTCCTTCTGTAATCGATAATGTAGTATGGTTGCACTGCAACTTTTTCTTCCAGTAATATTTGTAAGAGCCTGAACGTAGAGTCCCAGCCACCGGTCCATAGAAGATTCACAGGCTTTTCTTGTTCCATAGTATGCTGAGAGAGCGTGGTATTAATTTTATCCATGGTATTACAACAGGGTGATCATTATCAATCACAAAATAGAAAAGCCTTGCTGGTATTGGAAGAGAAGAAACAGATATATAAAAAAAATTAGCAGCATTCCGGTCAAAGAATGCTGCTAAATATCATCTACAGACGGCTATTACCCCATTTGCAAATTTAACATAGGTTTATAAGGCGGCTTGTGCAATAAGTAATTTATCGTAATTTATCTACGTAATTATACGCAGATTTAAATTATAGAAGGTTTTGTTCTTCCATGGCGAAACGAACCAGATCAGCCGTATTTTTAAGTTCAAGCTTATTCATCAGGTTCGATCGATGTGTTTCAACGGTTCGGGAACTGATATATAATTTCTTGGCAATTTCAGCGCTGGTATGCCCCTCAACAATCAGTTTCATAATTTCTTTTTCTCTTTTTGTAATGTTTTTTTTACCCTGCAGAACACCCCTTCTTGTAATATCAGCATATTTGTCAATCATAGGCTGGGCTATAGACTTGCTGAAACCCTGCTCACCTGATTCAACAGTAAGGATTACGTCGGTTAGTTCATCTACAGTTACATTTTTTGTTAAATACCCATTAAAACCAGCTTTAAGAGATTGATTCAGATGCGCAAGATCGGTGGAATGGGTGAGTATGATTGCCCTGGCATATGGATTAATTTTTTTCAGCTCTTTCATTAAATCATGAATGTTACTGTCGGGGAGGCTGCTTGAAACCAAACAAATAGCTTTCGGATTTTTTTTATAGGCTTTCAGAAGATCTTTTGCTGTTTTAACACTATCAACAACTCTGAAATTTGCATACTCATTCAATACAGCAGAGAGGCCTGCCCTGTAGATATCAAATACTTCCGATATGATTATGTGGATGACTTTCAATGTTACGGGCCAAAACGAGGATTGAAACTGAAATATAAACCATTCTCCTAAAATGTAAAGAACTTTTATTACAGGCCATCAGATCTGAGGCCGGAGAGCTTCTCCGATTCGGAAAGCCCCTGAAAAACAGATGAACAGACGAACCGATTAACAGATTAACAGAGTAAGTGAAGTATACTTTTCGCTCAAGCCATGTAGGCCGGAGAGCTTCTCCGATTCGGAAAGCCTTTGCATACCCACAATGATTTAAGGATAGGGCACTTAGCCACAAGGACATGAAGGCGCGAAGGTGCACGAAGTTTTTAATGTCATCTTTAATATGGTGTTGCCCGCTGTTTGGCAAAATTTAATGGCTACCGATGACAGATTTGTTTACGTTCCGCAACTCAACAATTCAACAATTCAACAGTTCGACAGTTCGACAGTTCAACATATCCTTCCAAAAACCCCTCAACCAGATTTCTCAGTTTTTCTAAAATCCTCGCTCGGAGTATATTTTTTTGAAGCTTTTCGATCCGTCAGATAAAGCAGACGGCAATTGTATCGTTTTCAGTATTCGATAGGATGGTCTTATATCAAGTCAGGACTTGATATAAGATAACCGCTCCAAGCAAACTTTTAACCGACCATAGTGTAGTCCTGATGCTATTCGACCGGATTAATTTGCGGATCATATATTTATTCCGTTTTTGTGAAAGGCTTTTGTGCAGCGGTACCTGAACCATGAAAGTGGTGAGCCATATGATGATAACAGCCATTAAACCGGAGAAATGAAAATAAAAATATTGTGCAGACAAATAGACGAGTGCAAATGACGTGACCAGTTCAGTAATCATAAGCGGAATTACGATAAAGGAAATCCTGAATCCATGAAATGCGATATGACTGGAAAAATTCGTTTTATCAAGATGATAGAACATCGGGTAGTGAACCAGTTGTACCATCCAGATTAATCCACACAGGAAAAAACTGCTGAATAGGTTGAGGATTAAAATGATGTACAACATAATTCTTTACAGTTCTTGTAAGCGAATGGTTACAAGATTGTTTATTTTTGGCGATTGAGTACGAAACGATAATGTTATAAGTTAATCAATATTTATTTAATATGAGCTGGTTACGAACCCATACATGTGGTGAATTAGATGTTAAAAACAAGGGAGAAGAGGTCGTATTAAACGGTTGGATTTCGACAAGGCGAGATCTTGGCGGACTCATTTTTATCGATCTGAGGGACAGATATGGAATTACACAGATTGTGTTTGATGAATCTAATAAAACGCTTCATGAACAGGCAGAGTACCTGCGGCCGGAATTTGTGATAGGTGTTGAGGGTAGGGTACTGGAACGCACCAAGGCAACCGTCAATCCTGATATGAATACAGGTGAAATTGAGGTAGAAGTTACAGGTCTTAATGTTTATTCTAAAGCACAGACTCCTCCGTTTGAAATTAAGGATGATATAACGACAAACGAAGAAGTGCGACTGCGATATCGTTACCTTGATCTTCGAAGGCCTGCAATCCAGAATAACCTTCTTTTGCGTTCCAGGGTTTATCATACGATCCGTAATTTTTATCATGGCAGGCAATTCGCTGAGGTTGAAACTCCTTTCCTGATGCGGTCAACACCCGAAGGAGCACGTGATTATCTTGTCCCGAGCCGGGTGAATGCCGGGCGGTTTTTTGCCCTCCCGCAAAGCCCGCAAACCTATAAACAGTTATTGATGGTATCCGGGTTCGACCGCTATTTCCAGATTGTGAAATGTTTTCGTGATGAAGACCTGCGGTCCGACCGTCAGCCTGAATTCACACAGGTTGATGTTGAAATGTCTTTTATTAATGAAGATGTGATCTATGACACGCATGAACAATTGATGGCGGAACTCTGGAAAACACATCTCGGTACGGATGTTACAATTCCTTTTCCACGTCTAACATACCATGAAGCAATTACCACGTATGGGTCTGACAAACCCGATCTACGCTTTGAAGTACCAATTAGTGACCTGTCTGAAATTGTTGCCGGCTCTGGTTTTAAAATTTTCCAGTCAACAGTTGAAAAGGGCGGTCGCGTAGTTGCCATTACCATACCCGGACAGGGTTCACTTGGCCGGGGAGCACTCGACAGGCTTACTGAAAAAGCCAAATCGCAAACCGGTGCCGGAGGTATGATTTTCATGAAAATTACAGATGGTGAGATCACCTGCAGCGTGGGTAAATTTCTCGAGGAAGAGACGATGAGACAGATGGCAGAAAAAGCAGGTGCAGGTGAAGGAGATCTTGTGCTGATACTCGCCGGGCCCGTTCCGGATGTGTATCAGCAGATGGGTAGCCTGCGCCTGATCGCCGGTTCCGATTTCCAACTCATTGATACATCCAAAGCAAAATTTTTATGGGTAACAGATTTCCCTCTGTTTGAATGGTCGCGTGAGGACCTCCGTTATTACTCGCTTCATCATCCGTTTACATCGCCCCGGCCCGAAGACCTTCACTTGCTGGATCATTCTCCGGAGAAGGTGAATGCCAGGGCTTATGATTTGGTTCTGAATGGTAATGAAATCGGTGGAGGCTCCATGAGGATTCATGATACCGAACTTCAGCAGAAAGTATTTGGCATTCTCGGAATAGATGAAGAGGAGGCGGAAAATAAGTTTGGTTTTTTACTTAATGCATTTCGGTTTGGTGCTCCGCCACACGGGGGTATTGCCCTCGGTCTCGACAGGATTATCATGTTAATGGCAGGTGCGCAAAGTTTACGAGATGTGATCGCATTTCCGAAAAACCAGAAAGCACAAAGCCTGATGGATAATTCTCCCGATGTGGTGGATGAACACCAGCTGAAGGAGCTGCATATAGCCTTGCGTAAAACAGTGGTTCAGTAAGCAAATACCGATATCAATTAATAAAAGTAAAGCCTAATACATTGAAAACTGCCGGAATAGATGGCTGCAAAGCCGGTTGGATAGCTGTCACGTTTGATGACAACAATCCATTTTATAAAATTCTGCATACCGATAGCGAATTAGCCGGTATTCTTGAATCATTTGACAGGATTTTTATCGATATGCCTATCGGGCTTGAAGATGAGATCTACACCCGTGAGTGTGATGAACTTTTGAGAAAAAAACTGGGTGCTGAATATGCTTCGAGTGTATTCAGCCCGCCCATCAGGCCGGCACTAGATGCACCCTCTTACGTTGAAGCAAGCATGCAAAGCTTTGAATACACGGAAAAGAAGATAACGGTTCAGGCTTGGAACATCACTCCGAAAATCAAGACTCTCGATCAGCTACTTACCGAGAAAGAAGAGTTGCGAGAGGTGTTAATGGAAAGCCATCCCGAATTGATATTTATGAACCTGAACGGCGGTATGATTTTTCAGAAAAAAAACACAAAAAAAGGCCTGAGACACCGCCTCGACCTCATAACACAGCATGAAGAAATTGCGGCTGATTTTTTCAGGGAAATTAAAGAAGATTTCCGCAGAAACGAGGTTGATGAAGATGATATTGTGGATGCAATGGCACTTGCCCTTGCTGCAAAATTATCTGTTGCCAAAGGCGTGAAAACTATACCCGAAAATCCGCCAACTGATGCAACAGGCCTCAAAAAGGCAATACACTATATTTAATTATGCACTTGCCGTCAGCCGTTTATCTGATTACCCCTTTCAAGAACATTCTTGTACTTAACTCCTGATTTATGTACACGGTTTAACCCGTTAAATGCTGCAATTTTATATGCTTCACCATAGGTTGGATAATTTAATACCCGTTCAATAAAGTACTTGATGGTTCCGTTATGCGCCATCACACTTTGGCCAAGATGAACGAGATCAGAGGCATGCTCTCCCATAATGTGTACTCCAAGAAGCTGCAGATTATCTGTTCTGAATACCAGTTTCAGAATTCCTTCAGTATCGTGATTCAGGTCGGCACGGGTGAGATTGTCAAAGTAAGCTCTTCCAACGCTAACATTGATACCAAGTTCCTGTGCCATCTCTTCCGTCAGGCCAATACCGGATATTTCAGGTATGGAATAAATGCCATAGGGAATATCTCTGTCAACCATCATGTTGTCTGCTGAAGAATTTCCGAACATGTGAGATGACGTAAGCCTGCCTTGCAGAAAGGATACAGAAGCAAGAGACGGCTGGCCAATTACATCTCCGGCTGCATAAATATTTGGCACAGCTGTACGGTAGGAGTTGTCAACATTAATAAACCCTTCTGTATTCGTTTTGATGCCAACTGTTTCAAGCCCGATACCATTTGTATTCGGTTTTTTGCCACCCACATATAAGATATGGTCGGTTTCAACGACCTGCATTCTCGGGTCACTTTGAGTTTTGAAATAAACTTCCTCACAAGTTCTCAGGTCGTTTGTAGCGATTTTAGTCACAGTAGTGTCATTAAAAACCTGTATGTTCCGGGTTTTGATGATACTAATGAGATATTGTTTAATTTCACCGTCAAGAAATGGTAAAATTCCCGGTAAATCACTCAGAATGACTACCCTTGTACCAAGGGCAGAAAATATTGTGGCAAACTCAATCGTAATGACACCACTTCCTATTATAACCAGCCTTCGAGGAATGTGTGTGAGTTCCAGGATGGATGTGTAATCCAGGATTTTGGTATGATCAATGTCAAAGTTTTTGGGTACCGATGGGCTGCTTCCGGTAGAGATCAGGATATTTTTGGTAGTGTATGTTTTCTTATGGTTGAGATTGTTGGTTACCTCAACGGTATTTGCATCAATTATTTTACCCCATCCTCGTGCAGTTTCAACCTCATTCTTTATGATATCGTCTTTTACCTGCTTGTTTTTACTTTCAAGAATAGGTTTTTTATACTCCATAATGTCTTCCATACGGAAACGTTCGTATGGTCTTCGTCCTTTTTCATCGCCAAACTGGCTGTTGAAAGACTGGATGAGCTTTGCCGCCGCACGCAAAGCCTTGCTGGGTACCGTACCTTTTGATATCCAGGAACCTCCAAGTGTATGGACACTTGCTTCAACAATAAGTACTTTTTTATCAAACTTTGTGCTTTGCATGGCACAGGAAAAGCCTGCAGGGCCACTGCCAATGATGATTACATCGTAATCAAACTTCATAGTAAAATATTCTCGTTCAGATTATATGTGTTGAAAGATAGAAGAAATTCACCTACAATTCCTGCAAAGATATCACGAATTATTGATTAAGGAATAATTTGTATGGATACGTCCTATAATCGAACCAAATGATTATCAAAATGGTGTAAACATCCCGGTTGTTACGATTACCCTTATCTTGAGACAGGCAGATCGAAGAATTGTTAATGAAAATCATCAGTTTGTCCTTATTCAAGGGGAATATCTTCAGTTGATAAACACAGAAAGTACAGGGATATTTTTTGCCTTTTCGTTCACAAAAAAATTCATATATCAGACCCATTCACACTGTTCTGCCGCGAATCATCCGGTTATATCAATAAAAACAAAAAAACTGGAACGATTAACGGTGAATTTCATATTATTTACATAAGACATAACAGAGTAACACATTGAATCGGAGTGTGTTTGATAAACAATAATTAAAATCAAAAAGAATAAAGAAATGGCTTACGAACTACCTGATTTACCCTACGCACATGATGCGCTTGAACCGAGTATTGATGCACAAACAATGGAGATACATCACGGAAAGCATCATCAGGGATATACCACAAAACTGAATGCTGCTCTTGAAGGTCACGAGTTTGCGGAACTGCCTATTGAAGAAGTCCTCAGAAGAATTGATGAAGTACCCGAAGACAAAAGACAGGCAATTATTAACAATGGTGGCGGTTACGCAAATCATAATCTCTTTTGGACGGTTTTGTCACCAAATGGAGGTGGTGTACCGGCCGGAGAACTCGCTGACGCCATCGATGAAGATTTTGGCGGCTTTGAGCAATTCAAAGATAAATTCAACGCTGCAGCAGCCGGGCAGTTTGGATCAGGATGGGGCTGGCTGTGTGTGGATGACAACGGGAAACTGAGTGTTGTATCCACGCCCAACCAGAACAGCCCTTATATGGATGGGTTAACACCTATTTTCGGTGTGGATGTTTGGGAACATGCCTATTATCTCAACTATCAGAACCGGCGTCCTGATTACCTGAGTGCGATCTGGAATGTGGTAAACTGGGATCAGGTAAATGAAAATTACAAAGCTGCTATCTGATTCTACCAGTTAAAGGATAAAAAAATAAAAGGCACTCAGAACACCACTGAGTGCTTTTTTTATCTTAAGCGTAAAATAAACCAGTCTTCCTGCGAAGGGATAGATCTTCTTGCACTTTGACGTGGAGCACGTTGCCCATAACCATACCCATACACAGAAGTCTGTTGTCTTGGTGACATCGTTTGGTTTTCTTCCCTGAATCTGAAAACTGGTGGTTCTATTGCGAATCCGATCCAGAGATCCTCATTTCTTACGTTGTATAGTGAGCCACCGTCAAGTGGAATTTTTATCTCTAAAGAAAGAAGTCTCCTTTCTGTATCAGTAGCAATTTCAAAACCGTCAATTTCTACCTGCGATAGTTCAGCAAACCCGTACTCCGGCCTGCTGCTGCCATCGAATCGTTCAACAATCACAACTTTTGAAAACAGGTCTTTGGAAAGTTCACTCATCAATTCGATATTTTCCGGTTTACGGCCCCATTCCAGATCTGTAGTAAATCCATTAAATGCATTTGGGTATTGCCTAAGCAGATTGAATGTTCCGGGTGGGAAACCAATACCCACACTTCTTCGAGAATCTTCAGAATTACTAAGATAAACCGTCATACCCATCTGGCGTATGGAATGATCTTTATAAATACTTCGTACATCGACAAAAACGTATAGATAGTTTCCTTGTCTTGTAGCGAAGTATTGAATTTCATCCGAATTATTTAATGATGTTGAACCGGTATCCCAATCGGAAAGTGAACCGTCAATAATAATTGGCATATCACTGTCGTGAACAGTAATTTGTTTGGTGCCTGAACAGGCTGTGATGAAAGCAAATGAGAGCAGGAGAAAAAAGTGTCGTGTAAAATTCATGATTTAGGAACGATTGATCAAGTAAGTTAGTGCATATTTTATTTTTATCTGTTCATCACATAAGGGGTATACAATCGTATGCGAACGAGACGCCTGCACTCATATTTTTTAGATACATTAATTGAGTGATAATATAAATCAAAAAATAGGATTTTGCCGGCCGCTGGAATTCAATCATGAAACATCTTCTAAAATGGTGATCAGCTCTTCTATTCATGCAGAGCAATTTATTGGTATCATAATGCCAATTTATTCTTTTTTGATAAAACAAATGCCGTTATATAAATTGCAAGCCTATCACTTTTAAATGATTATAAATGATAATCCATTGGAAACGTATGGACAAAATATCTATAGAAATCCTTATATTTGGGCAAAATAATAAAAATTAAACGTAAAGAATTATGCAATTTGGATTTGGAATCGGACCTGACGTTTCATGGATGAGAAAGGAACTCACGGATATTGGTGCAGAAGAGCTTAAAACACCAGAAGAAGTTGACCGCGCCATGCAGGAGTATAATAAAGGTACCATGCTCATGGCAATAAATTCAGTTTGTGGTTGTGCGGCCGGTAATGCAAGGCCGGGACTATCCATAGCACTTGAAAAAGCAGATCAAAAACCTGATCAGCTTGTAACTGTTTTTGCCGGACAAGACAAGGAAGCTACAGCCCGGGCAAGAGAATATTTCAGTGAATATCCTCCGTCATCCCCCTCATTTACTTTTTTTGTTGATGGAAAAGTGAAAGCAATGATTCCCCGCCACCGTATTGAAGGCAGAACCCGGGAAGAAGTTGCACAGGATTTATTGATGGTTTTTGATGCATTTATAAAACAGGATGAAGGTTAGACAATAACCGCTTGATTTGAACAAAATCCCGGTTTACACGAAAATCGGGATTTCAAAAAAAATCATTGACTGTTCAGATCCTCAACGAGGGTAACAGATCCCGGAAAGGTCAACGAAGTAAAAATGGAATATCCGATATTCCTAATTCATGGAATGATTTTGGTACTTTTGAGCAAAATTAAATTCTTGTGGTTAAAATCCCTCCTGTAAGCCACAATTGTATCTGCCTGTACTGTACATTAAAATATCCCTGGTTTCTTTGCAGCAGGTAATTGTCGAATGGAAAGAATTCATTCCTCATATTTGGCCTTTCAAAGGTGAAGTTGTACCGGGGATCTGTTCTGTCATAAGAGTAAGACCATATAAAGGTATTCAGGAACCGGTCAACATACCATGGTGGTCCAAATAATATATACACCATTCCAAGGTCAGTTTTCCAACCTTCTTTAAATGTGGTAAACTGCTTGTTTGCCTGTTCAACTCGTTCATAATACAGACTGATAACAGCTTTTGCCTGGTTCATATTACCGATATTCGACAGCCAGAACCTGTCGATCGCTTCTTTGAGTGAATCGGGATCCTCGATTTGCATCATCCGCTCATGGTCCCTGCGATCCATTAGGTATATCAGTGGTCCCGCAAGTTCCCTTGGTGATACTACAGCAGGATAGTTTTCGCTCATGATTGCGAAATCACGGGCTTTATAGAGCTGTTCACCGGATTCATTAACCGTTTCAACCTCAAAGCGGTAGTTGCCGCGTTCAAACATTGCGTATTTGAATTCAATTAAAACGCTTCCTGGCTGATCCAGCCTTCGGGTTATAGCATCGATCTCCTGTGGATTTCTCATATCCACTCCAATGTAAGGTAATGTTGACGGACTGTAATTATTAAAATTCATTGGGCGTGCTGCAGTGCTGTCTGCATTAAACTGAATAAGCCTTGAATTGATTTCGAGAGGGTCTTCCATGTCATTATTGGTAACCTGGAACAAAAACTTGAGGCTGTCGAGGGCTGTAGAAACGGTATACGTTGTAATCGGGAAGAAATCTGATTCGGCGGGGCTGGAATTTTTTGCAAGAAGCCTCACCGTAGTCACATTAATTTGGGGGTCAGAGGGGTCAGGTATTTCAGCTTCCGCCCGCCGGGTAGATGCCCTCCCTGATGTGCGATCGAGAACGGAAACCTGAACTTCGAATACTCCCGGTTTCACCACAATTTCTTCGTTGTTTGTAAACACATCCTGGCTTAGGTAACTCCCTTCAAAACTGGATTCAACAGAAAAATCTCTCCGAATATTTTTTGAAAAATCTCCTTCAATCTCCAGTATTCGGATTTCAATTGTAACATCGGCCGAACGAACATCGTCGTGTGTGGAGTAAATAAGACTTCCGAGAACAATATCCGTCGTAACGTTAATAAGCGCTTCATCTGTTTCGCTTAGAAGCCCAATAGACGACATCCTTACCTCAGGAAAACCATCCTGAAACTGGAAAAAAGAACCTCTTTCAACGTCGGGATTTGCAGAACGAACACAGCCTGCCGCGTACACTGAAAGGAGTACGGGAATAAGTAGTAGGTAAAATTTTCTCTTCAATGTACTGAAATTATGTTAGTTTGAGATTAATTAAACAAAAAAACTCAGCCAATAATTGCATTAATATAACAGCATATCTGTCATATAATTGCTTACCTTTGGATGGTTTTTTATTATCTATTTATAAAATTTTCAAATTGAACACAATTTTATGTTAAGTAGTGCGCGAAGAACGAAAATAGTTTGCACGTTAGGCCCCAGCAGCAATACAGAAGAAACCATCGAGAGTTTACTCCGTGCAGGTATGAACGTTGTGAGAATAAATTTTTCCCATGGAACTCACGAAGGCCATAAAAAAACTATTAGTCTGGTTCGTAAAGTTGCAAAAAAATATAAATACTCTCTCCCGGTACTCATGGATTTACAGGGCCCTAAAATCCGTGTAGGCCAGATGAAAGACGGCGGGCAGGAGATTATTACCGGACAACTTATTAAACTTACTCCGGATGATATCATTGGAGATGAAAATATCATCCCAATTGATTATGGAGGGTTGGTTGAAGATGCGGAAGAGGGGAATCAGATTCTCATTGACGATGGGTTGATTGAGTTGAAAATCATAAAAAAACATGAAAGAGACCTTACGGCGAAAGTTGTTGTAGGTGGCTTGCTGAAGTCACGAAAAGGGGTAAATCTGCCGGATGTTAAAATTTCGATGGCATCACTAACAGAAAAAGATATCGAAGACCTAGAATTCGGTTTAAGTGTAGGAGTTGATTTTGTAGCAATGTCTTTTGTGCGTTCGGCTCGTGATATTCAGGATGTGATTTCAAGAATCAGGGCCAAAGGGAGTAATGCAGCTATTATTGCAAAAATCGAAAAACCTGAAGCTGTTCGTGTTATCGATGAAATTATTGAGGAAGCCGACGGTATTATGGTGGCAAGGGGAGACCTTGGAATTGAAATCCCGAGTGAGCAGGTGCCGCTGATCCAAAAAAATATCATTGAGCGGTGCAGAGTAGCGGGTAAACCTGTAATTACCGCTACTCAAATGCTCGATTCCATGATTATCAATCCCAGGGCCACACGTGCTGAAAGTTCGGATGTAGCCAATGCCGTTGTAGATGGTACCGACGCCGTAATGCTATCTGGCGAGACCGCTGCGGGCAAATATCCTGTTGAGGCTGTTAAGACCATGGTGAAAATCATTCAATCGGTAGAAGAGAATACATCAACCATTTATTACAGCCTTAAATACCGAAAACCTGACTGGAAAGAGAAACAGGTTATTGAATCACTCGCATTCTCCTGTGTAACACTGGCCGAAAATGTGGATGCAAAAATCATAAGCACCATTACCCATTCCGGAAATACAGCCAAACGTGTTGCTAAGTTTCGTCCAAAAGTGCCCATCATCGCATTTACAGAAAGCCAGATTGTAAGGCGACAGCTTAACCTTGTATGGGGTGTGCAATCTGTTAAAATAGATGAAATCTTTGATACAGATATGAGTATCAACATGATGGAGAACTTTCTCATCGATAACGGGATGGTGAATGACGGTGACAGGGTAATTATTGCAACCGGTATTCCTCTGGCAAAAAGGGGCAGAACCAATATGATAAAAGTAAGCACCATAGAAACCGCATAAATAAATACGGATTCATTTTTACCTGCGTTAACATGAAGTGAAAAAAGCAGCATACATAATTCTGGCTATTTTGCTATTCTCAGGCTGTTCCACACTTAAACAGGGATGGAAAGACTTTACCGCCTATTACAATACCTTCTATAATGCCAAACAGTTTTACAATGAGGGTATTAAAAAGAATCAAAGACAGACACCCTCAATAAACCCGATACATCCGGTACGTATTCACCTTGCTCCTACAAATGCCGGGCTTGTCGATTTTGAACTGGCAATTGAACGGGGTAGTTCGATACTCAGAAACCATGAAGAATCGAAATTTGCCTTACCGGCTATCGCTCTTATTGGAAAATCCTTTTATTACAGATCTGAGTTTTTTTCAGCACTTGAAAAATTTCAGGAGCTTTCAACCCTTGCAGAGGGAGACCTCCGGGGTGAGGGTATACTTTGGCAAGGGCTTACTTATCTCGAGTTGTCAAATTATCATGAGGGCATTCGCTTTCTCGAGATAGACGCTGAAATATCGGG
Source organism: Balneolaceae bacterium (assembly GCA_007123715.1). Lineage (GTDB taxonomy): Bacteria > Bacteroidota > Rhodothermia > Balneolales > Balneolaceae > Rhodohalobacter. Next base: position 3,702 of record SKKO01000157.1, on the reverse strand, counting down.
TGACTGGAACGCCGGACTTCTTGCCGAAATCGATGCCGTACTGGCACAGCTCCATGTTGCCACAGGAAATTATGAACAATCCATCGATTATTTGCAGAGCGCATTAGTGACCCTGGAAAACAGGGAAATGCAAGCCAGAGGATTCTTTTTACTTGGCCAGAATTTTGAAGCACTGGGGCTCGAAACACAGGCACTCTATGCCTATGCACAGGTTACAGAACTCAGGGTCAGTTATGATCTTGAGTTTAATGCCAAACGTAAACAAGCCGAAGTTTCGCGAAGAATCGGTAATTACGATCTGGCAGAATCGCTCTATCGACAGATGAGACGGGATGATAAGTTTTACGAATACAGGAACGAACTTCAGTATGAGATTGCACGAACTCAGCAGCTTCGTGGTTATCCTGAAATGGCTATAACAAGCTACAATCAGGTATTGCAGGACAGAATTCAGGCACCTGGTAATCTCACAAGAGCAAAAACATATTTTGGTATTGGAGAAATTCATCGAGACCAGCTTAGCAATTATACGCTCGCAGCGGCATATTTCGATTCGGCAGCATCTCAGAGAGTTGATGCAAACCTGCTTCCCCAAAACTTCAATGCCCGCGAACTTGCCGATTCATTTGGCCAATATGCATCGATCAGAGCTCAAATTACCAGGAAAGACAGCCTTATCGGCATTGCAAATCTTGGACAGGATGAATTAGACGCTTTAGTGGCAAAATTACAACAAATTGAAATGGATAACCTTGAACAGGAGCTTATCCTTATACAGCAACAGAGAGACAGGATGATTGTGGCAGATGAAACTGAACAGATTGCTGATGCTGACTTAATAACTGAACACGGTTTTCTGAATGTCATGAGCCAGCCAATGCTTGCAGATGCCAGCCTTCAGTTTCAGGCTGTGTGGGGTGACCGCCCGCTCGCTGATAACTGGAGAAGAAGGGCTGATGTGAGTGGAAGTCGTTTTGATCAGATGATTGTTATGGGCACTGAAAACGAAGTGATAACAATAGCTGAGAAGAGCACATCAGCCGGAGTGTTACCGACAGTGGATTTAAGCGATGTTCCCTTTGATGAAGAAGAACAAAAAGCGATGAAATATGAAATACTGGAACTGCAGTACAAATTGGCCAATGTTTTCTTTATGTCGCTTGATGAGCCCGACAGTGCCAGGGTTTATTATCAAAAAGTGGCTAATGAATCACCGCAAAAAAATCTTGTAGTGATGTCGATGTACACACTTGCTGAAATTGAACTTTTGCAGGGGAATAGGGAAATGGCACTCTCCTGGTTTGAAAAACTATATGAACTCGAACCAAATTCTGTCTATTCACAAAGATTGGCTGAAAGACTGGATATTGTTATTACTATACCCGAAACCGGGGAAATTTTAAATATTGAGAATTTGTATCATGGTATCATTTCCGGGATTGAAGATAGCCTGGCCCATCAAAGGGCCGAAGAGTTGATTAAACTTGCAGATAATGGTGCGAATGACTCACAACGGGCTATTTTACTCTTTGAGGCTGCCGGGGAGTATATGAAGGCAGCGCAACAAGTTGACGAATCCGGGGAAGCGATTCGTGAATGGTTTGCCGTACAGGATTCCCTGAATCATAAAAAGGCTGAATTTGCAGCATTAACAGATTCATCAATGATTATGCTTCGGGATAGTACTATCTCCGAGCAGGAAATCCTGTTTTGGCAGCAAATTGCGGATTCAACATTTACTGTGCCGGATTTGTCGGAAATATTTCCATTCGAAGGAGCTTATTGGGACAGTACACGATCAATTCTCAGGCATATTGAAACCTATTATGCATCGGCAGATGTAATGCCAAGGGTACGGATTTTGCAGCAAACACTTGAGAAACCCGTAATAGAAGAAACCGTCCCTGAACCTATGGCCCCTGATATTGGAGCCGGAGATTTTGAAGATATACCCTCTTATGAGATGAGCGAATTACAAATCTGTGAGAATTTAGGATTTCATGTGCAGACGGAGGGAGGTGTTACCGGGTTTATGGATTCGATTACATTCCCATCATGGACGCAAAATCTGTCTATGAGGGGAGAAGTACGTTATTTATTTGAAGTTGATCCGGATGGAACTATTCTGAATTATGAACAAATTGACGGTATGGACAGGTCAGGGATTCCCCAGTCAATAGAGGCAGCAATCGATAGGCTTTTGCGGTTTACACCGGCCGATTTGAATGAACCAGTTGAATGTACTTTTACTTTCCCTGTAAATTTTTGATTTTCCGAATATGGTAAACGTGGTCAATACCATGTTTTTCCATGTAAGCTACCAGCCCCCGGTTTATTTTTTTTACAAGTGCAGGGCCTTCATATACAAGCCCGGTGTAGATTTGAAGCAGGTCGGCACCGGCCTTCAGTTTTTCAATAGCATCCTCCGTGCTGCTTATTCCCCCAACACCGATAATGGTTTTAAGACCCTTTGTGTAGGAATGAATTTTTTCGATAGTGGCGGTACTTTTTTTACTTATGGCCCTGCCGCTTAAACCTCCCTTGCCCATTCTATGGACTACCGATTCAGAAGTTTGCAAGTTGTCTCTTAAAGAAGATGTATTCGTTGCTACATAGCCTTCAATAGTATAGCCTTCACAGATATCAAGGAGTTCGAGAAGCTGACTGTCGTCAAGGTCAACCGAAAATTTAATAAAAACGGGGGGGAGGCTGGCATCATTTTCGATACCCAGAGATTGCAGTAAATAATCCAGAGCTTCCGGTTCTTCAAAGGTTTTTCCCTCGGTTGTATTTGGACAGGAAATATTCAATGTAATGTAATCAGCTATATTTTTTACCAGTTCAAAACTTGTTCGGTAATCTTCGATAGCTTTTTCTCCTGTTATCGAAGGATCATGTGTTTTGGCTATATTAATGCCCATTGGAATGGTAAGCTCACGGTATTTTAGCCTTCTTGCAATCGTTAAGGCCCCCTCATTATTCAGTCCAAGGCGGTTAATCAGCGATTTATCTTCAGTAAGCCTGAACGTTCTGGGCTTTGGATTTCCTATACATGAATTCGCGGTAACACTGCCGATTTCAATAAATCCGAAACCCAGGCTTTGCATAAACGGGGCAGCAGTTCCGTTTTTATCGAAACCTGCGGCCAGCCCGATGGGGTTCGGAAACCTGAGGCCACCTATTTTTTGCTCCAGAGACCTATTGGAATATCCATATAGTGCTTCTGTGGATTTCTGAAGCCATTTGTAATTACCCAGTAAAGATGCCGATTTGATGGTTATCTCATGGGCATAATCGGAAGTTAGCCTGAAAAGAAGCGGCCTGAACAGGAATTTATACATAAAATAATGTTCTGAATAATTTACTTAAGTTAAACAGCATAGCCTTAAGATTGAAATGACCAACAGAATTTTATTTATGAGATTTTGAGTGACAGTGACAGTATGTTATCGACCCAATACATTTGACAATCATTTGCGATTGATTGAGAAAACCGTATCCTCAAACCATGAAAAGTTCTGACCGGTATTTAATTGATTCATTAGTAGAACACTTCAGGAATGAAGAGGTCATATTGCTGGAATCTCAGCTAACCGGGCATCCTTCTTCAGTTTATTCTTATCTCGCATTCAAACCGTTAAATGTGATAAGGGCATACGGATCCCGCATCGAACAGGTTCTAGATGGCAAAAGAAAGGTTTT
>SKKO01000377.1 GCA_007123715.1 Balneolaceae bacterium | reverse complement strand
AGAAGCTCTTACGAAATCTTCTTCCCATGGCGATTATACGAATTTTCACACCCTTCTCGAGAGGCTAAAAAGACCTTATCGGGAACAATGGGAGGCAAAAGACCTGCAAAGTACACCTCCCGGTTTTGATGAGAAATATAAAACCTATTGTGGTACGTAAGTAATTTATTTATGATGATAACCATGATATATTTACAGGTTAAATGGAAGCATGGTCATCAGGCGAGTCGCCCAGGGATTATTCCTGAAAACATTCAACCTTATTGGGCATGCTAATCCAAAAGATTAAAAATTGAATCGAGACGTCAAACTCACGTCAAACTCAGAAGCTTCAATTCCTTGAGCTTTCCAGTTCATCTACAATGCGTGTTGCTTTATAGACATTACACAGGGATTCCAGCATCCCACGCACATCTACGGATACAGCTCGCGCACTGCGGTCATCCAAAATAAATGTACTGGAACCCATACTTTCCACATTGCCATCAAAAGCCAGTCCCACGATTTCAAGGTTGATGTTTACAACAGGTGAGCCGGAATTTCCACCAATTATATCATTTGTGGAGACAAAATTGACCGGCGTGGAAAGGTCAAGTGTAGCTGAGGGGGTAGACCATCGTTCCGGTAGTGCCCATTCAGGTTCATCTACATGAGAGTGGTGCCGATCGTACAATCCATAAAAGGTGGTATAGGCCGGTGCGTAGGTTCCGTTATATTCATAACCCGTGACCATACCATCCTGAATCCTTGGTGAGAATGTAGCATCAGGCGGTATGCTTGTACCATAAACGGCAAACCATCCGCGTCCAAGCTGTGTTTGTAATTCACCTTCTTCCTGAACCAGTTCACGATTGCGATCGGTATTTTCAAACAAACGTTGCCCAAATGTTCTGAAATAGGATATCGCCGGATCAGCGGCCACAGCATCCGGATCTTCAAGGATTCCCTCTGTTTGAGCTGCCGTGGCAAATACTGAATTGTTGATCAGTTGGTCAGCAATGGCCTCATATGACCGGCTTTCTGTAATTGCCTGCAGATATGGATGCTCTGAGCCCAGTGCGTCTCCCAGGTAATTTAGATGAGTGATGATTAACTGTTTTTCCAGAAATGGATTCTTGTCTCGAATATTTTGAATTTGACTCTTCAAGGCTAACCTGCCCCCTTCATCATCTTCAATTCTGCTCAATATGGTGTATAAGTAGGCACGTTGAAGCAGCGCGGCGGATGCAAAGGAATTGGGTGTAAGGCCAAGCGTTAAAAATGAGTACGGAGCAAGGGTTGCCTTTTCCTCCTGAATTTCTGCAATCCGGTTAATGATTGGGATATAGAGAGCACTAAGCTCAGGGTTTTCGTTGAGCGTATCGATAAAGTTCTGCTCATTATCCACACGTCGGCCCATCAGGTATTCATCATTGTGCGCAAGAATTTGTCCGCCAAAAAGTTTTTGTGAGTTTTTCAGACCGAATATGGTGTTTCGGAGCTGCTGAGCTTCGGGTGTGGTGGAGTCGTACTCAAAAAATGCCTCCAGGCCTTCAATGATTCGTGTATACAGGCTGGTTCGAAATGGGAGGTCATAAGTGCCGGTATAGGCAAGCTGAGCAACGGTATTGAGCCGGGTCGTTCTGCCGGGATTACCTATCATAAAAACACCATCACCTTCTTCCACGCCGTTTTCGGCAAACGGGAAGTAAAACTCGGGCTGATAGGGCTCATCATCCACATATACACGGAAGAAAGTCATATCCAGGTTATATCGGGGATAGGTAAAGTTATCGGTATCGCCACCGTAGTAGCCGATTTGAAGCTCAGGTGCCATAACCATTCGGATATCGGTGAAACGTCGGAAGATATAAGCGGAGTAGCGTCCGCCATTAAAAAGAGAAACGACCTGAACCTGATGGTCGCCATAGTGAGCAACCTCTTCACCAAGTGCAGCCTGAACACGCCTGATTGCATCCTGCCGTGCTGTTGATTGCATTTCAAGCGGAGCTGCATCCACTTCATCCAGAATGAGGTCTGTTACATCACGAATATCCACGAGTTGATCCACGTAGTAATTCTCGATTTTACGTTCATCGGAGAGAGTAACTGCGTAGAATCCGTCATCGAGTGTACTCTCGCCCTCCAGCCCTATTTGTGTAATCTGATTTCTGGCACAGTGGTGATTGGTCATCACCAGACCCTTCTCCGATACAAAAGATCCGGAACAGCCGGGGATACGAACGGCGCTCATGCGGGCTTGCTCTATCCAGGCGTCATCTGGGTCAAAATTATATGTCTCTGCAAAATAGTCCACAGGGGCGTATTCGAAGGTCCACATACGTCCATTATCCAGAATAGAGGAGGGTACCGGCTCAAATGATGGTAGCATTGAAACAGGGGTTTCCTGCACTACAGGTTCGGGTGCCGGAGCTGTTACCTGCTGCGGTGCCGCACAGGCAGTCAATAAAAGGATTATGGTGATTATAGAAGCAAATTTATTTAAAGTTGATTTCATCGGGCGGGCCAATCTTTGGGTTGAGTATTGAAAGCTGCCGCGCAAGTAGCAGCTTCTGCCAGTTATAATATTAAAATTATATCTATCTAACAGATAAAATGGACTTTTGAATAAAAGTCTTGAAGAATATTGCTTCACATTGATGAACAGGAATTATCAAAGTGTACTCCGAAATCTCATGGCAGAACCTGAACAATTAAAAAGTCCAGGAATTTCCGGGTTTTTCGAAATCCCCATATTTATAATTATTTAACATAAGAATTTAATAAATTTCTTACATTGAATGATATAAAAAACATGTATTTAATTAATTATTATGAGTTATCAATCACGAAGAGATTTTATTAAAACCGGTGCTCTTGGTTCATTATTAATTGGAACCGGGATGTTTGCCGGAAAGGCATGTACACCGGTGAATCAAAGGGGAAAAGCAAAAAATGTAATTTTTTTAGTCAGTGATGGTATGAGTGTGGGTGCACTTACCATGGCAGACCAGATGCTCAGAAGGCGGGATGGAAGGCCATCCAATTGGATCCGCCTGCTTGAAGAGAAAAGAGTGAGGCAGGCAAACATGGACATGGAAGCTGCAAATGCGATTGTAACGGATTCAGCAGCGGCATCGTGTTCCTGGGGATGCGGCCACAGAGTCAATACCGGTTCCGTGAACATTGGTGTGAACAATGAAATTTATAAACCGATACTGCCAATTTTCAGGGATGCCGGCAGATCGACCGGACTGGTGACAACCGCCGAGATTACACATGCAACACCTGCCGGTTTCGCGGCCAATATGGAATCGAGAAATATGGGTGAGGAGATTGCTGTACAGTATCTGGAACGGCGCATTGACGTTTTAATGGGAGGCGGTGACCGGCATTACCACCCTGAAAAAAGAAGTGATCAAAAAGATCTTTACAGCGATTACATAGAGGGGGGGTATACGTTAGCCAAATCAAAGCAGGAGATAGGATCCGTATTGCCGGATACTCCGTTTCTGGGTGTATTCGATCATGGACATGTTCCTTACACCATCGACCATATCCATATTCCTGAACTTCTTGAAACTGTACCAACACTTGCAGAAATGACAAAACTTGCAATTGAAAAATTATCTAAGAATCCCGAAGGATTCATTCTTCAGGTAGAAGGTGCGCGAGTGGATCATGCAGCTCATGGTAATGACCCTGCCGGACTTATTTACGACCAAATCGCATTTGATGAGACCATCAAAGTAGCTTTGGATTTTACCGAAAACAGGGACGATACACTTGTTATCATCACGACTGATCATGGAAATGCCAATCCGGGACTAAGCAGCGGATCCAATGCAAATTTTGACAAGATTCATCATTTTAAACACTCTTCAGAATGGGTTGGACGGCAGCTGAATGAAACCAGTACAGTCAGCAGGATTAAAGAGGTGATGGAAGAAGCCACGCGGCTTCAGATTTCAGACATCGAAGCAGGGGCACTGAGAGATGTTTTAAGAGGTGATTATATCCATGTTGCATCGCGGCGAAGGGGACGTGCATCTGTATATGGTGAGATTTTATCCAATCATACAAATATCACATGGTCCAGCACTTCGCATACTTCTGATTACGTAGAATTGGCCTCTTACGGTCCGGGTAGTGAGGCATTGGAGGGATTTGTCAAAAACACGGATTTGTTTAAAGTTATGGTTGAATCAGCCGGGATTGAAGAACAATTTTTGACATTTCAGGATGAAATGGCCGCATAATTTATTTGCACCTCAAAAACCGGAGATTGAACTAAAAATCCCATCTCAGCATCATATTAAAATTTCTCCCGGGCATGGGTGCGTCCCGGTTTTCTACGCGGCTCAGATGATCACGATAGCGTTCATTCAGCAGGTTATCCAGTCGAAGGCTCAGGGTAAGTCCATGTCCAAACCGGTATCCCGCATCAGCTCCGATCAGCAGGTATCCGGGGGTTGGACCTTCGTTTGGTGCCACCCGCTCCTGTTTGTTCACTATCCGCAGCCTCGGCCCTGCCCAAAATGTTCCGTTATCAGCCTGGAACTGTAAATGGATCCGGAATGGAGGCATAAAGGTGAGATCATTCTGATCGCCGGTGCGTTCATGACCGCGCACATAGTCAAACCCAATCCCCCCGCTCAGAAGATCTGATATTGCAAAGTTTGTACTGAACTCAAATCCATAGAGAATCGCATCCTTTGAAACATACTCAAAAAAAGGTAATCCTGACGGCATATGAATTTCTCCTGTTGGGCTGAAATCCACAAAGTTATCGATACGGTTAGCAAACAGGGAGAGCTGCGTTTGCAGGTGATCTGTTCGATATTCAACAAAAGCATCCGTTCCGATGCTGAATTCATTCTCCAGCGCAGGATCACCGATATCAAAAGAACCTGCGGCGGCATGAGGTGCAAAAGAATATAGCTCCTCGATAGTAGGTGTTCGATAAGCTCGTGCAACCTGCAACCCGGCTGTCCACCGTGCCGTTGGAGAGTAGTTTATCCCGAAAGCACCCGAAAAAATGAGGTCACTGCGGTCTTCAAACGCATCCGCATCAGGAAACAGTTCATTCGTCTTAACAAACGTCTCTTTCCACTCCATTCTCATTCCGGTTTTTACTGTAAAAAAATTGTTCAGTCTGATCTCTTCATAGATATATCCAGCAAGAAAATATCCGTCGGCATTGGGTGTCAGTGCTTCGGCACCGCCCACTGCAATTTGCGAATGATTAAAACTGAACCCCAAAGCACCTTCCAGTGCTCCAACCGGACGGTGACGCAAAACCAGCGAACTGCTGATGGTTTGCTGGGCAAAACTGATCTCCAGATCTTCTTCGATCAACCCATCCTGAAAACGCTCAATTTCAATTTCATCGTGGCCATAATCACTGTAATGAATCCGGAGTTCAGCATGATCAAAAAAATGATCCATTTTCAGTGTTGAAATACTCTGAATATTGGTTCGGTTCATCCGGATCTCGATCGATTCATTCAGTTCATCAATCGCCTCAGGCAACCCATATGTATAATTCATACCAGAAATGGCCAGGCCCGTTTCAAACTCTCCAAAGCGGTAACCTAAACCGCTTCCGTAACTGAAATTGTTAATAGCCGTATCAGGCAATCGCCCTTCCGGGGTCATCAGGTCACCCCCGTTTCGATAAATAACTCTTCCTGTTGCTGCGAACTTACTTCCGCCATATTGGGCGCGAACCAGTCCGGCCCCCATATTATTTACTGTTGCAACATGCGAAGCAATACTTCCACGGGTTCCTTTCTCCCATCCCCGGGGCATATCATTGCTGAACAGATTAACCACACCCCCGATTGCGCTTGATCCATACAGCAGGCTGGCGGGACCACGTACTACTTCCACCCGGTCCATTGATAGCGGGTCGAGAGCAACGGCATGGTCTACGGCGGTGCTTGATAGGTCTCCCATCCGTTCCCCGTTTTGCATTACCAGAACGCGATCACCGTCAAAGCCGCGAATCACGGGTCGTGCCGGGGCCGAACCAAATGAACGAGTGGTTATGCCCGGCGATCCATCCAGCATTTCGCCCAGGCTGGGCGCTGCTTTCTGTTGCAGCATCACGGCATTAAATGCCTGTGCCGGCTGATACTGAATATTTCGTCCCAATGGTGAGCTGGTTACGATAATATCATCCGCACGCAATACTGAGAGTTGCAATTCAATTTTGATCGCCTCATCGGCAGGATGAACTATTACTCTTGTTGTAGTAGTAAATCCGACTGATCTCACAGTGAGTGTAAATGTTCCGGGTGATACTATTCCAAAATTAAATCGACCTTCACTATCTGCAACTGTTCCTCTTTCGAGCTCTTCTATAAAAATTGTAGCTCCCGGAATTGCGTCACCGGTTGCTGCACTGATCACATCACCCTTCAGGTTTTGATCAGTGCCAATAGCACTGGATTCATATATTCCCAGCACAAAAAGCAGCAGCATCACTGCAAGTATTGTAAAATGATTCATGATGCCTCCTTTAAAGGATTTGTTAATACATGAGTTTAATATTTAGATCAACTATTCGTAAAAGGCATTTCAGGCGGGGCACGTGCCCGAATATAGAGTTCTTTTTCGTCCGGAAGTAAATGGTTAAAATCCGATCTATCCGGGTTTTGTGTTTGAAGTCGCTCATCGTATCATTTTTTATTCATCTATATATAAAGATAATAAAATATTTAGTCATGGCTAAATTTAACCTATTGTGAAATCAAACCAAAAAATATTTCTTCCAACCATTTAGAAAAGCATGAAACCGGTCAGAATTTCCTGAGATATTACGGCCTTATCCAGCCTGGGTCAGAGTGGGAAAATCTCATAAGCTCCTGACCCGGTGATAGATTTCTGAAACCTTGTCCCAATATATAAGATCAAGGTATGCACTTATATAATCGCCACGACGGTTCTGGTAGTTGAGATAATAAGCATGCTCCCACACATCGATACCGAAAAGCGGGGTAAGGCCATTAGTCAGCGGATTATCCTGATTCACGGTCTGGGTAATCTGAAGCCTACCATCACGGTGTGTCGACAACCATGCCCAGCCGCTTCCAAAAACTGTTGCTGCTGCATCTGTAAACTGCTCCCTGAATCCATTCAAATGGCCAAAGTCCCGGTTAATGGCTTGCCCCAACTCACCTGATGGCACCCCTCCATTCGGCCCCATCGTATTCCAAAAGATGGCATGATTCAGATGCCCTCCACCGTGGTTGCGAACCGCCATCTGTACTTCTGTTGGCAGGTCATTCAGGCCCGCAACCAGCTCGGCCAGTGTCATTACATGAAGGTCAGAGCGGTCTTTAAGTGCATTATTCAGGTTATTAATGTAACCCTGGTGATGACGGCCATGATGGATCTCCATCGTTTTTGCGTCAATGGCCGGCTCAAGGGCATCAAATCCAAAGGGAAGGTCAGCGAGCGAAAAGGGATACTTTTTATTGAAAATCTCATCATAAGACTGGTATCCGCCGGCACGGTTATTTGCCGCGCATGATGTAACAAAAAACCCTGGTGTCAGAATGGTGGTGAAGGAGCTGAGAGCCATATATTTAAGAGCTTTTTTCCGGGTGATTTGGCTTTTTTTCTTCATCATTTTTGATTTTGT
>SKKO01000123.1 GCA_007123715.1 Balneolaceae bacterium | reverse complement strand
TAATGCAAGCATGTGTATGCCATTAAAATTATTAACTGCTGTTTGTTTTCTTTTGTTCATTCCGGGTTGCGAATCCGTTCCTGAAGAGTTAGAAGATGACAAAAGGCTCAACATTCTGTTCATTCTGATAGACGACCTTCGGAATGATCTGAATACATCCGGTGCCGGTCATGCCATCACTCCGAATCTGGATGCATTTGCCTCACAGGCGAGATTATTCAGCCGTCATTATGTTCAGGTGCCAACCTGTGGGTCATCAAGAGCGGCATTATTGCGCGGTCAACGTGCAACGGAGGCTGGATTTCTGCCAAACACTGCTATACTGGATACCCATGAGGAGTGGGCTCACCGAAGCCTGCCAGCCTGGTTTCGCAGTCATGGTTATCAAACTTTAGCACTTGGAAAAGTTACTCACTATCCGGGAGGCCTTACAGGCCATGGATGGGCAGAAGGCCCGGAAGAGCTTCCCGGTGCATGGGATCGCAGCTGGGTTCCCGATAGCCACTGGCAAACCCCTGAAGAGATGATGCATGGATATGCGAACGGTATTCCAAGGGAGCGGGGTGTTTCTCCCGCATGGGAAGCCTTCAACGGGCCGGATACTGCCTATCCGGACGGCTGGGTTGCCAATGAAGCAGTCCGGATTCTCGAAGAACTTGCGGAGGCAACAAACCCATGGTTTTTTGCTGTTGGTTTTTTCAAACCCCACCTCCCTTTTGCCGCTCCAGATAAGTATTTCAACTTGTACGATCCTTACGATATACCGGAACCGCATCACACTGAACCACCCCCCTCAATATCAAGCTGGCACGGCAGTGGCGAATTAATGAATAACTATGGAGCACATCCTGCAAATCCGAATGAAGACAGCAGTTATGCACGGCAGCTTCGTCATGCATACGCGGCATCTACATCCTATATGGATGCTCAGGTGGGCCGTGTTCTGGATCAATTCGAAAAATTGGATCTTTCTGAGAATTCAATTATCGTGATCTGGAGTGATCACGGTTTTGCTCTCGGAGAACAGGGCATTTGGGGCAAGCACTCCCTGTATGAAACCGCGCTGAAAGCTCCGCTGATCATGTATTATCCCGGCATGAAAAAGCCGGGTATTGTAAGTAATTCTATTGTGGAGGCCATTGATATTTTTCCAACTCTAACAGAATTAACGGGCCTCGAAACTCCGGTTGAACTGGAGGGAATCAGCTTGAGGCCCCAGCTCTTTGATCCGGAAGCATTCTCGAAAGAAGCGGCATTTGCCCACTGGACAAGAGGGCAATCAACGATAAGAACGAACGATTGGCGGCTGATTGTCCATCGTCCGGAAAATGAAATTGAAGGTTTTGAACTGTTTGATTTCAGGAACCAAAACAATGGAGTTCGAACGAATCCGGATGAACATCCCGATATCATGAATGCTCTCCTGGAAAAAATCCATTCACTCAAATAATGCTTTTCAACGATCATTCAGATAAAAAATGATACGAACAGACAAATCGAAAATTACCAGTTCATGGTTCAGACTTGCCGCATTTACAGTGCTCATACTGGCATTTCAGTCAGGCTGCAACCCGACAGCTGAAGACGTATCATACGAACAAACAAAACCGAATATCATTTACATCATCGCTGATGATCTTGGTTATGGCGATCTCGGGTCATTCGGGCAGCAGCAAATTCAAACGCCCAACCTCGACCGGATGGCTGCTGAAGGGATGCGATTTACACAACACTATTCGGGAAGCACGGTATGTGCACCGGCGCGTTCGGTTTTATTGACAGGACATCATAGCGGCAGAACCCAGATTCGCGGCAACAGAGAGCAGTTGCCCATTGGCCAGTATCCACTGATGTATGGAACCGTAACCACATCAAAACTGCTTCAGGAAAACGGCTACGCAACAGGAGGCTTCGGCAAGTGGGGCCTGGGCTATCCCGGTTCAAGTGGTGTGCCTTCACTGCAGGGTTTTGATGAATTTTTTGGATTTTTAGGCCAGCGCAGGGCTCACTTTTTCTATCCTGAATTCCTTTTTCATGATGTAAAAGGCGAGGAGTTAAAGAAGGTGTATCTTGAAGGAAATGTGGTTGATGACACACCTCCATCACCCACTTTTACACGTCCCGGTTCCGGCAGGCCGATTGAACGGGTACACTATAGCGCAGATGTTATTCACAATGAAGCTATGCGTTTCCTGGATGAGAATCGTGACAGCCCGTTTTTTCTCTTTTATCCCACTCAAATTCCCCATGCATCACTTACTGTACCAGATGAAACACTGGCTCTTTATCTGGATGAAGATGGAAACAGTATTTTTGAGGAAGATCCCCACAACTTTGGCCATTACACCGAACAGTTCATGCCTAAGGCAGCCTATGCGGCAATGGTAACCCACCTGGATATGCAGGTAGGTGAAATTCTTGATAAATTGGAGGAATTGGGAATTGCCGGAAATACATTGGTGATTTTTACCAGCGATAACGGAAGCCATTCCGAGGGCGGATATCATTACACCATGCTCGATTCTAATGGCCCTTTACGAGGGGGTAAACGCGATTTGTACGAAGGGGGAATCCGTGTACCTACAATTGCCTGGTGGCCCGGGATTGTTGAGGCCGGAACTGTCAGCGATCACATTTCCGGGTTCCAGGATATGTTGCCCACATTTGCTGAACTTGCGGGAATTGCACCACCCCCGGGTATAGACGGCATTTCAATGGTTCCGTCACTGCTTGGGACCGGTGACCAAAAAGAGCATGAATATCTCTACTGGGAGTTTCATGAACAGGGCGGCAAGCAGGCTGTGCGTTGGGATGACTGGAAAGCAGTGCGGCTCAATGTAAGGGCAAATCCGGATAATGCCCCGGTTGAACTTTACAATCTTTCCGATGATATCGGAGAGGAAAACAATGTGGCAGACAACCACCCTGAAATTGCAGAACGAATGGTGGAATTTATGCGGGAGGCTCACATCCCAAACAAGGTATTTCCACTTTTTGAATAGATATTAAACCTTAAATTGAATAGATTTGATACTTTAAAATATACAGATGCAGCCGGCATTGGTCTTCAATAAAATTCATCACCTATGTTCTTAGATAACCTTCGGTGTAACGCGGTTTTATCAAAACTACATCAGCTCGCTTTTGCAGCCGTGATGTTTGTTTTTTTATCTGCTTCTTCTCTCAAATCACAACATCTTCCTCAGGATCAAAGGCCAAACATTCTTTTTGCCATATCTGATGACGTATCATTTCCACATAAAAGTGCCTATGGTACAGAATGGGTTCAAACACCTGCATTTGACAGAGTTGCAAATGAAGGTATTTTATTTAACCGGGCCTATGTGCCGAACCCAAAATGTGCACCATCAAGATCTATCATTTTAACCGGCCGCAACTCCTGGCAACTGGAAGAAGCGGCCAATCACTGGCCATATTTCCCTCATAAATTCAAGGTATTTCCTGAAGTGCTGGCTGAACATGGCTACTTTGTGGGCGCAACCGGCAAAAAGTGGGCACCGGGTGTTGCGGTAACTGAAGACGGAGAACCCCGGAGTCTAACAGGATTGGCTTATGATGAACACCGTGCAGTTCCACCCACTACCGGCATTTCAACAAATGATTATGCCGCTAATTTTGAGGCTTTTCTAAACGATCGTCCCGAAGGTAAACCTTACTTCTTCTGGTATGGAGCCACGGAACCGCATCGTTCTTATGAGTACCGGTCTGGAATTGAAGTAGGTGGTAAAGAGATTACGGATATTAAAAATGTACCCGATTTCTGGCCTGATGATGATGAAATCCGCATTGATATGCTCGATTATGCATTCGAAATAGAGCACTTCGATCACCATCTCGGGAAAATGCTTCGGATGCTCGAAGATCTCGGCGAACTGGAAAATACCCTGGTCGTGGTTACATCCGATAATGGCATGCCGTTTCCGCGTGTGAAAGGTCAGGCTTACGAGATGTCGACACATATGCCGCTGGCTGTCATGTGGCCAAACGGCTTGAATGAACCCGGCCGTATCGTGGATGATTTTGTAAGTTTTACGGATTTTGCCCCCACTTTCATCGAATTAGCAGGGTTGGATTGGAATAACACAGAGATGCATCCAACAGTTGGAAGAAGCCTGACCGATATTCTTTTCTCCAATTCCTCCGGACAAGTAAACCCGGAACGCGATCACGTTCTGCTGGGCAAGGAACGGCATGATATCGGCCGGCCGTATGACTGGGGATATCCGATTCGGGGAATTATCCGGGGGGATATGCTGTATGTACGTAACTTCGAACACACCCGCTGGCCTGTCGGGAATCCCGAAACCGGGTATCTGAATACGGACGGGAGCCCGACAAAAACATTTATTCTGGATAACAGAATCACTCCGGGTATGCATCATTACTGGAATTGGAATTTTGGAAAACGGCCGGTGGAGGAGCTTTACAATATCGCCAAAGATCCGGGTTGTATTCATAATCTCGCCGAAGATCCGGAATACCGTGAGACAGTCAATAAACTCAAAACTGAATTATTTGAGCGGCTCAAAGAACAGGGAGATCCGCGGTTGTTTGGACGGGGTTATATTTTTGATGCCTATCCGTACAGTGACCGGCAGAATATGAATTTTTATCAGCGCTTTATATTTGAAGGAGAGGAATTCAATACCGGCTGGGTGAATGACTCTGATTATGAAAATTATCCGCTTCCGGAACAGAGACAGTAACTGGTGTGATGTAATTTAAACCCTGTACCAATATTGTCAGGAATAACAAATTACTTCGTGCGATCAGAAAAAATTTGTTTACAGATGTTATGGGCAGCGGTTGTCAAGAAATAGTCCCTTTAGAGAGACTTATTATATTACAAAGATATAATTTTCAATCCAGGCAAAAACTAGCAGCAAACCAGTTAATCCGCTTTGCCAATTACCCTGGCCGCACTCCTGCTTTTTTTCTCCAATCATTGCCGGATGATTGGAGACTAACATGTACGTTCGGTGAAGCCGGGATATAATTTGCCTTGGCTACCTGACTAAATTATTTGTCGAGTGCCCATTTGAGGCCATTGACCAGGAAGTCAATATAGACCCGATCTTGCATTACATCTGTATTATGGCCAGCAGCGGTGCCTACTACCCTTGCATTTCCATAGGTATTTAGCCATAAAACCGGATGCCATGCATCTGATTCCGGGCCGTAAGCTTCGGCGAGTGGAATCAGGTTATCGTATGTTTTGGTTACAATATAAAGTTCATCAGTCGGCTGAACCCAGGCGGTTTCCGGGAAATCATCCATCACACGGTGGTACCTGTTGATGGGTTCAATTTTAAACGTTCGCTGCTGACGTTCGTGATGATAAGTCTCCAAACCAATCAGACGATCCCACTCCAGGTTTAGACTCTCAGACAATTTCTCGCGCAACAATTCTTCCTGTGCTTCATAGTTATGATAACCGCCGCCGGTCACATACAAAACACTATACGTTTGCACCTGGGCTGTTTGCGTTCAGCCTCACCTTTTTAAAAGGGCTGAGGTTTTGACTTTAAATTTTATCATTTTTAATGAAACGAGCTTGTAGCGTGCGACAGCTCCTGCAAGCGTCGAAATCACTTATATAAAATGATTAACAGGCATTTAAACAAATCCCAATAATCAAAAAATTCATTACATGAATAGAAGAGAAAGTCTAAAGGCAATCGGACTGGCAACGGCTGGCCTTATGTTTCCAAAAACAGGTGTCAATTTCTCAGGAAAGGAAGAAACCAACTTCAGGTTTTGCCTGAATACAAGCACCATCAGCGGACAAAATCTGGGTCTGAAGCAAAATATAGAAATTGCTTCACGTGCAGGATACGATAGCCTGGAGCTTTGGATCAGAGACATTCAGGAATATCTGGATGATGGAAACAGCCTCACTAGTCTGAACCGTTACATCCGCGATACTGGAATAGAGATAGCCAATGCCATCGGATTTTCCCCATGGCTGTCGGATATCTATGAGACAAGTGAGCGGGGATTTTCACAAATGAGAGTAGAGATGGATATGCTGGCTTCTATTGGCTGCACGCGAATAGCCGCCGCACCGGCCGGAGAGTTTGAACATTCCGAATTAAACCTGTTCGAAGCCGGAGAAAAGTACCGACGTTTACTCGATTTGGGGCGGGAAACCGGGGTTACACCTCAGCTCGAATTCTGGGGGTCATCGCCCGTTTTGTTTCATATGGGGCAGATTATGATGGCTGCTGCTGTGGCAGATGACGCAGGTGTGCGTTTGTTGCCGGATGTTTACCACCTGTTTCGCGGCGGCTCCGGTTTCGAAAGCCTGAAAATGCTGCAGGGAAACATGATCGAGGTATTCCACATAAATGATTACCCGGGGGGTAAACCGAGAGAAGAACAAAACGATGCCGACAGAATTTACCCTGGTGATGGCGCAGCGCCAATGAATCAGATTTATGCCGACCTTAAAGCAATGGGCGGGGTAAAATATCTTTCTCTTGAACTGTTCAACCGAACCTACTGGCAGCAAGATGCCCTGGAAGTGGCCAAAACCGGTTTGGAGAAAATGAAACAGTTTTTATAGCCCGGATTTCCACGTAGTAAAATCCGCGTTAGGTATTCAAACACTACACTAAGTACTCTGATTTGATGACCATAAAATTAACCTCTATTCCATTAATAACTATTGGCTTCCTTTTATTATCAATTTTTTCAAATGAATGCTTTAGTCAAACCGGTGTTTTCCCTCCACCCGATAACACCGGAGATCCGGAACAATTTGGGGTTCACATACAACGAACAATGGCATTATTGGAAAACAGCACGCCGGAACAGCAAAACACGGTACGTATTCTGTTTTACGGGCAGTCCATCACCGAGGGAGCCTGGTGGGGAATAGTGAGAGATGATCTCCTTGAACGCTATCCCAATGCGAATCTGATTATTGAAAATCGTGCTTTAGGAGGATATGCCTCACAAATACTGCAAAAAACTGCTGAAACCGACCTCTATCCCTTTCAGCCGGATCTGTTGATTTTTCATGTGTACGGTTCTCATCATGCCTATGAAAATATTATCCGTGGGGTAAGAGAGCGCACAATCTCGGAAATTTTGATTCAATCCGACCACTATTCGGCAAACCATGATCTGAATGAAGAGCGGAATCCCGAGTATCTGGATCAGGATAACTGGACACAGTGGTGGAATTATGTTTTTCTGCCGGAAATTGCTGAACGGTATGGTGCCACACTTACGGCCCAGCGTGATCTCTGGAGAGAATATCTCATTGTTAATGATTTGGAACCGAAAGAACTGCTGACTGACAACGTACATACGAATGACCACGGCAATTTTCTAATGGCTGAACTGTTGAAACCTCACCTTATTTACCGGACTGAACTTGATGTTGCCAGAGCCCAGAACCCCTTTAATAATGAATGGGTACAAACTTTAAGTGCAGATGAATTAACAGCATCAGATAGCGATTCGATTAAGATCCGTTTCAAAGGAAACAGGTTAGACCTGATTGCGGGGCCGGACGGTACAGGTGAAATTGCCATACAGATAAATCAACGCAAACCGTCACAATTTCCAGAACTTTACGGTTTCACCCGAACAACTCCCTATCC
>SKKO01000062.1 GCA_007123715.1 Balneolaceae bacterium | reverse complement strand
TTTTTTTTTAATTTAAAATTAAAAAAATAAGTTTATTTTTATCTAAGATTTATTTATCAATTGTTTTAGAATATTTTGACAATTAAATCGTGTATAGGGCGAGAAGTGGGGAAATATATTTGAATACATGCTCATCCGGCAGTTGTTGGTTTTCAGAGGAGGAAGAGCTCAACAGGAAGTTTCAACTTTTTAACAGAGCTAATGTGGATTGGAAATGAAAATAAAAATTGTTCCGCGGTATAAAGTAACTGTATCCAGGAAAAGCAGATCTAAATATGATGTATTAAAGGAGGCTATTTCGAGGTTGCAGCCAAACGGTGATGCCATACGCCTTGAATATTCAGATCAAAAAGAGTTGAACTCCATTCGAAATGTAGCATATACATACAACAGGGAAAACAACAGCAAAATTAAAAGTACCACAAATGCTTCTGAGAAAACTGTTTTTTTCTTCGTGGAAATCTAACTGATTACTAAAAAAAAAGGGCTTTTGTTTTAAACAAAAACCCTTTTTTAATGTCAGGTCTAATTCTATCAGAAAAACGTTAGTTTTTTGATTTCTTCTCTTTTTCAGCCAATTTATCCGCCAAACCCGAAACTTCACCCAGTGTAGGGGTTCCGGTTTCTATTGTATCAGCGGCTGGCTTTTTCGCTTTCGGCTTTTTCTTCTTCACATCATCCTCAAGCTGAGAAATCTCAATTGTTTTACTGGTTTCATCAAATTCAATAACAAAACCTTCAATTTTATCACCTTCGTTAAATGATTCTTTGAGGTTCTCCACCGGCTTTGCCAGTTTATCTGCTGCAAGGAAGGCGTCAATTCCAAGGGCAAGTTTTACGAACATGCCTTTGTCTGTAATTTTATTGATTATTCCATCAACCTTTTCACCTATGCCAAATTCTTCAGCATATTTTTCCCAGGGATTTTCCTGAACCTGTTTGTGGCCAAGTGTGATACGCCTGTTTTCAAAATCAACGGCAAGAATTACAACGTCAATTTCCTGGCCTTTATCAACAACTTCGTTCGGATGTTCCACCTTTTCGGTCCAGCTAAGGTCTGAAACGTGAATAAGGCCGTCTATTCCAGGCTCAAGTTCAACAAATACACCAAAATTAGTGAGGTTTCGTATCACTCCTTTATGTGAAGAACCAATCGGGTACCGGTCAAGAAGGTCTTCCCACGGATCTTTTTCAAGTTGTTTCACTCCAAGTGAAATTTTCTTTTCATCCTCATTAATATTCAGAACCACACATTCGATGATATCGTCTTTCTGAACCAATTGGGATGGGTGTTTAATGTGCTGGGTCCAGCTCATTTCACTGATGTGAATCAATCCTTCAACACCTTTTTCAAGTTCTATAAATGCACCGTAATCAGCTATCGATACCACCCTGCCCTGCACCCGCAGGTTTTCAGGATACTTCCCGAAGATATGATCCCATGGATGCGGCTGCAGCTGCTTAAGGCCAAGTGAAACCCTTTTGGATTTTTCATCAAAGTCGATAACAGCAACATTCATTTTCTGATCAAGTTTCACAATTTCTTCCGGGTGCTCAACACGACCCCATGAGAGATCAGTAATGTGGAGAAGGCCGTCTACACCGCCAAGATCAATAAATACACCGAAATCGGTAATATTTTTCACGATACCCTCAAGAACCTGTCCAGACTCGATAGTCTCAAGAATTTCCTGTCTCTGATCTTCAAGATCAGACTCGATCAGCGCACGGTGGGAAACAACCACATTCTCAGCCTGCATATTCAATTTTACAACCTGGAATTCCATGGTCTTGCCAACGTAGGCATCAAAATCGCGAACAGGGCGAACGTCAATTTGTGAACCCGGCAGAAACGCATCAATCCCAAACACATCCACAACCATACCTCCTTTAATACGTCTCTGGATGTATCCTTCAATTACCTCACCGGTTTCATAGGCTTTGCTCAGGTTATCCCAGGCCTGAAGAATATCTGCTTTTTTACGTGATAAAATTAGCTGCCCTTCTCTGTCCTCAACTTTGTCAAGGAAAACTTCAACTTCATCTCCCGGGGCAAGGTTCGCGATTACTTTATTGGAAAACTCATTTACCGGAACAATTCCTTCAGACTTAAAACCAATATCAACAATTACATATTTATCATCAACAGAAACAACAATTCCGGTTACAATTTCTTTCTCTTCAATTTCACTGAGTGTATTTTCATACATGCCTGCGAGTTGGTGAAACTCTTCATCAGTATAATCATCCGAAGCAGCCTGAAGTTGGTCAAATGTATAGGTTTCCCCTTCTATTTCACCTGTAAATGTGGGTATTCTCCTCTTCTCTTCTTGTACTTCCTCGCTCTCTTCCGCAATCAGTTCGTCGGAATCTTCTTCCGTTACCTCTGTATTATCTTCAACAATTTCTTCAGTTTGCTCCGAGGCTTCATCATTTGCCGGTTCTTCTTTTATTGGAGCAGTTTCTTCTGATACTACAGCATCGGTAACAGCAGTTTCAGCTTCTTTTTCCTTGTTTAAATCTTCTTTTTTTAAGTCTTCAGTCATTTAGGTTACCTGTTAAATACAACTACATACCGGCTTTCGGAATGCAGGATTTAGTTAATGTTTTAGTTTTAATTTTTCTTCAATGATTCCAGTTATTTCAGAAACTTGTTCTTCAAATGTTTTCCCGGTAGTATCTATAAGTATCGCATCATCTGCTTTCTTCAACGGATCCGATTTACGATTCTGATCTGTCCGGTCTCTTTCACGGATATTGGCTTCCACATCACCAAGGGTTACTTCTTTTCCGGAATCTTCCATTTCCCTGAATCTTCGCCTGGCCCGTTCTTCAATGGATGCATCCATATAAAATTTCAGGAATGCATCAGGAAAAACAGCTGTGCCAAGATCCCTTCCATCCGCAATATAAATGCCGTTTTCTACAATTTTTTTCATAACTGCATTAATAAAGCTACGGATTTCCGGCTGCGATGCAATTTCACTTACATAGCCTGCAACTTCCTGGGATCGGATTTCTGCCGTCAAATCATTTCCATTTGCTTTTACGTGAAATACATCATCAGTATATTCAGCTTGCAAATGAATTCCGGTCAATATGTTAAAGAACTCACCCTTTTCAGGTTTGCCGGCATTAATCCAAAGACTTGTAACCGCTCTGTACAATGCTCCTGAATCGAGATATTGCAGATTCAAACGCTTGGCAATTGTTATTGCAGTTGAACTTTTACCGGATCCTGCCGGCCCATCTATAACTATAATCATATCATATCAGAGAACAGCTAAATTAAATTTTTTAATCCTAACAATCAATAAATTCTTGTAAGTTGAATGAATAACCATTAATTTTACTTTCTGTAAAAATTTCGATGACTTAACTGTAAAATTTTTAAATATGCCACAGCATAAATCCGCGATCAAGCGAATGCGCCAAAACGAAAAGCGCAAAGAACACAACAGAAGCAGACGCTCCAAAATGAGAACACTTGTAAAAAAAGTGTTCTCAACCACTGAAAAAGAAGTTGCCGAAAAGCAATTAAAGGAGGCTGTAAGTTACCTGGATCGTCTCGCTACCAAGAGAATTATCCATCCAAAAAACGCTGCACGAAAAAAATCACAGCTTACCAACTACGTTAACAAGCTATAAATGTCTGCTTCTAAAGCACTGCTCATTATTGTAGACGGTTTCGGAATAGCCGAAAACCCTGAAGTAAGTGCTGTCGACAAAGCCCGAAAACCCTTCTATGACTCCCTGATTGCAACATTTCCCAATGCACAACTCTCTGCAAGCGGAGAAGATGTTGGCTTGCCGGAGGGTCAGTTTGGCAATTCTGAAGTTGGACACCTCAATATCGGTGCCGGAAGAATTGTATGGCAGGAACTCTCCCGAATCAATAAATCGATCAGAGAAGGCGAATTTTTCCGCAATAATATATTAAAGGAAGCCTTCTCCAAAGCCGGCAAAAAGAACCGCATCCATTTTATGGGCTTATTTTCGGATGGCGGTGTACATAGCCATAATAATCATCTCTTTGCATTGCTTAAAATGGCAAAACAATATGGCATAGAGAATGCCTTTGTACATGCCTTTACCGATGGCCGTGATACTTCTCCGCATGGCGGAGCCCAGTATCTGAAAGAATTTGAAGAAAAAGCAGCAGAAATCGGTACCGGAACAATGGCCTCCATGGTAGGCAGGTACTACGCCATGGATCGTGACAATCGCTGGGAGCGTACTCAGCAGGCATATGATTTACTGGTACATGGAAAAGGTATTGAAGCTGAGAATGCATCTGATGTGCTCACCAGCAGTTATGCTGATGGTGTTACCGATGAATTTTTAAAACCGCACAGTGTAAAAACCGGTATAAACAGCCGCATACAGGAAAATGATATTGTTGTTTTTTACAATATCCGGGGCGACAGAACACGGCAAATTACCAAGGCGCTGTTTGGTGTAGGAGCAATTCCTTTCGCAACTCCTGATCTGAACCTTCACTACGTAACCTTTACGGCTTACGATGACACCTTTAATTCGTTTGTACACGTGGCTTTCCCTCCGGTTCGGATGACCAACACACTTGGCGAATATGTGAGTTCATATGGATTGAAACAGCTCAGGATTGCCGAAACTGAAAAATATCCGCATGTAACCTACTTTTTTAATGGCGGAGGTGAAGTTCCGGGCGAGGGTGAAGACAGGGTGATGATTCCAAGCCCAAAAGTACCTACTTACGACCTCAAACCGGAAATGAGCGCTGTTGAAGTAGGTGATACCGTTATTGAAAATCTCTCAAAAGACTATAACCTGGTAATCGTTAATTTTGCCAATCCTGATATGGTGGGTCATACCGGCGTTATGGAAGCAGCTGTAAAAGCTGTAGAAACCGTTGATACTCAGCTTCAAAGAGTGGTTAGCACCGCACGTAATAATGATTATGAGGTATTGATAATCGCTGACCATGGCAATGCAGATTGTATGATTCAGCCCGATGGCAGCCCACACACTGCGCACACAGCGGTTCCGGTACCTGTAATTCTGATAAGTGACAGAAAAGAACCTTTAAAAAACGGTATTTTAGCTGATGTCGCACCTACCCTGTTAAAAATGCTTGGCCTTGGAAAGCCCCAAGAGATGACCGGTTCACCACTTTTTTAATATTCCGCAGGCAAGCTGTAAGCAATTTAATTTATATATAGTGATTCAGCTTGCATTTACATTCTCACCATACTACTTTCGTGTGTAAGTGAACTAAATATTCACTTCACTCGTTACGCATAAGAATCTTAGTAAAGACAAATCTTTTAGGTCCCGTTATGGAGGGTAATTTTTCAAGCAAAGTTCGTGATGTTATCCAGTTCAGCCGAGAGGAGGCTCTGCGCCTCGGTCACGACTATATTGGTACAGAACACTTAATATTAGGTATCGTGCGCTTAGGAGACGGCGTTGCCATCAGAATTCTGAAAAATCTGAATTGTGATCTTTTTAAACTCAAAAAAACCATTGAGGATACAGTTCGTGGTACAGGCGGTACGGTTACCGTTGGCAATATTCCTCTCACAAAACAAGCTGAAAAAGTTCTTCGGATTACTTATCTCGAAGCAAAATTGTACAAGAGTGATACAATTGGCACCGAACATCTTCTGCTTTCACTTTTGAGGGACGAGGAAAATATCGCAGCTCAGATTTTACAGCAGTTTAATATTTCCTATGATGCAGTTCGCGAAGAACTTGACATGATTATTTCAGGTAACGCACGGGATACCGGCAGGCCCGATTCAAGGACAGCCTTTTCCAGTGCAACCCCATCATCCAAAGGTTCACAATCACCCGGTAGCTCCAGAGAAAAGAAAATGGAAAAGTCTAAAACTCCCGTACTCGATAATTTTGGCAGAGATTTAACCCAACTGGCCGAGGATGGCAAACTCGATCCGATCATCGGCCGTGAAAAAGAGATTGAACGCGTGGCTCAGGTATTGAGCCGCCGCAAAAAAAACAACCCGGTATTAATCGGGGAGCCCGGTGTTGGTAAAACCGCTATTGCTGAAGGCCTGGCATCAAGAATTATTGAACGAAAAGTGTCGCGGGTACTTTATGACAAGCGTGTAATAGCGCTCGATCTTGCCGCTCTCGTTGCAGGCACAAAATATCGTGGCCAGTTCGAAGAGCGCATGAAAGCAGTAATGAGCGAACTGGAAAAAACAGACAACGTTATACTTTTCATTGATGAGCTACACACGATCGTTGGTGCTGGCGGCGCCAGCGGTTCGCTCGATGCTTCAAACATGCTGAAACCGGCCCTTGCAAGAGGTGAAATTCAGGCCATCGGTGCAACGACACTAAACGAATACCGGCAGTATATTGAAAAAGACGGAGCACTGGAGCGAAGGTTCCAAAAAATCATGGTTGAACCGACAACAACGGATGAAACCCTTGAAATACTGAACCAGATAAAAGGCAAGTACGAAAAACATCATAGTGTCCGGTACACACCCGAAGCCATTGCTGCTTGTGTAAAACTTACCGACAGATATGTTACTGACCATTTTTTGCCGGACAAAGCCATTGATGCACTTGATGAGGTGGGCGCAAGAGTTCATCTTTCCAACATTACCGTACCGGAACATATTCTCACACTCGAAGAAGAGATCGAGAAAACCAGCAATGAGAAAAACTCCATGGTTAAAAAACAGCGGTTTGAGGAGGCAGCTCGCCTTCGCGATACTGAAAAACGCCTGATGGAAGAGCTCGAGCAGGCTCAGAAGGAGTGGGAAAAAGAATCGGAAAACATTGTTTATGATGTTACAGACGATGAAGTAGCTACTGTTGTAGCCATGATGAGTGGCGTGCCTGTCAATAAGATCAGCCAAAAGGAAGGGCAGAAGCTACTGAAGATGACAGAAGAGCTTGGCCGCAAAGTGGTTGGCCAGGAAGAAGCCATCCTTAAACTAACCAAGGCAATTCAGCGTACGCGGGCAGGCCTTAAAGATCCCGCACGCCCAATCGGCTCATTTATTTTTCTCGGGCCAACAGGTGTTGGTAAAACAGAAATGGCCAAAGTTCTTGCCCGTTACCTGTTCGACAAGGACGAAGCACTGATACGTATCGATATGAGCGAGTACATGGAGAAATTCAGTGTATCAAGGCTGGTAGGCGCTCCTCCGGGTTATGTAGGTTACGAAGAAGGCGGGATTCTCACAGAGAAAGTACGCCGCAAACCTTACAGTGTTGTGCTGCTCGATGAGATCGAAAAAGCACATCCAGACGTGTTTAATATCTTGTTGCAGGTACTTGATGATGGAATTTTGACAGACAGTCTTGGCCGTAAAGTAGATTTCAGGAATACCATCATCATCATGACATCAAATATCGGTGCGCGGGATATCCGGAATATGGGTAAAGGTATCGGCTTTTCTTCAACGGAAGGTGAGTTTGATTACGCCCAGATGAAGTCAACCATCCAGGACGCACTGAAAAAAGTGTTTAATCCAGAGTTCCTGAACAGAATTGATGATGTCCTAACTTTCAGGCCACTTGAGAAAAAAGATATCTATAAAATTATTGACATTCTCGCTGAAGAACTCTTCGTGCGTGTTAGGAATCTTGGCTATGAACTTGAACTATCAAAAGGCGCTAAAGAATTCATTACCGATAAGGGTTTTGACCCTAAATTCGGTGCAAGGCCTCTCAAGCGTGCGATTCAGAAATTCATAGAAGACCCGCTTGCTGAAGAACTTTTGGGCGTGGATCATTCCGAAGGAGCATCCATCAAAATCAAGATGAATAAATCCCGTGACGGACTCACATTCGATTGGATAGAACCTGAATCAGATTCCACCCCGGATGATTCCGGAAATTCACCTTCTGAATCGGAACAGGAAGCCAAGGCGTAATCATCAGTTAAATCATTTTTAAAAGCGCGTGAGATACAAATCATGCGCTTTTTTTATTTGATGAGGTCGAATTAAAAACGCGTGTCGAGTAGAAGATCACGGTTCATACCGCTAATTCGAAACCGGTTTTCTCCGGTTCTTAACAAATCAATACTGCCTGGCACAAGCTTGCTTAGCTGCATACTGACGTTTTCACTAGCAATTTGCCGTCTTGTTACGTGAACTGCGGTTATCGAAGCATTGGTGATTCGATGATTATTCAGGTTCCCATTCAACGAAATCAGCATGCCATCGTCAGGAAAATATGAAGCCTGGATGATATTGTTCCGGGAAGAAGCGCTGCCGAGAACCTCACCATCTGCTACTCTGATAACCTGCATTCTTGCGTCTCTGAAAGTCGTTAAAAATTCTCCCCCCGGTGAAATTACAGCCCCGGTCAACATACCATCAGCATCAAAAGAAATCAGCTCATTCCCAAATCGGTCAAAAATCAACACCTGGTCGTTGCTGCCATCCGTGGCAATGAGGGTAATAAACGCGCCATCATCACTCACTTCAAGGAATTTAATCTCACGGTTGTTATCTCTGAAGAATGTTTCCGTTTCATTTCCGAACGAAACCAGCTGCGCCCTCGAACCGGTGCCGGAACCAAAGGCAATCACAGGATTATACAATACCAAAATTTTGCCGGCTTTATCAGATGACAATCTCGATTCCCGCTCGCCATCCGGGCTCTGTGCAAAATTGGATACTGAAAATATCTCTTCTCCCCTGGGATCAAAAAATGTGAAATTAGCCACATTGTCCCTGATTACTGTTCTGCCATCGCTGAATTGATACACATCAAGGGTTGTATCCTCCGGATTAAAAAATTCAAGACCTTTTTCAATGAGCAGCCTGCCTTTATGATCAATGGAGCGTAAATATAGCATCTCTCTTTTTTGGAGAAATGCCAGTTTATTTCTTTCGGATGAAATTGACCATGCCTCCGGCTGAATGATCTGTATGCCGGCTATTACGAACTGATTATTTGAAATAGCAACAGTACCCTCTTTAACCGGAAAAGTATAGTCATTATTCCCGGCATGTTCCGGGTCGAAAGTTACTGATACAGATTGTGCAGGCAGGGATTGAAAGAATAAAATGGCCAGGAAAACTGAAATCAGATACTTCATCTAAAGAATTGGTTTGTTATTATATGTTTACCCATGAAAGAACGAAAATTTTAAACTGAATTGCATCCATGTACTACTCAATTATTATCCCGGTATATAACAGACCGGAAGAGGTTTGCGAGCTGCTGATCAGTTTAACCATACAAACCTACAGACAGTTCGAAATTCTTGTAATTGAAGATGGTTCTGAAATTACGTGCAAAGATGCGGTGGAAAGCTTTTCGAACATCATCAGCTTACGGTATTTTTTTAAAGAGAACAGCGGTCAGGGGTTTTCAAGAAATTATGGTTTTGAACATGCAAAAGGAGATTATTTTATTGTATTTGATTCAGACTGTATTGTTCCTCCACACTATCTCGAGACAGTAAATCAATATCTTACCGATAACCCGGTGGATTGCTGGGGAGGACCTGATCGTGCACATCCTTCTTTTTCACCTTTTCAAAAGGCCATTAATTTCAGCATGACCTCCGTGTTAACCACAGGGGGGATCAGGGGAGGGAAAAAAAGAATCGGTAAATTTTATCCCAGGAGTTTTAACATGGGAATCAGCCGGGAAGTTTATAATAAAACCGGCGGTTACAAAATCACCCGTATGGGTGAAGACCTGGAATTCAGCATCAGGATCATTCGAGACGGATTTAAAACTGTTTTGATTGATGATGCTTATGTTTACCACAAAAGAAGAACTGATTTATCTCAATTTTTCCGGCAGCTCCATTTCTTCGGGCGGGCACGCGTTAACATCTCACGATTTCATCCTGACGAAATAAAAGCCGTACATCTCTTCCCTTCACTTTTCCTGGCTGTCTTTATCATTTCCCTCATTTTATCTTTTGCGGGATTTGTTTTTTTTAAGGCACTGATTTCGTTTTACATCATATACACAATTCTCCTTTTTTTTGCAGCACTTTACAGGGAAAAAAGCCTTACGGTTGCAATATTATCCATTGCAACATCATTTACCCAGCTTTCAGCATATGGAATCGGCTTCATATCGGAATACCTGGTTGAATTAAAGAAGGAAAAACAGAAAATTCAAAACAGCTGAATTGCATACAGGATATAAATCCTTTATCTTGTAATTCTTTTGAAAATTGGATTAAGCGCATATAAATTGAGGTTTGATCTATCATGCAGAAAATTATTTTTGGATCTGTATGCTATGAGTCAAATGCACATTGATATGTTTTAACCGGGGAGTGGCGCAGTCCGGTAGCGCATTCGCTTTGGGAGCGAAGGGTCGCAGGTTCAAATCCTGTCTCCCCGACTTTAATGAAATGGTCCTTACAGCTCATTTCAAACATTCTGTTTTAATAACCGGCGAGACGGTTTTTCGAAAATTGCGCAAGCAGTGCTTCCGCGGTTCTCCCATTGGGATCCCTTTGGGGAAGTCCCGTCTCCCCGAGTATTCGTTTCTTTGACATATTATTTTTTAAAATGACATATCAGCATAAAAGTGTATACTATATGCTGTATCTTCAGTGTTGACATGAGGTTAATGTTAGTGCCACATAATTGGGTGCGTGATCGTTATTGGCATAAGAAACTTTAAGTACCCTGATAAACTTTGCGGTCCTCGCAGCAGTCACATTTGCGCCCGTAGCTCAATCGGATAGAGCAACTGCCTTCTAAGCAGTAGGTTTCAGGTTCAAGTCCTGACGGGCGTACAGAAGCATTTAAATATTACATAAAGAATTTCGTTACATTTATAGATCGAATTTTATTATACTTTATCCGATATTTAAGGTTTGACCGGGCGACATGGCCGAGTGGTTAGGCAGAGGTCTGCAAAACCTCGTACAGCGGTTCGAATCCGCTTGTCGCCTCTTTTTTATAACATATAAATTGAATACTGAAACGTGAGTCATAGGCATATGCTCATATTCTATTCAAGTTTTAAGCCGCGTTCGTCTAGGGGTTTAGGACGTCGCCCTTTCACGGCGGTAACACGGGTTCGAATCCCGTACGCGGTACTACCCTTTGCCAGGCAAAGGAAATTCAAAAGGATATTGAAATTTTTAAAAAATGGAGCTCGTAGCTCAGTAGGTTAGAGCGCCAGGTTGTGGCCCTGGAGGCCGGGGGTTCAAGTCCCCTCGGGCTCCCCATTTTTTAGATATGAAGTATAAGCATTAAGGCATGAGACATTTATCTTCTCAAATCTTATGCTATATATGTAATATCTGCTTTAAGCCGCGTTCGTCTAGGGGTTTAGGACGTCGCCCTTTCACGGCGGTAACACGGGTTCAAATCCCGTACGCGGTACTACCCTTTGCCAGGCAAAGGAAATTCAAAACTCCAATCATCAAATTCCAAACACTCATTGTTTGGAATTTGTAAATTGGACACTGAATTTTATATAAATGGACTCTGCAGCTCAAGCAGAGTGCCAGATTCTGTCTCTTCTCCACTAACCGGGATGTACCCATCCGTCCCTGTATTCCCTCTTTAGCAGAGCAGCTGCTTCCGGGTTATCCCTTACTGTTTTTTGTTGATCATCCCATTTCACAATGGTTCCGGTTTCGTATGCGATCATGGCAAGCTGCACGGCTGTAGTAGATGCAAAGGAATCCTGAACGGTACATGTAATTTTACCGGGATCTTCGTATTTCACAGCATTAAGAAAATCCGCCATGTGATTTTCCTGCATTCCTCCCTCTGTATGCAGTGTAAGGTCAGCGTCAGAGGTATCACTTCCCGGCGTTGGCATCACCTTAAAACGTGTGTCAGATACAAAAATTGAAGCTTTATCACCGTGAAAAAAGATCCCGTTATTGAAATCAGGGTTAGGATCTCCTGCTCCCCACATTCTGTGCTGCCATACCAGTGGAACGCTTTCGAAATTCATTACGGCATTAAGGGTATCCGGAGTTGTGATTCTATCTTTCAGATAACGTAAACCACCGGTTGCCTGCACCTCAGCGGGAATTCCAAGGTCCATTATTTGTCGTACGATGTCGATATGGTGAATCCCCCAATCCACAAGGTGCCCATTACCGTATTCTTTTTCAAGCCTCCAGTTAAAATGCGCGATACTGGGCCTGTAGGGCAGTTTTGGCGCCGGGCCACACCATTCATCCCAGTCGAGTGAGGCAGGCGGATCCTGGATAGTATTGTCGCCGGGATTCGCGCGGTAATGTATTTGCGCTACAACCTGATGTATGTGTCCGGCATTTCCTTCCGCTATATACCTTTTTGCATGGCGGAATGCTGCACTTTGACGCCGCTGAAACCCAACCTGTACAAGAACCCCTGCATTCTCGGCAGCCCTGATCATCGCAAGGCCCTCCATTGGATCATAGGCTAATGGTTTTTCACAAAAAATGTGCAATCCTTTGTCACAGGCTGCCATGAACTGAAGGGCGTGCCATTGCGGGGGTGAGGCGATAAATACTGCCTCAAGGCCGTCCATATCCAGCAGGTCTGTATAATATTTGAACGTTTTGGGCCGGTTACCCTGCAGCTCTTCAAGTTTATCAGCACTGTTTCGGAGGTGTTCGCTGTCCACATCACACACCCCGATGATTTCAAGTCCGCCCACTTTCAGGGCAGCTTCGCTGATAACCATACCATACCAGCCGGCTCCAATAAGGCCTACCTTGATTTTTCTTTCCCTGGCAAATGAAGGTACATAAAATGACCCGGTTAGAGCAGCCGTTCCCATCACTGTTTTTTGAATAAATGTTCTTCTGTCCATTATAATATAATTGGTTAAAATAGCGGTTCGTTAGCAGCAGCACCTGAAATATTCAAATCAGATCAGATCGGAAATAATCTAATAATCAATCTGGCGTAATTGGTTGACGCGATTTTCCAGGTACTTAATTTTACTAAATAATATGCAGATAAACATTATGAGAATACAATTTTGAATGAACCGGTGTATTCATAATATGTACAATTGATATATCATAGTAAAAGGAGCAAGTAGTCATCCCCATCATTTCATCGTACACATGATACTACATTATTTTAAAAAATAACCTGCAAGCGGCACATGAAACATACTTTTTAGTTTGATAACCACCTGAAAGTTGAGATAAATCGCTTTTCAGACCTTGCGTGCAACAATAGAAAACTAACTACGTAAATAAAAAACCATGTGATGGTTGCAGTTCAATTCTTTAAATTAAAGATGTTTAACCAGTATATTTCTTGCAGATGAATTCAAATCGTATCTATTCCGAAGAAGAAGTGGCGCAGCTGATCCGCCGGGCTGTTGAGCTTGAGGCTACACGGTCGGTTTCAAGAGAGGGCAGTAAAATTTCGGGATTAACGATATCGGAACTGGAACAGGTTGCAGCGGAAGCAGGGATCGATCCGGAACTCATCCAGCGTGCGGCAAAAGAGTTTAATGAACAGGCAGGAGAGCAGACCATTCGGTCATCAAACAATACAAAGATTAAGCAGGATGAAATTGTTTGCGAACACTGGATTGATGCCAATCCCGACAACAAGGTTCTTGACGACCTTGTTACGGAACTGAACCACCGCTATGGTACTTCTCATGAGGATGTAAGCTGGTGGAATAAACTGTGGGATGACTACGCCGGTAAAGCCAAAATCAGGCGAACCCCTACCACTCTCGAATGGCAGTACATGGATGAATGGCAGTATTACACAACGCGTGTGCTTCTTCAGAAACGGGGTGAAAAGCTCAGGATCAGGGTAAGTAAACGGCAGAAATGGGGTATGAACTGGGGAACCGAAGGGTACAATTACTGGCTGTTGATTCCACTCCTGGCAGTCCTTTCACCAATCGGAGGTGTTCTCTCTTTCACCACAATCGGATTCGCATGGCCGGGTATAATCTCCGGAATTCTTACATCTGTTTTGACATTACCGTTAATAAATTACTTTCAAACCCGATCACTGAATAAGCACAAATCAGAAGTTACGGACACTGCCAACGATTTAGCCACACTTACCCTGCAGCTTTCCGATGAAATCCTTATAAAGGAAAAACAGCAGGTTAAGGAAGAAAAAGATATAAAAATCATCGAAATAAATTCGGATCCTGAGGAACTGCGGGATTCACCTGAAACCGAAAGACTGCGTAATAAGTTGCGATGATATTATGATTATTCATCAGGTTTTATGAAAGATCAGTATTGTAATCGTTACCTGAAAACGAAAGCCCGATAATTCCTGGGCTTCATACTTCCATTAAATCAATGATAAATAATCCGGTAATCATTCCGAATAATATCTTGCACAATTCCGGAGCCATAATGATAGTTAAGTTGTGCAGTTTCGAAATTAACTTTTTCTCTCCTCAGGCAGCGTGATGAACACCGATCTTCTCCTGATGGGTTGAAGGTTCCTCGTTTTATGCCCTTTTCCTTGGGTATCCTCTGCCAGTAAGACTTCGCCGGGGCCAAAGGTTCGTTTCTCCCCGAGCGATGTTTCAATTTCAATCTCCCCATCCAGCAAAACGATGTATTGTCGTTTGGGAGCATTGTGAAAATTGTAATCGTAGGTTGGGGCTACTTCCCTGAAAATAATTTCACCAGCCGGGATGCCTTCGGATAAAGCCCCGATCTCACCCAATTCCTTCAATGGGATTTCAATGTCCTCAAACCGGCTATCGCCATTTTCATCACTGTAAAGACGTGTTATTCTGAACATGTTATCTACTTCATTTTTAGTCGTTATCTAATTCAGCCAGCAGGTCATCCAGGTCTAGCGGAAGGGTTGTCATTTCAATAGATCCGTCTGGTCGATAATTCCATTCTTCCTGCGGCCTGTCACGGTAAAGTTCAACACCGTTTCCATCGGGATCATTCAGGTAAATGGCTTCGGAAACTGCATGATCGCTTGCTCCGGAAATCGGGTAGCCGGCTTCCAGAATACGCCTGTAAACAACAGCAAGGTCGCGTCTTGTGGGATAGAGAATGGCTGTGTGATATAAACCAGCACTGCGCTCAGGCGCCGGCGGGCCGCCCAGGCTGTGCCAGGTATTCAAACCGAGATGGTGATGATAACCGCCCGCCGAAAGAAATGCTGCCTGAGTACCGTACATTGTAGTGAGTTCAAATCCCAGCAGATCACGGTAGAACGCCAGAGATTTTTCCAGGTTCGATACTTTCAGGTGAACATGGCCTATTTTTGTGTCTGACGGTATGGTGTAATCTATGCTCATAAGATGTTTTTTAACCTGCATTCAAGATAATTCTTAAGACACAAAAACTTGCAATTATGCATGTTTTAAAAGCGAACCCACCGTAATTATAATAAATTGATGACCCTGATGATGTCACAATCCAAACTTATTTCGATAATTTACCGGTGACATACCAGTATGATATTTAAAAAGGTCCCGAAATGATTTGGGATCATTATAACCAACCTCATACATCACTTCATGAACCGTTTTTCGGCCTGACTCCAGTTGTTTTTTGGCTGCTTCTATTTTGGTTCGCTGAATGTATTCCAGAATCGTATTGGCTGTTGCTTTTTTGAAGCGCCTTTCCAGGCTTCGGCGGCTCAATGCAAGCTCTGCCGCAAGTTCATCCACCGTCATTTTATCATTGTACTTGTTTTCGATAATACGCTGTGCTTCCATTACAAGTTCATCACCATGGTCTTTTTGCCCCTCGAATATGATAAACGGCGATTGGCTTTCTTTATCTATATCAATCATAAACAATTTGGAAGCGAGGATTGCAATATCCCTTCCTGCATTTTTTTCAATAAGGTATAACAGCAGATTCAAATACGAATAAGCCCCACCACTTGTATAAATCCCGTCTTCAGCAGTCATGATCCGGTCGTCTACCAGGTCAACCTCCGGGAACATTTTTCTGAAACTTCCGGCATGTGCCCAGTGCGTGGCACATTCTTTTCCCTTTAGCAAACCGGTTGCTGCGAGCAGATAAGCCCCGATACAAAAACTAATGAGCTCTGCCCCATTTTTGTAATGGTAAATCATCCAGGGAATAAACTCTTTGTTTCGTTCAATTCCTTCATTCTGCTCATTATGAATGGCCGGAATAATGATCATATCCGTTTTTTTTACATCGCCGATCACGTAATCAGGGTAGGCCGAAAAAAGACCAGTATCCTGCTTCGCTTCTTTCTTTAGGCCAACCAAATGAACATCAAAAACGGCCTTCTTCCCCATCCTGATGCAAATATCATTGATCTGGTTAAAAATCTGATGAGTTCCGGCAATATTAACCAGGCTTGTGTGACCTTCTGGTATGAGAATAGAAACGTGTTTCATATCAAAATCTATAAAATCGTTATGTCGTAATCAACCCGCAAGATTGGCGTATTTACCCCTTTCAATTTACGGGCGATCTTTTAAATTGTAGCTAATCCATTGTGTTACCTAAAGATGTAAAAGTAATAACAAAATTTATTTCAAACCCAACAAAACATGAACGGACATATTTATTTCGAAATACACTGTGATGATCCGGTCAGGGCTTCTGACTTTTACTCTTCCGTTTTTGGCTGGAGGTTTGAAACGGCTCAGGAAAATATACCGATTGAGTATTGGCGAATTTTAACCGGAGGAACTGCAGGAGGATTGATGAAACGTCAGGCTAACTCACCGCCTGCCGAATATGGTGCAAACGCTTTTGTCTGTTCTATTGAAGTGGAAAATTTTGACCGAACTTCAGATAAAATTTTAGGTGGCGGCGGGAATGTAGCTCTTCCAAAATTTGCAGTGCCAGAAGTATGTTGGCAGGGATACTTTACAGATACCGAAGGAAATACGTTTGGAATTTTCCAGGTTGATAAGAATGCACATATAAATCAGGTAGAAGGATGAAGCTTACTGCGAAAAAATTTATTGATCAACTGAATATGGTTCAGTCTGATAAGGAACTCAAAAAAATTAGGCGCTATTTCAAAGCAGATGATCCTGAAAACCGGGTGATTGGTGTGCGGATGAAACATGTGTTTGACCTGGCAAAAGAGTTTACTGATATGCCACTGAGTGAAATTGAGAAATTATTAAACAACCCGTTCTACGAAGCACGAATGGGTGCGATGAGCATCATGGATTTCCGGGCGCAAAACAAGAAGATTACAGAAATTCAGCGAAATGAACTATTTGACCTTTACATACGTCGTCACGACCGCATCAATAGCTGGGATTTTATGGACAGGGCTGCGGCGAGGGTCATAGGTGGGTATCTGTTTGAATGCAAACAACCGCGTGATATCCTGTACAAACTGGCAAAATCCGGTAATCCGTGGGAGCGCCGAACGGCTATCGTCAGCACCGGCTATTTTTTAAGAAAAGGTGAATCGGAAGATACTTTTAGAATTGCTGAAATTTTGGTCAATGATAACCACGAGTATGTACAAAAAGCTGTTGGAACCTGGATTCGTAATGCCGGCAATCAGGATAAGAGAAAATTAATGACCTTTTTGGAGAAACATGCGGGTGGAATGCAGCGCACGAGCCTTAATACTGCCATTGAGAAACTTGACAGCAGCCAAAAATCTTATTTCAGGGGATTGAACAAATGAACCTAAAATGCTCCGTTTATATCGCTTCAAGCCTGGACGGTTATATTGCTAAAACAGACGGCGACATAGAATGGCTCCACAACCCCGAATACGGATCAATGGGTGAAGGAGGCTTGAGTTATGACGCTTATATTTCCGGAATTGATGCATTGGTTATGGGCAGGCATTCGTTTGAAAAGGTGCTTACCTTCGATCTCTGGCCTTATGAAAATACTCCGGTAATCGTTCTTTCCAGCAAAAAAATTAAAATTCCTGAATACCTGAAGGATAAGGTATTGGTTGAATCGGGTGAACCTGTAGAAGTGGTAAAAAAGCTGGTGGCAGATGGAATGCATCATTTATACATTGACGGAGGAAAAACAATCCAAAGATTTCTGAAAGACCATCTGATTCATGAAATAACTATAACACAGATCCCGGTTCTGCTTGGTGATGGCATACCGTTATTTGGAAAAACCGGTAATGAAATTCAATTAAAACTACTTGAATCTACTCAGTTTAAAAACGGATTTGTCCAGGTAAGATATGAGGTTTTGCCAAAACTAAGTGATATGAGTAAACAGTATTGAACGATATAGTTTAGAACCAGATTCTGGCAGGAGCACAAAGAGCAGGGACACTCTGCCATTCCTAAAAAAAATCCAGAGATAGCGCAGGCATCTTGCTTGTTCAACCTTGAAACCTTGAACTTTGAACCTTGAACCATGACAAAAATCACCCCTTTCCTCTGGTTTGACACCCAGGCTGACGAAGCTGCCAATTTCTACACCGGACTTTTCAATGCTTCCAATGTCAAATCCGTTTCACATTATACCGATGAAGGGCAGGAAATAAACGGAATGCCTGCAAATTCGGTTCTGACTGTTAATTTTCAACTTGCCGGACAGCCTTTTACCGCGTTGAACGGTGGACCTCATTTCTCTTTCAATCCATCCATATCCTTTTTTGTAATTTGCGAAACAGAACAGGAAGGTGACAATCTTTGGTCAAAACTATCCGAAGGCGGAGAAATTCTTTTCCCACTTAAAAAATATGACTGGAGTGAAAAGTATGGCTGGCTGAATGACCGCTACGGAGTCTCATGGCAAATAAGCCTTGGGCGCATTGAAGACGTTGGCCAGAAAATCACACCCTCTCTCCTGTTTGTAAACGAGATGCTCGGCAAGGGTGAAGAAGCCATCCGACACTACACTTCCGTTTTCAGTCCTTCTGTAATTGACGGAATACTGAAATATGGCCCCGGAGAAGAAGGCACCGCTGGCACCATCAAACACGCACAGTTTGCACTCTCAGGTAGCAAGTTCATGGTGATGGATGGGCCCGGCAAACATGATTTCGGATTCAGCGAAGCAGTTTCGTTTGTTGTACACTGCAAATCAGCCGACGAAGTGGACTATTACTGGGAAAAACTCGGCGAGGCTGGCGACCCACAGGCACAGCAATGCGGATGGCTGAAAGATAAATTCGGCGTTTCCTGGCAGGTAGTTCCAACTGAACTCTTTGAGATGCTTGATGACGAAGACCCCGAAAAGGTAAAACGTGTTACCAAAGTGATGCTTCAGATGAAAAAGCTTGACCTGGTCAAGCTGCGTGAAGTGTATCATTACCAATCATAAATAACCGCTATGAGAAAACCAAGCGGAGTGATAGCTGCCCATTACAAGCGAGCCGGAGAAGTTAAGACTGGTATGATGGGAGGTTAAGAGAAATAATTATGAGAAAGTTAATTGCAGCAATTATTGATGAACTCCAGCTCTGTATTCATCCTGTTGCAGCAGGAAAAGGGTTGCCACTGTTTAAAAACCTAAACGATAAAACAAATTTTAAACTCATAAAAACAAAAACCTTCGGGAGCGGTGCAGTAACCTTTCACTATGAGCCCGTAAAAAATGGCGGTGAAAAATGAGAAAAATTATCGTCTTATCAATGATATCATTAGATGGGGTCATGCAGGCTCCCGGCGGATCCAGGGAGGATGCCTCGGAAGGTTTTCAGTATGGCGGCTGGGTTGCACCTTATAGCGACGAAGCCTATAAGAAGGTAGTGAAAAAAGAGATACAGCCAGCAGAATACCTTTTGGGCAGGAAAACATTTGAGATTTGGGAAGGCTACTGGCCTGAACATGCAGATGCCTGGCCTGCCATCAATGATGGCACAAAATACGTGGTGTCCGGAACCAGAGAAAAGTCCGATTGGAAAAACACAGTGTTCTTGAATAGCCTTTCCGACATCGAAAATTTAAAAAAATCAACTGGTCCCGATATTCATGTTTGGGGCAGTTCCAGACTCGTTCAACTGCTGCTTAAAAATGACCTGGTGGACCAACTCCGGCTCAAAATTCATCCATTGACTCTTGGCAACGGAAAAAAATTGTTCGAAGATGGCCCGATTCCGGCAGCATTTAGATTAACAGAATGTACGGTTACTCCAGGCGGAGTAATTATTGCCTCATACATGCGGGCCGGAGAAGTCAGGACTGGAACCGTTGGAGACAAAAAAACCAAAACAATAACTTATTGAGCATGGCGAAAAAAGAAAACCGCAGAGTTTGTGACAATGGACATACCTATGATAAAAGCAGCGACTGCCCAACCTGTCCCACTTGTGAGAAACTGAAAGAGCCCTCCTCAGGATTTTTAGCACTATTAAGCAACCCTGCAAGAAATGCATTGCTCCATCACGGGATTGACACCATCCAAAAATTATCATCCTATACGGAGAAAGAGATCTTAAACATTCACGGAATTGGAAAGGCTTCATTACCCGCATTTCGAAAATCGCTTGAAGAAGAAGGTTTATCATTTAATCCAAATAAATAATAAAGCTCAAGATCCGGAAAATCGTAATTCAATTCAGATCAAATGAAAAGCAATCGTTTAAAATCAATTTGGGCAGTGTTCGCCGGACTTCTTGTCATCATTATGCTTTCTGTGGGATTTGATACCGTGCTTAAAGTAATGGACATCCTCCCTTGGGACCACCTTTTTGTTTCCACAGAATTGATCCTCTTCGTGCTGTTCTACCGTGCCGTATTTAGTTTGGCAGGATGTTATCTCACCGCAAAATTGGCCCCGCAAAACCCGATGAAACATGCGATAATACTTGGGATTATCGGCACCATACTGAGTGCTGTAGGGGCTGTTGTTGCTGCCCTTTTGGGCCCGGTATGGTATGCATGGACACTTGCCGCCATTGCCATCCCGATTGCCTGGCTGGGTGGGAAACTCTATGAAAAGAAACATGCTGCTTCAGGCAGTGAATACATCATTAAACAATAAGCCATATATAATGCACCCGCTGATCATACAATTCGATCTGCACCACCGCCTGTTCAACAATGTGCTGGATGGATTTACCGATGAGGAAACCAACCGCAGATTGTCCGGGTATACACACATCAATCATGTGAAGTACCTCGCGGGACACCTGCTCAATTCTCAATACGGACTGGCACAGATTGCCGGATTCAGCCCCGAAGTAAAATGGGATGATCATTTTGCCGTGATGGGGCAATCTGAGGCCCGGGATGGTGTAAACTACCCTCATATTGATGAGATCATTAAAGAATGGAACAATCTGTATCAACCCGTTCGCGAAAAACTGACAATGCTCGATGATCATCAACTATCGGAATCACCACCAATACCATTTGATAAAGTTTCTGAATCAAATGGTCAATTATGGGCGTTCATCACCCATCATCAAGCCTATCATATTGGCCAGATCGGGATTATAAGGCGAGCATTCGGAAAAGAACCGATGAGTTACCAATGAGTTGATTTAATTTTAACAGTGTGTCAGTGTCAACAGTGTATGAGGAACCAAAAATCAAAGATCATATGAATAAACAGATTTTTTTTGCACATAGCGGTGGGCCGCAGGGAAGCCCCGGACGAGGCAGTTACGATTTTGTGCAATGGTTGCGGAATAAATTTGATGATGAATTCCAGATTTATGATCCGATTATTGAAGAACCCGATGCCCCTGCCAACCAGATGTGGAAAGGGATGTTTAACCGGGAATTTCCAAAACTGACAAACCCCGTTTTTTTGATTGGCCACTCCCTCGGCGGATCAATACTTCTCAAGTACCTTTCTGAAGAAACATGCAAATTGCAGATAGCCGGCCTTTTTCTCGTTGCACCGCCTTATTGGGGAAAACAAGGATGGGAAGCGGAAGACTTTGCACTGAGACATGATTTTTCAATAACTCTGCCTGCAATTCCCGAGATCCATCTGTATCACTGTTTGAATGACCATGTAGTGCCGGTTGATCATGCGGATTTTTACCAAAAACTCATCCCAACCGCCTCTATCCATAAACTGAACGGAAACGATCATGCTTTTGCGGATGGCCTTCCGTTGCTTGTTGAGCATATCAAAAGTTTAAACATAGACCAACAAAACAAAAGAAGGTAAGAAGATGACACGAATACGTGTAAATAGTTTTTCCATTTCAATTGACGGATACGGGGCTGGCCCCAATCAGGACATCGATAATCCACTTGGCGTGGGCGGTGAGGATTTACACAAGTGGGCATTTCAGACGCGCACGATGCAACAAACCCTGTTTGGCAACGACAAAGGTTCGACAGGAATCGATGACGATTTTATTGCTCGCGGTTTTGAAAATATGGGTGCATGGATACTCGGCAGGAATATGTTCGGCCCCATTCGCGGTCCATGGCCCGACATGGACTGGAAAGGCTGGTGGGGAGATAACCCTCCCTATCACGTTCCGGTTTTCATTCTTACCCATCATGCGCGCCCATCCTTCGAAATGGAAGGCGGCACAACGTTTCACTTTGTCACAGGCGGTATCCACCAGGCGCTTGAACGGGCTCGCGAGGCTGCCAACGGGAAGGATGTTCGCATTGGCGGCGGCGCCAACACCATACAACAGTATCTGCATGAAAGCCTCATTGATGAGCTTCACATCGCGATTGCACCGGTCATACTGGGAGCAGGTGAGCGGCTGTTCGAAGGGGTAAACCTGCGAAGCCTCGGATACGATTGTGACCGGTCAGTGGCTTCGGAGAATGCCACCCATGTTATACTCCGGCACAAAGATGAAATTGAGACCTGACAGTGTTCCCGTGCCGTTCGGGATCATCTCAGCGTCGAATCCGGATCATGGCATCGCTGTCAGATCCGGTGGGTGCTGACAGGTTGCTTAATATCAAAATCATCAATCTTTAAACACAATCAATATTCAAATGACACAAATCATTGACTTTCCATTTATTTCCCTTGATGGCCGAATCAACGACTGCGACGGTAAAATCGACTTTCATACTCCCGATGAAGAGATTATGGAGTATGTGAATGAACGGCACTCGGCTTTCTCTGACCATATTTACGATGAGTCTACCT
>SKKO01000140.1 GCA_007123715.1 Balneolaceae bacterium | reverse complement strand
CCCGTACCGGCTCATCCCGAACTCTATATAAAACTGAAATCTGGAAATTGCTCGATTCTGTCGGGTATAACTAACCCATATTTTTCACGAAGCTTCATTTTTATGGAGTGTTCAGATAATTATGGACCCCCTCTTGATGTGAGAGTAGATTTTGTGGTGCAATACCTTTTTATGTGCGTTCAAATATTCATTATAAAAGCAATCAATAACCCGGGAATTACTGCCAGAATTAATAATCCGATTAGCTTACGGCTCTCATTTAATCCTACAAAAAAGGCGAAAATAAAACCCTTGATAATAGTATTGGTTGCCGATGCAAGCACGATGCCCATCACGGCTACATCGTGGCTGAGATCATCCAATGACAGCCGGGCTAAAGAGAGGGTTATTGCATCAACATCCATAAGGCCCGAAATCACTGAGAGTACGTAGATCCCACCGTCTCCAAATATATCTAGCATGGCTGCTGACAAAAACATGATTACCCCAAGCAGTAACCCGAATTTGATAGCCATGGTTAGTTTAAAGGGATTATCGAGGTGCAGATCGGGATCAGCTTCCTTATAACTGCTGCCTCTCCATAACCAGTAGCCACCGCCAAGCACACACACAAACATGATGGTAACCGGCAACCAGAGAGACTGAAGAAGCGCCGGGTTTACAATGGCCACTTCTACCAAAACCCGGATAAACATGATTGAAGAAGCAATCATGACTCCGCCCATAAAAAGCTGTTTTACCGGAAATTCTCTTGCAAACTGGGAAAGGCTTAATGTGACTGCGGTTGATGAGGCAAGCCCTCCGGTTACGGAAGTCACCAGCGTACCGAGACGGTTCCCCACATGTTTGATTGCAAAATAACCCACAAATGAAATGCCGCAAATAAGTACTACCATCAGCCAGATCCAGTAGGGATTAAGTGCCTCCCAGGGGCCAAAACCCCTGTTTGGCAGCAGTGGCAGCAATATCACTGATATAA
Organism: Balneolaceae bacterium; assembly: GCA_007123715.1. Taxonomy (GTDB): domain Bacteria; phylum Bacteroidota; class Rhodothermia; order Balneolales; family Balneolaceae; genus Rhodohalobacter. Next base: position 6,658 of record SKKO01000140.1, on the reverse strand, counting down.
TAAGCAGTTTGATGCCTGCATAAATCTCTTCGATTTCGATGTGGCGCAGCCATTTGTGCAGCACAGGTTTCATTCCGAGCAGTGCAATAGCCACTACTGCAGTTGCCAGTGCATAGTTGTAAAAACCGAGTGCCGCCCACGCAGAAAGTGCAAAAGTCAGCATCATCGAAAAAGCAGTGGTTGTGCCGAGGTCACCGCTTGTTCTTGCTTCCAGCACATGGCCGGCTACAATCATCAGGGAAACCGAAAAAAAAGAAGCTGCCAGAAACCATACCCCCATTTCAACGGCGATGATGGCACAGATTCCGCCAAGCAGTCCAATAAGGCTGAATGTGCGAAGCCCGGCTACCCGCACACCCTCTTCCTCCTGCCTCCCGCTCCACCCTCTTTCAATGCCAATCAGCAGCCCGATTGCTAAAGCAGCAAGGAGTTTTATGATGATTTCAAATTCTGTATCCATACACTCAAATTAACAAATGAGAGGCATTTCTTACTCTCTTGTTTGTCCTAAAGAATTCAAAATTTGATCGAGTTCAGCCCGGTTTGTATAATTACCACTGTAAACAACGCCCTCTATTTTGTTTTGAAAGGGAATGTGCTCGAGTGGATGTACACTCAGTAGAATCAAATCGGCACGAAAACCGGGTGCAATTTTTCCGGTTTTATCCTCCTCGCCAAGATAAATTCCTACATTTACAGTACCTGTTTTGAGGGCTTCAAACGGCGAAAGCCCTGCATCAACCAGGAGAGCAAGTTCACGATGGGCAGAATAACCCGGAGGATTAAAAATCTGAGGTGCATCCGCCCCAAGAAGCAACCCTGCTCCCTGCTCATGAAGAGCCAATGTCAGTTTTTTCCGAATTTCGAGAAACCGCCTGGCCTGCTCCTCGTCATACGTATCGTTGGTTCTTGTCTGCCGGACAAAATTTGACCAATTTTCAATAGTATTGGAGGGTATAAACTCCATCCCCGGCCAGCGCTGCATCTCTTCTACCGGTATATCGGGATTGAATACATTTTCGAGCAGTGTGTTCGTAGGAACATTCCAGACACCGGCTTCAGCGGTAATCCTGGCCGCTTCTGCGATGCGGTTTTCGTTTACAAATGGTGTGAGATCGTACCCAAAAAAGATGATGGGTGGGTCTGGCCTTTTAGCTGCATCTCCGGCCAGGTATTCCATATACCTGTCGAGATGATCGATGCTTCCCTTGCCGAAAGCAAGGCTTCGTTCAAGGCCCACCTCATAAGAGATATGCCCTGAAAATTCAATACCAATCTCATTGGCCGTTTCAGTGGCAGCGTAAAAATTCCCAAGTGTAATTCCCGGGTGAAATTTCAGTAAATCATATCCCGCTTCTTTTTGTTCCTGTACCATTCTCCGGGTAGATTCCGGATCAGATAAACTGTTGCCGCTGAATGATGGCCCCGATGTAAAAATTCTCGGGCTGAATAATTCCCCTCTCGCTGCCCGTTCACGTAAAACCAGATGCGCGGGATTGCCAAGCATTCCCCTGATGGTGGTGATACCTTGCGACAGATAAAGGGCAAGGGTATTTTCCATTACCTGCTGTCCCTGATTTGGCGGTGGTATATGTGCGTGCATTTCAGCCAGCCCCGGAATTACATAGTAATAACCTTCCACGATAACGGCACCTTCTGGTATGGCCGCTTCGGCTTTCGGGCCCACCCAATCAATTACACCATTATTGATGATGATACTGAAATTTGAATAAATCTGTTCAGATTCCATTGTAAGTACATTCACATCATGAATCACAAGTGGTTGTGAATTGACATAACCAATCATAGTGGCCAGTGCGAAGAAGACACTAATTGCAGGCCGAATAATCATTTTCATCATATTTTTTTTCTTTGATTTATGTTTACTCACTTATTTTTATAATAACATTAATCTCTTGATTTCTTTTTCGCCTTTTGTATGGCCTTCTTGCGTAATTGACTCACTTTTTTCGCCAAGGCGCTGCGTTCTTCACTCTTATGATCTGTTTCCCGTCCCAACAGATAGCCAAAATGATTCAGGGATTCCACTTCATCACATATTACTTTAATGATTGCTCCGATGGGAATGAATAAAATCATTCCGGCAAGCCCCCAAATCTGAGCCCCGATAAAAATCAATAGTAAAGTAGCAAGGGCGTTCATGCTTACCTGGCTTCCAACAATGGAGGGGGTAAACAGATTACTCTCGAACAACTGTATGATGTAGAACCCAAGTAAAATGATAAGTGGATAAATAAGTGAGTCCATTGTTATAAGTGAATATAAAATCGGCAGAATGGAACCCATGATTGGACCTACAAATGGAATTACATTGAGCATTGCGGCAAATACCCCAAAGAAAATGGCATGATCCACCCCTATTACCGTAAGCATAATGGAATTTAATACTGCCAGTATGGCAATCACCATCAAAAGGCCGGTAATGTATCGCTGTACCATAGTTTTTACTTTGTTGATAATATTTCTCACCTTATCCTCACTACTGCTGATTCCCTTACCAAATGACTTTAATACAAAGGTTTTGAGTGTGTCACGAAAAAGCAGAATCAGATACATATAAACAGGGACAAGAAAAAAAGCAGTGATTGTTGATGCTGCACCGGTAATGCCTCTGGTCAGGGATACTGTATTTTCTCTGATATAATCGATGATCTCTGATACAACCCTGTCCAGATTAATCTCACCTTCATAGGCAAACCAGGTTGTAAGAAAAACATCAAGCGAATCGATGAGCTCTTCAATACGTTCCACAAACATATCGGCATCACGGGCAAAAGCCGACATTTGGTTATAAAAGAAAAATCCAATGCCTGACAAAAAAATCAGGCCTATTAAAAGTGCTGCAAGTGAAGATAAAATTCTGGGAACTTTGTAACGCTCCAGCCAAATGCAGATTGGCGAGAGCAAAATGGAAAAAAAGAGGGCAAAAAGAAGTGGCAGCAAGATAGTTTTTGCCATGATCATGGCATATACTGTCAGTATAAGTGCTGCAATGAAGTAGGTGTAGTTAACATACCATTTTTGTTCTGCGTCCATCATATTTAATATCTCATTGATTGAATTGTGGCGGTATCTGAATTAATATGATTATTTCTTGTTCTTTCAAACTTTTCACTTAAGTTTCCCATTTTAAATTCACGAATGCAATAATAGTTTGAAAGACGAATTACAGCGCAGTATCAAAACACCCGGTGCCATTCTTATGGGCCTCGGATCTATCGTAGGAACGGGAATTTTTGTCAGTTTAGCTATTGCAACTCAAATTTCCGGTAGCGGTGTTATTATTGCCATAGTGATTGCCGCACTACTTGCAACCTTTAACGGCCTTAGCAGTGCCCAGCTTGCGGCAGCGCACCCGGTAAGCGGTGGTACTTATGAGTACGGCTACCGGTTTTTAAACTCGTGGTTCGGTTTTACTGCCGGCTGGATGTTCATAACCGCAAAATCCGCGTCAGCCGCAACGGCTGTATTGGGATGCGCCGGTTACTTATTCTACGCATTTAACATTCAATCAGGAAAAATCTGGCTGATTGCTGCCGGGCTCGTCATACTTTTCATAATGACCCTGCTCGTTTCAGGTGGAATCAGCCGCAGCAATTTTGCCAATAAGGTCATTGTATCGGTTACACTCACCGGGTTAAGCGCCCTGATTATAACCGGTTTCATCCTTTACGGAGCCCCTGTTGAACCAATTTACCTTGCTATATCGGACACGTCAATATCTGCCATTTTATACGGTTCTGCCCTGATGTTTGTAGCTTATACCGGTTACGGACGCATTGCCACACTTGGTGAAGAGGTAACTGAACCGAAAAAAACAATTCCGAAAGCGATTATCATTGCCATGTTGGTGATTGTAATCCTCTATTTGCTTATATCACTCACTGCACTGAACGTATTGGGAGCGGATGCGTTTGGTAAAACGGTGGAAGGCGAAGCAGCCCCACTGATGATTGTGGCACAGGCCATGTCTGTGCCCTATATCGGAATGGTAATAACTGTTGCGGCAATTACGGCGATGCTTGGAGTTCTGCTGAACCTGATCCTTGGCCTATCCAGAGTACTGCTGGGAATGGCACGCCGTGGAGATGTCCCCCGTATTTTTTCCCGCATAAATCCTGAAAGTAAAAGCCCGGTGATGTCGGTTTTGGCAACTTCCGTGATTATAGCCTTCCTTGTAATGAGTGGTGACATAGTATTCACCTGGTCGTTCAGTGCATTCACGGTGCTTATTTATTATGCCATTACCAACCTCTCGGCATTGATGCTGCCTGTAAACCTTCGCATCTATCCACCCATAATTCCGGTTTTGGGCCTCATCGGTTGCCTTTTCCTTGCTTTTTGGATCGAACCGCGAATTTGGATCCCTGGATTAATTTTAATTGCAATTGGCCTGGTGTGGCATGCAGTAGCACGCAAACTGTGAGTTATGGATCAAGTGATCCGGAATCAACCGGATACTCACTTTCACAGCAAACGCATAATACCTACCAGGGACGGGTGGCACGTTTGCGCTAAGTCATTTGATAATACTCCGTCACGTGATCCCGGCTCGCCTGCCGGGATTTCCTTACTGCTAAACACGGGTATCTTTATCCGCGTCAGGATACCCCTGGTCACATCAGAAATGACAGCCAGGGGTGCAAATCTGGATAGATAAGCCTCGGTATTTAAAAGATATGAATCTTTAACTGAGTGAGATATACTTCACGTTGTGAACACCATCCAGGTTGTAAATGCTCTGGAGTTCCTCATTGTTAAGCTTCTTATCTACAATAACCGCTGTAATTGCATTAGAACCTTTCGCCGTACGTCCCAGACTCAGCGCACCAATGTTGATATTCTGACTCGCAAGCTTACCGGCAACTGCTGCAAGCATTCCGGGCCTGTCGATATTTTGGTACATGAGAATGTCGCCTTCAAGCCTCAGTTCAATCCCAAAACCGTCTATTTCTATAATTCGGTAGTCTCCCGGGCCAAATACTGCTGCTGAAATTTGCTTGTAATCCGAACTGTCTCCAAGGCGGATGGTAATGAGGTCATTGTAGTTTTTATCATCACTTTTATTGGTTTCGCTAAGCCTGAAACCCCTTTCTGTAGCATAATGACGGGCGTTGATAAGATTCACCGATTCATCCACATATTGGGATAGCATTCCTTTTAATATCGCATCGGTAAGCACATCAGAATATTTTGTACAAATGCCTGTGTACTCGAATGAAAAATTATTGGCATTTTTCGGCATAATTTGTCCTGAAACAAGGCCAAGCTTTTCGGCCAGCTCCACATATGGCTGTACCTCTGAATTCGTAAGCAATGAGATCGATTTACTGTTAAGGCTGCCTTTATAATTCTTGTTTTCGAGGGCATCTGCTATCTGGTTGGCGATCTGAACGGCAACTTTTTCCTGTGCCTCCTCGGTTGATGCCCCAAGGTGCGGAGTACATATAATTGCAGGATGTTTAAGGGCTTCATAAAGTTCAGGTGCTGGCGGTTCTTCAGAATAAACATCAAGTGCCACCCCGCCAACAATTCCCTGTTCAATAAGAGGCACCAGGTCTTGCTCATTGAAAATTCCGCCTCGTGCACAATTAACAAGGCGAATTCCCTTCTTCAACTTTGATACATTCTTTAACGAAACAAGATCACGTGTTTTTTCTGTAAGCGGGGTGTGAACGGTTAAGAAGTCAGATAACCCTAGCAATTCGTCCAATTCAACAAGTTGCACTCCAAGCCTGCCTGCATGGTCCTGTGTGGTAAAAGGATCATATGCGTAGACATCCATACCGAACTCTTTCATACGGAGTGCCACCTCTGAACCGATTTTTCCGAGTCCAACTATTCCAAGTATTTTACCGTGAACTTCGGTACCCATAAATTTTTTCCGGTCCCAACCACCGCTTTTTACCCGTTCAACAGACTGTGGAATATTCCGTGCCAGCGCAATGATCAACCCACAGGTGTGTTCGGCTGTAGAAATTGTATTGCCGTCGGGTGTATTCATCACAAGCACACCTTTGGTGGTTGCAGCAGAGATGTCAATATTGTCAACCCCTACACCGGCACGCCCGATAATCTTTAGTCCGTTTGAATGTTGCAGCAACTCAGCATCAACAGTTGTGGCACTTCGAACCACAACCGCTTCGTAGTTGCCAATAATTCTTTTGAGTTCGTCGAGAGTTACATTTTCCGGCTGGTCTGTTTGGATGCCTCTTCTTTCGAAAATTTCTGCACAAACAGGGTCAACATTATCCAATAACAGTACTTTAAATGACATAAGATAGATTCGTGATTATTAATTATTCGATAGCTAAAAAGCCGGCTATCAGGTGATGAAGCTCTTCAATGCCTGACCCGCTTTCAGCAGAGCAAGCAAGTACCGGAACTTCGATATTCATCTCGCTGAGAATTTTTTTTACATAACTTTTCGATGAATTCAGTTTGTTGGCTGATAGTTTATCAGATTTTGCGAGAATTACCGCAAAAGGTTTTCCGTTACTTCCCATCCAGTAAAAAAAATCTTCGTCCAGCTTTGTCGGCTTGTGACGCGAGTCCACAAGGTGAAATATTAATTTAAGGGTTTTACGCTTCAGTAGATATTCCTGAATGTCTTTTCCCCAGCGGTCACGTTCTTTTT
>SKKO01000282.1 GCA_007123715.1 Balneolaceae bacterium | reverse complement strand
TATGTCCCTGCTCATTGCCATACAAAACAGGAATATACAGCCTTTGATACGGACAATTCAGACAATTGATAAAAATATTGAAATTGAGTTATGGCCGGAAATTAAGCAGCCGTCAAGTGTCGTTTTTGCACTTGCCTGGAACCATCCCCAATACCTTTTTTCCCGGTTTCCCAATCTCAAGGCCATATCCTCGCTGGGTGCCGGGGTCGATCATTTGTTAAGTGATCCCTCCTTACCGGAACATGTACGCATATCCCGAATTGTTTCACCCTCATTAGTAGTCCAAATGAGCGATTATATTTTGATGAGTGTACTCAACCTGATTCGCAATACATCAACATACCATACTCAGAAAACAGGTGGTGTATGGAACCCCTTGCCTGCATTACGAAAAGATGAAACCACAGTTGGAATATTAGGCCTCGGAGAGCTCGGCAGGGCGGCAGCAAATCATCTCAAGGACAATGGATTTTTAGTGAATGGGTATTCACAATCTCTGAAACAAATAAACGGCATCAATACATATTCCGCTAATGATTTGGATCCATTTCTCCATTCAACAAATATACTCGTAAACCTGCTGCCCCTTACCTCAGATACTGAGGGTATTCTGAATCTTAACCTCTTCAAACTTTTAAAAAAACCATCATTCCTGATTAATACCGCAAGAGGCGAGCATCTGGTTGACGAAGATTTGCTTTATGCTTTGGATACCGGACTGATCAGTCACGCCATCATGGATGTCTTCAAAGACGAACCTTTGCCGGAATCACATCCATTTTGGGCACGAAGGGATATTACAATCACACCTCACGTAGCTTCTATAACAGACCCTGAAGAAGCTGCTATAATAGTCACAGAGAATTATAAAAGATCCCTTTCAGGAATGGACCTGCTATTTGAAGTGGATCGTACCAAAGGATACTGAGGGCTAATTCTATCGGTACTAAACTATTTACTGAAGGAATACATCATTCAGCAGGACGGCACAAGATTTTAGCACTCCTTTCGTCATTGCGAGGCATAAGCTCCTACACCGCATACATCGTCTCCTGCCTGTTTCACAATGCTTACTTTAGGCTCCACTTCCGCGGTCACCGGATTATACCACTTGTATTCTACTAAGCCCCCATCCGGTGATTCCAGTGCGGCCTCCATGATCCGGGTTCCAAAAGCAAAATCATCCACATCACGCAAATCATCAACCACTACACCGATTAATTCCGGGTCAGCACCATGCCCCACTATCGTACGGTCGGCACCATAGCAAAAAACATATAGGTCACGGTCAATAAATGGTTCCTTCTTTTCCGTAAAGTCTCTGAGTGCCTGTTCCCTGCCCACATCTTCGTAATGGGCAATGGCACGTTCCAGCATCTGCTGTGCCTCATCCAGGGTTCCGCGCGACTCCATTTCCAAAGCCGGTGAATTCTGCATAAGGTGTTGAGGTTCAGATAAAACATCATCGCGTTGCTGCGATTCGCCGCATGCCACGAGCATACTGAATACTATCATGCAAGACAGTATTTTCATGAACACAGATCCCGGATTAGCTACAAAGTCAGTGTGTGAATTTCTAATTTTTAAAAATGAAATCGAATTCAAATCCGCTGCTGACATAACTCTTCGTTTTTGGTTCCTTAGAATTTTTATCATATTTAATCAATAAATATTAACGGGTTATCTGCAATTAGTGTCGTGTCAACGCAAAACAGCAAGGAAGTCATTTCATCATTATCACGCCATTAGTAAGTAATGTTTTTTATGGTAATTTACAATTACTATCCTTGAATAATCCATCTGTTAAATAATCATGCAATGAAATATCCACTCCGGATTATGAAAATATCGCTGTTTTTTTGGTTGATGATAACCTCCGGCTGTCTGGGCCCGGTTAAGCATCTCTATCCGGAAGAACTATCGGAAAGGCCGGTGCCGGTCTATATAGTAAGCCACGGCTGGCATGTAGGCATTGCCATAGAACAAGAATACATTAAACATCTTCTGCCGGATCATCCGCAAATGCCTGATGCTTCCATTTTGAAATTTGGATGGGGTGACGGAAAATATTATACAGATCATGATGCGGGTTTTGGCCTGATGATGAGGGCGGCTGTGATTCCCACGCGGAGCGTTATTCATGTAGTTGGGATGGATGTTCCCATTGAACGCTATTTCAGTTCAAGCCGCATCGTAAAAGTACAGGTATCGAAAGAAGGAGCTGAGAAAATGGGCGAGTTTATCGCAGAACGATTTCGTACCGGGCCTGATGGCAGCATATTGTATGCTGCGGACGGGTTGTATACCAACAGTGAATTTTTTAAGGCAACCGGTTATTATTTTGTCCCAAAAACATCCAATACCTGGACGGCAAGGACACTCCGCCAGACCGGCTTCCCGATCACGCCATTTTATGCCATTACTTCCGGCAACGTGATTCAGCAAGCCCGGAAACATGGCGACTTAATCCGGTAAATATTTGTCATTATCATACAAATGATCTTTGAGTATGAACCATCATGATTCTTATGATTCAAAACTTACCTAAGGGCCGTGACTGCAAAAAACACGCAGCAGGACTTAAATCTCTCGCCATCCTCCAGCCGGTGCTCATCCCCAATCTGCACGATCTGGCTGCAATGTTTGCCGCTGATGTAATCATTCTCCAAGACCTGGAACCTTGGTCCAGAAAGGGCCGTGTTCACCGGGCAAGAATCCGCACTCCGGACGGAAGCCAATACCTCAATGTGCCGGTAAAAACAGAAGACCGGAAAAAACAGATACGGGAAGTACGGATTGATCACAAAAAGAAATGGATACCCGAAATATTGAATGCGCTGGAGTTTAACTATCGTAACAGTGTGTTCTACGATTTTTATGAACCGGAAATCCGTGCTGATTTTGAATCCGCCGAAGAATATGAATTCCTGTTGCCTTTCGTTCTTTTTATGCGGAAAAGAATTTTCCGGTTTCTCGAGTTGGAAATTCAGGGTAGAGTTATTTTGACGAGCCAATTGGAGGGCTATGATTCTGATCCGGATCAGTTAGCCATAAATCTTGGGACAGGTGTCTATTATCAGGAGCCGGATGCTCGCCACTACCAGAGGCAGGGGAAAAATCAACGTGAATTGCCGTTTATCCATCCCGTTTACCGTCAGCATTTCGATGGTTTTAAACCAGGCTGCTGCCTGCTTGACCTGCTGTTCCAGTACGGTCCCGAGAGTTTCCGGGTGATTGATCAGCTAATACGGCATGACTTGTGACAGCAATACAAGATCACAAAGACTTACCAATTCTGATGCAGCATTTCAACCAGCCTTTCGGGAGAGCTCCACTGAGGATTGTGGTCTGATTCAATCATAAGCACCGGCCATCCGCGTTCCCTTGCTCGTTCAGCCGAAAAGTGGAAGTTATCGTCTTCCTGCCTGGTGCCCGGCTCCACGGCATGAATATATGTAGCGGGAATAGACAAAGCTGTTTCATGTCCAAGCACAACTTTCTCGGTGAACGTTTTAACCGGGTGGGGAACATCGCGCGGGAAAGGCTGATCGGGTAAAACCCAGGCCGGGACCAAGAAACCTTCACTCTCTGTGTTTAACAGCCCATCACTGTTTCCTTCCAGCAAAAGCAAATCTTCAAGACTTTCGCCGTCAAATGGCAGAAATGCATCAATATAGATTAGACTTTGAATCCTTTCGGGAATACGATGCGCAACACTGGTAATCACCATACCTCCATAGCTGTGACCTACAAGAACAATATCCTCAAGCTGCTCAAAAATGATGGTATTTATAACGTCGGTTATGTGGGTAGTGAGGTTAATCTCCGGATGGGCAAGGTGATATCGTTCTCCAAGGCCTGTAAGGGACGGACGGTAAACATCGTACCCTTTCTGTCTTAGCAGCATTTCCACTTCACGAAACGCCCAGCTTCCGCCCCAGGCACCGTGAACAATCACAAAAGTGGGTTTGCTCTCATCTATCAAAAAATCCCCGCGTTCCTGTTCAACCGGGACAGGTGGCAATGGCGGAGGTGAATTCTGCGCTATTGTATTTGAATTTAATATCACAAGATGAAGGATAGAAAAAAAGATATAGCCTAAAATGGCAGCAAATGACAGGTTTAATTTCATACGAGGTAGAATTCTCATAAAAAAGGATGTATTAGCTGGATAGTACCAATATACGTTCCTGCAATTTAAAAATACCATAAAGTAGTTCAAACAACCTGTATGAACTCCAGCCTCATTGAGGCGTTCGAATGACATCTTCAACGAATCCCCACGGGATTGGCGGGTTAAGGATGATCAATGGAGTATAAACCAGAAGCTTGCCCTTTACCCCAACGCTTCGGGGAGCTACGCTTCGCTGCGCACGCCCGGAGGTTGCCTTGATCCCGCCCGTTAAACATCAAACTCAATACCCTGTGACAGCGGCAATTCACTCCCCCAGTTGATGGTGTTGGTCTGCCGGCGCATATAGGCTTTCCAGGAGTCGGAGCCGGATTCGCGTCCGCCACCGGTTTCCTTTTCGCCGCCAAATGCCCCACCGATTTCGGCACCGCTGGTTCCGATATTGATGTTGGCAATGCCGCAATCCGAACCACGGTGACTCAAAAAGGTTTCCGCCTCACGCATGTTCAGGGTAAATATGGCAGAGCTGAGTCCCTGTTTTACGCCGTTATGGTAAGCAATCGCCTCATCCAGCGTACTGTATTTGATGAGGTAGAGAATCGGGGCAAAGGTCTCTTCCTGAACAATTTCGTAATGGTTTTGCACTTCGCATATGGCTGGTTTCACATAATGGCCTTCCATGTTTTCCAGCACTTCTCCTCCACAAACCACACTCCCTCCTTCTTCTTTTACCTGTTTGAGCGCAGCCTGCATGGCACCTACGGCGTCATCGTCAATCAGCGGGCCTACCAGTGTTCCTTCCTCCAGCGGGTTGCCAATTTTGATATTTTCATAGATCGATATAAGCCGGTCGCGTACCTGATCAAATACATCTTTATGGATGATCAGCCTTCGTGTGGATGTGCAGCGCTGGCCTGCCGTACCCACCGCTCCAAATACCACGGCGCGGATTGCCATTTCAAGGTCTGCATTACTGCTGATGATGATCGCGTTGTTCCCGCCCAGCTCCAGGATGGTCTTGCCGAGGCGAGCGCCTACAATCTGTGCCACCTGTTTGCCCATCCGGATAGATCCGGTGGCTGAAATGAGTGGAATCCGCTCATCGGCGGTAAGCCACTCTCCTGCTTCGCGAGCGCCTGTTATCAGTCCGAAGATTCCCTCCGGCAGATCGTTCTCTTTGAGCACTTCAGCGATGATATTCTGAACCGCTACACCACAGAGTGGGGTTTTCTCAGATCCTTTCCAGATCACCGTATCACCGCAAACGGCAGCAATCATCGCATTCCAGCTATAGACTGCCACCGGAAAGTTGAATGCCGAAATAATTCCAACCGGCCCCAACGGGTGCCACTGCTCATACATTCGGTGCTGCGGACGTTCAGAGTGCATGGTGAAACCGTAGAGCTGGCGCGACAGGCCCACGGCAAAATCGCAGATGTCGATCATCTCCTGTACCTCACCCAGCCCTTCCTGGTAGATTTTGCCCATTTCATACGAAACCAGCTTGCCAAGCGGCTCCTTGTATCTGCGCAAAGCCAGCCCGATCTGCCTCACAATTTCACCCCGTTTGGGAGCAGGCATCATTCTCCAGTCTTTAAATGCTTCCTGAGATTTCTCAACTACCCGGTCGTACTCTTTTCTTGTGGTAGTAAAAACTTCCGCTATTTCCGACCCATCAACCGGCGTAAAGCTGGTGATTCTGGCGGCTGACTCATCTTTTAAAAATTCCTGTCCCGTAGAAGTTCCGGCATTAACCGATTTGATACCGAGCGTACTCAAAAAATCTTTCATATCTTGTTTTTTACATTGATGACATTATGTAAATATAGAGCGAATTTGAGTGAAAAGTGAAAAGGCAAAAGTGAAAAGTGTGAAGGCACGAAAGTTCCCTCTCGATAGGGGGCTGATTTCTTGTACTTGGAAGCGATTTAGGGGTGTGTTAAGTTATGAGATCAAACTTTAATGAAAATCAGATATAAATTAATGTTCCGTTAAAACCAAGAAATTTGCCCCGATCGCAACCGTTTTGTATAGTGAATATACATTTTGGCGGAGATCACGAGCCCCATAGGGACAGTCGGGACGCCTGCGCGAGCCTTTCGCTTCGCGGAAATCGCTACCGCTCGGAGCATCCTTAGGTGTCGGGACCGTCGCTACCGCTCCAGCTTTTCACTTTTCACTTTTCACTTTTCACTTTTCACTTTTCACTTTTCATAAAACATGAAAAAAATCGCCTCCAAAAACCAGATTAAAGAGTGGAAAAAGCTGCAGATGGGTAAGTATCGTAAGAAATACGGGCTTTTCCTGGCAGAGGGAATAAGGTGTGTGGAGCAGATTCTGCAGAACGGGCTGGTTGAGGTGATGGCTGTTTTGACAGATGGTTCTGATGCACTTCAATTAATCAATGTGAAAACGGTTCCGGTGTATGAGCTTCTGGCTGAGGATTTTGCCGCGATTTCAGATACTCAAACCCCGCAGGGAGTAATTGCTGTGTGCCGGATGCCGGTCGAAGTTACGCCGGATGAGTTGATTCAAAACGATGGGGTCATCGTGGCGCTGGATGCCATTCAGGACCCCGGAAACCTCGGCACCATTATACGCAACGCGGCCTGGTTCGGTGCAAAAGCGTTGGTTTTCGGCACGGGATGTGTGGATCCGTTTCACCCCAAGGTGGTAAGGAGTACTGCCGGGGCAACAGGCAGCCTGCCGTATCTAAACGGAAGCCTCAATCAATTTTTCAATCAATTTGAAAATTACGGATGGAGAACATACCTGCTTGATGCCGGAGAAGAAGCACACGAATTGTCAACAATAAAACCGGAAAGTAAATCAATAATTGTGGCTGGCAATGAAGCAAATGGCATCCAACATTCACTTTTTCAACCATTCAGAAAACGCGTCAAAATTACCGGGAAAACAACCCATGTTGAAAGCCTGAATGCTGCGATGGCAATGGGTATTTCATTGTACAGCTTTACGCGAACTTTAGACTAACCCGTTATTTATCATTGTCAGAACCTCTATTATCTTTTTGTAAATCATTGATTATCTCTGATTGATTGATTATTGTTCGGTGAATCATTTACAGTCATCAATCTTATTTCCAATCCAATTTAATGTTGCTGGCCTATGCCGAGACAAAAAAAAACGAAAAAAATTTTCGTTCTTGACACTTCCGTTCTTTTGTATGACTCAGACGCTGTTAAAAACTTCGAAAAACATGATATTGCTATTCCAATTACTGTTTTAGAAGAGATTGATTCCTTCAAAAAAGGAAACACCGTTACCAATCTGCATGCACGGGAATTTATCCGGTTTCTGGATAAAATTACCGATTCCAACCTGATCCAGGAGTGGATCCCGCTGAACGGGCGCACCCGGGGCAAAATCAGGGTTATCAGTGATGAGGGAAGCACTAAGGATGCCAATACCGTTTTCGGTTCTGTAAAAAATGACCACCGAATCCTGAATTCGGCCATGAAACTGATGGAGCAAGAGCCTGAAAGAAAGGTGATTCTGGTTACCAAGGATATTAACCTGCGCCTCAAAGC
>SKKO01000360.1 GCA_007123715.1 Balneolaceae bacterium | reverse complement strand
GGACGGGAGAGTTCCGGAGTGTACTGAAATCCCGTATGGATGATATGCGAACTCAGATATGGCGATAAATGATCTCTGATCTGTTTTCACCATCGTATATTTGAGATCGGATATCTCCAATCGCATATCAAACGTGCCTTACCATGAGAGCTGTATGGCAGGGATGGCTAAACCAAAAGTATCATGTCGTTCAGCTGTAATCCTGCCCGAAAGATATGATAATAACATATATCCACTTTCCGGATCCTTAACCCGGCAAAATTACAGCCACCCACTGTCCACCGGTTGGCGGTGAAAGTGTCATAATTTCATTGGCATGTAAAGTTTCAGAATGCTGCCACTCCGATTCCATAATATCGAGCCAATTTACATTCCAGCTACCGGGAAAATCACTCAAATCAAGTATTACATTACCCCCATCCGGAAAATAGACGGCATACTGAACTCCTGTTTCTGCGAGAATGTAAGCCTCGTTCGGTTCCCTGTTTTCCAATAAATGGTTAGCCGGTTCTGCTGTAAAGAGATGAAATTCATCAGTGAACCGTTTCATACTTCTGATATGTGTTTGGGACAGTTCGCTCAACCCGATTCCGAAATAGTGGCGGGATGGCCCTTCCCGGTGAAATCGTACACTTGCAGCACCGCCAAACACATTCCTCCAGAACCTTCGGGTACCTTCCTCTGCGCTGGTTGTCCAGGCCGGCTCACCGCCATAGATTTTTACATTATTGAGAGGTTTCGGGTTTCGCAGGATCAGTGAACGTATTTCCATAAGGCGGTCATAATGAACCTGACCATTGACGTTGTTATTGTTTTGCGACACTTCAAAAAAATCGAAATTTACTCGATCGTGCAGAAGTTGCCTGTGATCTTCAGTTTGCAGGTTGGTACTGTAACGCATGTCGGCAAGATATACATCTCTCTCCATTTCCCTGGCCTTTTCGCGGATAAATCGCGCCCAGTATTGCCCCCATTCCGGATGTTCGCCGGTTTCATTGTTCATGCAGAAAATGATGTTTGGATGACGGAGAGTAATAGATAACATTTTCTCCACAAACCGTTCCTGATACCTGCGTACAATGGGAATATCCTGAAGTTCAGGTATGGTATGAAAAAAGAGATGGGCAGACGGCGTTCCGGCAGGATATGTTGTTATTTCGGTTGCGAGTCCTGATTCATCTGCTGTGTAGTTAATATTCAGATCCGGGTTGTAAGGATTACTTTCCCAGCCAACATTGTCGCCATGTCCCAGTGCCTTCTCTGACTGGAAATAGTCCCACGGGTCCCATACTTCAACCTGGATAATAATATCCCGTTCCGCACTCATGGTAACCAGGTTTTCAAAACGCTGCCAATACTCTGCATCCCACTGTTCGAGATCATACAGGCCGTTTTCCAGTTGCTTAAATGGCCATGGATTACCGGGATTGCGGCTGCTCATAGTATTGCGGATATAGTTTCCTCCGCTTGCTTTCAACAGATCAAGATGCTCCTCAAGCCCTTCGGGATGGTTGAACAGGTTATCTTCTTTCGAACCTCCAACAAGTAAAACAGGGCTTCCGTTATATTCCCAATAAAAGGGATTTGTCCCGGAAATACGAATCGGAATGCGCTCTTCAGAAGCAAGATCGCTACAGGATGTTTGAAACAAGCACCCCCCGGTTACAACCAGCAACATGAACAGTTTAAAAAAGTTCTGATATTGTGACATAAAATCTCATTTTTAGTTTAAATGAATGAGTTTTTTCGAAAAATGTAAATCGATAATAGGTCAGTCATGCTTTATATCATAGAGCAATTGCAGCAGCTGACCGCGGGTTGTAATTCCGGCATCATATTGTATTGTGCCAGTCGCTCCCGATTGTCGTATCCATGTTTCAGCCTCTTGTTGTGCAACCGGCTCATCAGGTTTTGCTTCCCAATCCGTAATAAAACCTCTGATTCCAAAATAATTTAAAGCCTTGAAGTTTTCATGTTCCGGGCCGGTGTCAGTAAAATAGATCAAGACAGCTCCGTTCAGTAAAAGCAAATGCTGCATGCGGGATATCGAAATATGCTGTACCGGAACCCTGTCGTTTATGGCCAGCACCGCTGCAACTCCAGCCGCTTCTCCCAAAGCCATCCAGCATGGTTCCATCCTGAGTGTAGAAAAACCCACATGTGTTCCGGAAACCGCTACAGGTACGAGTAAGTTGCTTACATTTTGTGGTACAACTACACCATAGGGAACGGTATACGGCCGGGTGCCAAGATTTCCGTGATACGGGTGATAATTCACATTAGCGCCGGAACTAAAAAAGCCTTCAAGGTGAATTTGTCCCTTTTCACGTTTTCTGGTGGAGTGGGAATCCAAAGCGTAATGGCTTGCAGTGATGCTCGAATGATAAACAGGCGGCCTCATGCCTTGTTGTTCCGGTATCGCATCATGAGCTGTAAAAAAGTGCATTCCTTTAATTCTTCTGCCTTCCCTTACATAAACCTGCCTTGGGAAATGATCGTTATCCTGGTATTCATCAAGGGATAAGCCCCAGGCACTTGTATTTTCTTTAAACCAATCCGGCAGATCGGGATCGTTCTGTGCAAACCAGAATAAACCCATAATATAATTTTTTAATCGCTCGGCGTATCTGTCGCGCCACTCCCAGTCTGAAGTTGGCCAGGGCCAATTTTCCTCGGGCAAATTGGTAGAGATAAATGCCAGGTGCTGATTATTTGAATCCGTTTTACCATTGGGAACAGTAACCTGGTTCGTTAATCTTCCAATCCCGTTAAGCTGATCATATCCGCCGGGAATATACGGTGGCAGCCCCTCTTCTATTCTACTCTCATTCTCTAGCCTGTCTTCATCTGTAACATAGATCATTTCAACACCGGTATGACGGCCTGTTATAACATCATCAATAAGGGAGAGATATTCATTCCTGTTATAGTTTGCGGGCCTGGTAAACGGAACCCTGTTTTCAGGGAGATTTGTCAGTGGCATACGGTAGTTATATGCCTGTACTGCATTGTCTCCCAGACCGGTCGAATTATCGCTTTTTGGTCCTGCCCAATGTTTATACAACCTGCCGGCAAAGGGTTCTCCAAATTCATCAGCTCCTTCTCTTCCAACATGATACGGAACACCTGAAGCTGCTGCCAAATCGCCCTCATACGTGGCATCAATAAAAATTTTTCCGCGATAAAGTTCGCGCTCATTGGTAATTCTGTTCAGTACTATTATTGAATGGATGGTTTCACCAATTTTTGAAACATAGCGCGGTTCCGCATCAAACTGCATCATTCGAAGAACCGTGATATTTGCATGTTCCGACAGCATTTGTTCAAATACCATTTCCGCAACGGATGGTTCAAAATGATATCCGTCAGAGCTATCGATGACTTGCTGCGAATTCTCACCGTATGTAGCTATATAGTGATTTCGTATCCGCTGAATGAATTCGGCAAACAATCCTCCTGTGGCGCCCCTGGTTGTAAGATCTGTTGCACCCAGTCCATTGGCCGGCAGTCCGCCAATGTGATCGGTTCGCTCAAGAAGTAAAACGTATTTTCCTTCCCTTTCAGCAGCGATGGCAGCCATAATTCCGGCGGGTGTACCCCCTACTACCACTACATCAAAATTATTGATTTCAAACCCGGGTGTTGGTTGTGCTGATAATAAGAGTGCATCGGCTCCCGAAATGGGAATCAGAAAAAAAGCAGATAAAATGCCAAGTTTAAATTTTTTTATCATATACATTGATGATTTATGAATTGATATACCTGGATGAAGCCAATTGCTTTACGATTTCTGTTTTATCACCAATACATGTAGCCGTCGCGGTCCATGTACCCCCTCCACCCGGTTTAGCTCGATATCCGATGTGGCCGAGGGACCCGAAATCATGGTAACCGGCCGGCCGGTTTCTATTACAGTGCTGTCCAGTTTTTTGATTGCTTGCGGGATGATGCCAACAATTTGTTCCTGCCTTATCACACAAATATGAAAATCAGGTAACAGGGTGAGAACGCGCCTTCCCTGACCAGTCCCCGCATTCAGGATAATGGTTCCGGTTTGAGCCACACCGAGAAATGCACCGGTTAATACGGCATCACTGTTATTCAGCTCTTCTTTGGTTAACGGCTCCGGCTCATCCCGCAGCAGCCGCACTCCGTCATCCAGTGTGCTCACCCATTTCTCGTCAATCCCTCCGGGCACTACCAATGACTTGACGCCCGATTCCGAGCAAATGGTCCGGATTCGTTCCCCGGTATCCTCTTCAGCAATGATTTCCGTCACCGCCCGGTATTCACTCACACGTTCGGCAAAAAGGTGCAGTTTTTCTTCATCGGAATGGCTGCTTTGCTGTTCATAACTTCGCAGAATATCCGGTAGAGCCAACAAATCATCAGCCTTGTCAGATACTTCTTTTTTTAATGCGCCCCTGATTCTGCCCAGTATAACATCTTTTGATTCGCTCATTTTCGCTCCCTCCACCATTCTCTGAATGTTTGTTTTGGAATTGGCTTTACATCACGGATAGACGTCCACTTTGCCAATTCACCGGGCAGGCGGGAAATGGCTCCATCCTTCACAAACAGTTTCTGGCCAATCTTCCCCAATCTTTGAAGCCTCTCATACCTGTTCCGGGTCTGAAATGTCCGTGCCATAAATTTCATTCCGAGATGAATGGTGTCGGTTTTATGGCCGATGCCCCCATGTTCTTTTTTATATTCTACCACCTTTCCGCGCAGGTGTACCAACACTTCCGGGATGTTGATTTTTACCGGACAAACCTCGTAGCATGCTCCGCACAGGCTGGAGGCATAGGGTAGTGATGCGGCCGATTGATCCTGAAGTCCGCGAAGCTGAGGAGTGAGGATCGCACCGATCGGCCCCGGATAGACTGAATGGTAGGCGTGGCCGCCGGTCCGTTCATACACCGGACACACATTCAGGCAGGCACTGCAGCGGATGCAGAATAATGTCTGCCGGCCGGTTTCATCGGCCAAAACCTTTGTGCGGCCGTTATCGAGCAAAATAAGGTGAAATTCCTGCGGACCGTCGCCGTCGCTGATACCGGTCCAGAAGTTGTTATAGGGATTCATCCGTTCTGCAGTGGAGGAGCGCGGTAAAAGCTGCATGAATACCTCGAAATCCTGCCATTTTGGGATAATTTTTTCGATTCCCATTACTGTGATGAGTGTATCGGGCAGGGTGGTGCACATACGGCCGTTCCCTTCCGATTCCACTACTACCACGGTTCCGGTTTCAGCCACGGCAAAATTCGCTCCACTGATACCCACAGTCGCCTTCAGAAAATTTTTACGAAGGTAGAGCCGTGCAGCCTCGGCCAGATCAGCCGGTTTGTCGCTAAGGTGTTCGATGTTTAGTTTTTCTTTGAAAAGATCGCGGATTTCTGACCGGTTTTTATGGATGGCCGGGACCAGGATGTGAGACGGCTCGTCTCCCGCAAGCTGTACAATGAGTTCTGCGAGATCGGTTTCCAGGGCATGAATTCCTTCTTTTTCGAGAGCATCGTTTAATTTGATTTCATCAGTGGTGATCGACTTTACCTTCACCACCTCTGTAACTCCTTTTCTCTTCACCAGTCCGGTTATGATTCGGTTGGCATCTTCACCATCTGTTGCCCAGTGAACATGCCCGCCCGCTTTAATGACCGATTCCTCAAGCTGAAGCAGATAGGAGTCCAGGTTATTCATTACTCTCTCCTTGATGAGGCGGCCTGCTTCGCGAAGGTCTTCCCAGTCGGAGAGTTCGTTTACAGCATTCGCCCGTTTGGCGCGGATAGTTTGCGCGGCGTGACCAATATTGCGCCTGAGCTGCGTATCGGCGAGGTAACGACCGGCGCTTTGCTCAAATGGAACAGGTTTATGAGCAGTGGTTTTGTTCATGATAGTTGTAATTCAATCTGTTTAATCTACATCGAAACCGGCTGTAATCAAAAAATCTCTGGTGCAGATGGTGATTTTCTGATTCAATCTTAACCGGACAGAAATAGATTTCAATCAGGTATATAGAATTTTTCAAATTTTTTTCTGAAAATTACCGCTAATACTCCATTTTTTCGTAATAACAGATAATCATTCACTATTATTTCCATTAAATATGTGGAAGAACCCAAATTTTTAAATCCACTATATGAAAAAGTTGCCACTATTTCTGATTCTGATTGCATTATTTACAGGACTCTTTCTATTTGCAAACTGTTCCGAAAATGTAACAGATACCCCACCGGTGATTCCTGATCCGGAACCGGAAATTCCCGAAGTTGCTGAATGTTTGGATTCAGGAACGGATGCGGATATCAACGCGCTGTTAACAGGGGAGGGAGTAAAAGTGGAACTGTGTGCCGGTAGCGTTTTTGACATATCAAACAGGATTACCATAAATGCTAAAGGGCAGGAGATATATACCGAAGGCAAACCCACAGATGGTACCCGTGCCGTACTCAGGCTAGTTTCAGCCGGTGAATCAACTGCTGTTATGATGCGTGATTTTGATAATGCTGTTCTGAGCCATGTAATTGTTGACGGCAACAGGCCGGAACTTGGATATGCAGGAGGCGATGCCCTGATTTATGCGGGTGGTTCTTCTTTTGGACAAATTATCCGGAATGTAGATATCATAGAGCCAAGAAGCTGGTCGGCCCTTCAGATCATACAGGGGCATCCCGCTCCGGAACCGCCCTGTCGCGGCGCCATCATTGAAGACAATATAATTGGCCCGGCCGGCCGGTACGATGGCACCTGGTCTGATGGCATTTCGCTTGCCTGCAGAAACTCGATTGTTCGAAATAACATAATTACGGACGCAACTGACGGAGGAATCGTAATTTTCGATTCACCCGGTTCATTGATTGAAGGAAACCTGATCCGGGCGTTAACACAACCCATGCTTGGCGGAATAAATATGGTAGATTATGGCCCGTATGAAGGTGATTATACCGACACCATTGTTACAGACAACATCATTGAAGCGGCAGGTGATGTGATACGGATCGGCATTGGTATGGGAGTGCGCGTCTGGGTTTGTGTGGAACGTGATTTCGGCCTAACCCTGAAAGGGGCAATCGTGCAAAACAATATTCTGCGCGGTGATTATTTCCAGTACGGATACATTGTTGACGGAGTGGAAAACTGGACAGTTACCGGCAATATCAGTGAAGCCACACATTCCGGTGTTCCTGCAGTTGACTGTTACGGCACTGTAGCTTCACCACCTGCTGCATTTATGATCCATTC
The DNA here is from genome assembly GCA_007123715.1 of Balneolaceae bacterium. Taxonomy (GTDB): domain Bacteria; phylum Bacteroidota; class Rhodothermia; order Balneolales; family Balneolaceae; genus Rhodohalobacter. Next base: position 469 of record SKKO01000360.1, on the reverse strand, counting down.
AGCACGGGCTGAGGGCACATTTCAGCCGGAATTCCAGGAATCTGATATTGAGTTGGCACTTTGGTCAATTATTGATCCTGTTCCGGGTGAATAACGTTTTTTTCTAATCAACAAATCAAAGCCACATTAAAAGCTGCGTCATCGTATACAAACTTTTATTTTTTTTCCTAAATCCTGCTCATCGAAATTTTAAAGTAGTATAGCGGTTATCATGGTTTGAATAATGAAAATCAATTACCTAGCGCTGAATATCGAAGGGGAAGCAAACTGAAACAATACATTTGCCGTCTGCTTTAGCTGACGGATTGGAAGCTTTCGTAAAACAGACCCCGAGCGAGGGTTTCAGTAATTTGAGATACCTTGCCGAGGGGTTCATGGGATCCTTGAGCGTAAACCTGCCCCCACTTACTCTGTTACTCTGTTAATCGGTTCGTCTGTTCATCTGTTATTCTGGGGCTTTCCAAGCCGG
>SKKO01000087.1 GCA_007123715.1 Balneolaceae bacterium | reverse complement strand
GTCTCAGACCAGGTTTTACCTGTGGAATCTCCGGAATCTTTTACCCTCCAGTGATATCTCTTTTGTTTCTGGAGGCCTGCCGGTTTATAGGACGTGCCTGAAACCGTTTCTTCTGTAATCACCGAGCTGAAAGTGCTGTTGTCAGAGAGCTGGTACGTATACTTGCTGGCTCCTGAAAATGCATTCCATGTGAATTCGAGATTTGTGGATACCTTATCAGCATTATGAACAGGGGATATCAACGTGACTTGAGTTGTTGAAGCTGTGCTTCCCGGCCCGGTTGTAAAGTTCCAAACTTCTGACCAGGGGCCTGATTGGTTTCTTTTAATAGGAAACACTTTCCAGTGATAGGTTGTTTCCGGGGTCAACGGGGGAGTTGTAATTGAAGTGCCGTCTATGGTCGTGTCCATGACCGACGTCTCAAATTTATCTGATTCGGAAACCAATAACCGATAGGTTTTGGTGCCTTTTGTCTGCGACCAGACAAGTTCGGTTTCAAGAGATTGTTCAGTAATATTTGTGGGAGTGGCGTGTTCACTCGTTTTTAATTCTGGTTGGTCAGACGAAGACGAAACAGAGTCACACTGGGTTAATATTATAATTATAGAAATGGCATACACTATTTGTTTAGTTATACGATTCATTACTAAAGTGAGAGTTATAAGATTGAGCTTTTTTTTAATAAGAGCGTTCCTTATACAGAGAAGAATTAGAGCCTCAATAATAAAGAATGGGACTTATCTAGAGCGTTTTAGACATTAAGAATGGCTATACCGGAATCCACATCACAAAGATCTTGATGACATTTAAGTAAATAGCTTAACCGCCTAACTCCACATTATTGGAATTGTTTCCTTTAATTTTCATAAATAATATGGGATAAACATGAAGGGAAACTTAATTCTATTTCTCCCAATGGATTAGCATAAAATTTTAAATCAGAAATAAATTACAAACTAGTGCCGTGTCAATAGTAAGGAGTATGGGAGTCACTTCATCGTTGTCAAATTACCCAACTTTTCTGAAGATCAATAGTAATGATAGGTGTACAAATCGTTAAGGTTGCGGAATTATTTCCCAATGATTGATGTGCTTCATGAAGGCCAGGAAAAGTTCCGAATCTTCTCTGCCGGCAGGCCAGCAAATGTTACCGCCGTATTCTGTACATTTCGTATAATCAGAGGTTAGCTGCCAAAGCAGGCTGCCATCCAGTTCTATCTCTTCAGCCTCGGCCCAAAGTGCTGTGTACATAGCAGAGACCCTTTCGTCGCCCCACCCCGGGAATCCATATTCACCCAATAAGAACGGCTTCCCAAATTGCCTGGCAATATTTGAATGATCCCTCAGCCATGCATTTTGAGCGGTCAACAGATTTTGTGTTATGGTATGTCCGTATCCAAATTCTGATGGATACCAGTGGGCATTTCCATAATCGATTTCCGGAATAGCTGTGTTCAACAGATAACTGGTCCCTTCATTGGCCCGCAAAGGATAGCTGTTACTGTACTGGTCAACCGAATAAACGGAGGGAATGTTGTGATCAAAGCCTTCCTCACCGGTTCCAACCAGCTGATCAGGAGCAATAGATTTGATATACTGTGCAATTTCACGATACCAATCCCGAAGAATTTCAGGATTTTTACCGCGATAACGGCCTTCATTCATGATCTGCCAGGATAAAATGGCCGGTTCGTTCTTATAAGCAACTCCGGTATACGTATTCACCCTGTTCAGGAGCATGTGAATATACTGCCTGTACCATAATTGGGTATTCTCGCTGGATAGAAAAAAATCCATATTGACAGAAGGATTGCTGGCTCCGGCCCAGGTATTGTATTGACAGATCCCTCCCAGTTCGTCCCAAAAGTTTATGAAGGGAAGAATGAATCGAATGTTCTGTTGTTTTCCTCTTGCGATGACAAAATCCAAATCCCGGAGGGCTTCCTCACTATAGACTCCCGGTGATGTCTGGATCACATTTTCATTGGGATCCTGAGAACTGTATCCACAATCATATCCATCATAAAAAGCCCACATTCTAACGACTGTGATACCTGCTGCTTTAAACGTATTAAAAGTTCTTTCTACTACCACCGGGTCTATTTTAATATAGTTGGGGAGGTAGTAGGCATTGGTGCCTGCAAATCGAAACTCATTTCCATCCAGGGCAAACGAACCGTTTTGTATATGTACAAAACCCGGCTTAACGATATCAGAACGCTGGAATTCAGGTTCTGCAACTTCATTGGCTATATCCAGTAAACTGGCTGAAAGAAGAAATAACAGGATTGCGAACGCACTAAAACTTGCTTTGTCACTCATTTTGATGTTACGTTTTTAAGTACTCATCGATTTTGGTTTGTGATTTGATACCCGTACCTGATGTTTGCCTCCGGTTTTATGTCTGTCTGAATCTGTTAGTTCATTAACCAATTTATTCATCGTAAGTGAAATGGGATGAAATGTGACGGTTTGGTGAAACAGGAGCCATCGGTCTTTCCGAAGAAGGTACGGGTTGAAACCGGCTCTCTGACAACCTCTCAGGAAAGGGATATTCGTTATATCCACAAACGTATTAACCCATCGGGCATTCATCTCAGCAGCTTTTTCTGCAATCAGAGACATAGCCATCGGCATAATTCGAAAACTGCGATAGGCAGGATGGATATATGCACCTTCCAGAAGGGCAGTTTTTTTTAAAGCCGGAAATACACCCTTAAAACACTTCTCTATTTCCTGATTGTCATCATATCCAATCAGCCATTGCATATAACAGGGTTTATTATCAGCGGTTACCGCAACATAACAAGTTGGGATATTTGCATCTACCATACTCTGTTGATGAACGATAATCCGGGGATTAATGGATGGATCGGCTGCCGGATCCAGCAAGTCAGCGACATCTTCCTTTCTTAGCAGTCGGATTTGAATTTCTATTTTCGCTGCCGGTGCCTGAAATTCATTTTCCAAATCTCTTTGCAGCCCAACCGAAACCGATTGGGAATAGATGCGTTTCATGAATTCTTTTAGTAAAACGATAAAATGACCCTTTCGAATCAGATAAAATATATTGTGAAATTTCGAAGACATTTTAGTTTGATCTAGCCGAATAATCAGGATAATTTTTTCTTACATGTGGCTTAATAGCTGAAAGTAGCGGGTTTTTTGGAGATGTGTTTTGGGAAAACCCACCGCTTAGATCCCATATCATCACACCCCCAAGCCGTTTTGTTTTCGCATAGTGTATCTTGACTGCCACAGATTTTTCATTGTCAAAACTGATGAAGGTCTTGGGATTTTCCAGATGCAAAAACGCTGCCTGGGCTTTGTTATCCCATTCAAATTCTGTCAAATCGTAGTTTCTGATAATTTCAGAATAGGGCAGTGTACGGTAAATAGACTGATCTTCGGTTGGCCAGGTTGCCCATTTTTCAAGGAGATGGGAATTTTCCCAAATTGCCCCGTATAAGCTTATTGTAATTCCTATTTTTAACCGGTCAATACCAGACCCAAGCCATTCGTTAATTCTTTCATCGACAGCGGGGAGATACTGGGATGTATTTTCTAATACCAGGCTGTTGTGAAACATTGCTGATTGATGCCATGTTACCCATCCTCTCCATGGCCTCGCCATAGCATACGTCAGGATATTGATCTGGTCGAAATGTAGTTGGAGTTCTCTGTAGAGGGAACTAACTCCGGGGGAGTTTGTTACGCCTGCAGTTAAAAGAGGCCTGTTATTTTGGTTTGTTTTCAAAGTATCGAACGTACTGCTTAACTGGCGCACGAATAATTTGTAGTTTGAAAAGTCCCGCGGGGCAATGGGGGTCATGTTCAGGCTTACGCCATCAAACCCGTATTCGGTTATAAGGTTAGAAATAGTCTCGATGAATTTGGTTCTGCTGGAATCAATCGCTGCACTAAACCCTTCATAATTGGTATGCCCCCCCACGCTAAACAGAATTTTGGTCTTGTTGGCATGTGCAGCGGGAACGATAGACCGTAACCTGTCTGAGTTGAAATTATGTCTCAGTTCCGGATCAAGGCTTAATGATGGGGAACCATCACCGGCGATATTCAGGGAGAAATAGGTCAGGTGGGTCATCGCGTCCCAGTCAATCTCGTTCGTTCGCATGATGCCGCTGTTGATAAATTTGGTTTCCGGATTATGCTGCCAGGAAACCAGATATGCATTTACCCAGATATTTTCATTGATCGGGATGCCAGAGTTGTTGTCAAATATGTTACAAGACATAAAAAAGGTGAATGCGGTGAGAATAAAGATGCTTCCTGATATTTTAGGTTTCATGATATGAGAAAACTTGGTTGAAATTACGTTGAGCTGACCGAGTCTTCAGCCTCAACTTGTATTGATTCCTCTTCAACATCTGTGGTCTCGACCTCCTGAAGAGTTATATTGAGTTTTTTTATCGAGATTTTATTTTTTAAGGCAATCTTTCGAAGGCGTTTGAGGTTCTCACAGCGAATATCCTCATCACTCAGATATATAGAGTCAATTCTATGGATTCGATGAGTTTTTGATAAAACCCAGTGGCCGCCAAGAATGGGATATCCATAAATGAGTTGTCCCTTCAGGCTTGCATCATCGTCCAAAAAACCAATGATCTTAAGATCATTTATAGAAGAGTTTAAAATTTGTTGAAGGATCAGGGTGCCATTTTCACCTGCACCATAAATCAAAACATGTTTACCCGTTTTTTTATCTCTGTTAAATAAATATTTGAGTGCCTGGTAAGCAATTCTGTAACTGAACAGGAAAGTAAGGAGGAAATAAAAATTAAAAATCAGAAACTGGGCAGCTTCAACCAGAAAGAGGAGTTCCATGATCAAAATGACTATGCCCGTTAAAACCACAGCAGTGCCGATGGATGCAATAGTATGAAGAGCATTGGCAATTCCAAGCTGGTTCATTTTTTCACGATAGAGCCCGGTAACCCAAAAAGTCGCAAGCTGTACAGGAAGTATGAGAACAAGAGTCAATGTAAAGTTCATCTGTTCAACGGCAAGAGGATTTGCCAGATAAACCATTGCATAGCTTACCGAATAGGAGATGACAATAAAAAAGATATCGGCAAAACTGACCCATTGGTGTTGTTTCAGGATCCACTTTTCTGATAATGGCACCATTAAACCATTATTTAATACAGCCATTTCGTAATAGCGTAATTTTTTAATAAAGAGGATGAGTATGAGTCCCAGAGCGAATGCAACCGTTAAGGATCTTTGCAAAGAATCTACCTCCGTAAAGAGAAATGCACTGAATGCAAAAAATATGGACACCAAATAAAGTACCAAAACCGCACTTCTATGGCTTAAACCCAATGAAAGAAGCCTGTGATGAATGTGCAGTTTATCAGGGGTAAACATTCCATGAAGGCGGCGAAGTATAGATTGAGAATGAGCTTTAGGATCCCTGTTCAGGAAGCTGCCGATTAGCCTTCTGACCATTGAAACCAATGTGTCTGTAATTGGAAGGGCAAGCACCAGAATTGGAAGCAGTACGGCAAATCCGGTGCTTATTTTTGCAGTGGCCTGTATGGATAGCAGAGCAAGTGCAAAACCGATCATGAGGCTGCCGGAATCCCCGAGAAATATCGAAGCAGGGTTGAAATTATATCGTAAAAAGCCCACCAACGCTCCTGCAATGATCAGCGAAAAGATTGCCGCTTCAATTTGCCCGGATAACGAAGTGATGACAAATATGGAGATACTTGCAATCACAGCTACTCCGGATGCCAGGCCATCCAGACCGTCAATAAGGTTAAATGCATTGGTAATGCCTACAATCCAAAGAATTGTGATAGGCAAATCAAAAATGCCAATTTCCAATACACCGGTATCGAGAGGGTTGGTAATATTAGAAATCTTGAATCCTGCAAAATAGATTATAGCGGCCAAAAGGAACTGGACTCCAAACTTAACTTCCGGGGAAAGCGGCTTGAGATCATCCCGGAAACCAAGTCCAAACAAGGCAAGAAAGCAGAAAACCACGATAAGCGTTGTGTAGCTCCCGTCAAACAGATCGGTACGAAGTTCCGGAAAAAATGCAAGCATGGCCAGTATAGTTCCTGCTGCACTTAGAATAATGGCCAGCCCTCCAATTCTTGGCATCACAGAGGTATGAACCTTACGCTCACCTGGGGCATCAACTGCACCAATCCTATTCGCAAACCTGATAACCATAGGGGTAAACAGTAATGAAAGTAACAGCGGTAGTAAAAATGCTATGGTAAACAGGGAGATCATGGGTAGCCTTACAAATAGTTAGGAATAGTGATAATTAAAAATTGTTGTTTATTCATCTTGGTAGGGTAATTGCCAGTTCATGGAAAATGGAAGATGGTGTTGCTCTATTAGGGATCCCTGGGAAAGCAGCGCACCCTGGAATATGGCATTCTTAAGTTGCCGCACATTACCGGGCCATCTATAAGCTACACATTCGCGCTTGGCATCATCTGTAATACCAAGACGATTCCAGTTCGGTTCAGAAATCCTGACCTCTTCAATAAATGTCTCTATTAATGCAATAATATCTTCTCGTCTTTCCCGGAGCGGAGGCAGCATGAGTGAAATTGGATCGAGTAACGCAAGAAGCTTGCCCCACACCTCTGTTTTAATAAATTGCTGAAATGAATCCTGGCTAATTGATATGATCAGCCGTGGTGATGTAGCAAGATTGTAGCGAAACAGTTGGTGGCATCCATGGATATAAGACTTAATAATGTTCAGCATAAAAGCAGTGTTCAACTCCGAAAACTTATTCAGATAGAGGATCCCGTTACTCGCTTTTTCCAGTACATTATATCTTAGGATGAGGTGATCATTTTCAATACTGACCTGCTCCCAAAAAGCTTCTTTAAATTCTTCTTCATTGGAATTCATACAATAGAATGAATGAAAGGGCCCTTTAGATCTGCGGCTGTTTCTGTGAATGGCATACGCCAAACTCTTTTTACCCACTCCAATTTCACCGATTAAAACCAAATGCTTGTCCAGGCGGGCAACGCTTTTCACTTTTTGGTAAATATCTTTCATTAACGGACTTTTAGTCTGAAAGCTGGGTTCAACTTCAACCTGTGTTTTGTGCCGGGAGTCAATATTTTCTTTTACAGTTTGCACTATTTATAATTGAATGGTTAGGCCAATCTGATGGAACTGCTCTCCCACCAGATTTTTAGGGGAAATCATATAATCAAGCCGAAACACGCCAGAGTGAATACCCAGGCCAACTCGTGGTATAAACAGTGATTGACTAAAGTTGACCATTGCGCCGCCCCGGAGGCTGATTAATGAGGCCGGAATAATTTCAATCCCTCCCTTATACCACAATCCACCCTCACCAAATCGTTTTTCATTTGCAAATGATATGGACAGGTAGGTTTCATTATCTGCCGGGTATCTGAGAGTTGCCCCTATTTCAAGGCTCTGTTGTGCCAGGCGGCTTCCGAGTGTGGTTTGCCCGGTTTCAATGATTTCATAAGTGGTTTCATGTCCCAATCCCCGATAAACCAACCCATACGAGACGGAGCCGTCAGGGGCGTATACCAGGCCAACATCGGCAAAATAATTCCAGTATTGTGCCTCTTCACTGTTACTTGTGTAGGAGAGGCTCTGAAGTGTACCTATACTAAAATAGTTGCTTATGGCAAAGGCATAAGCCAATTCTGCCCGGTACATGGTAACATCTGGCTCAGGTAATGTGGACGACTTAGTGAAAGGCAGGTTATCCACTCCCCGGTGAAGCAGGCCAAAACGTGCGGTAATATGATGGGGTCCGTTAGACAAGGTTGGCAGAGTAAGATCATGCTGCATGAAATTGGTATCCCAGTTGTGATTGGAGTTGAATTGAACGAACGAAGGTTGATTGAATAACCCGGAGAGTGCAGCGTTAATACCAATGGACGGCTTTCCATACACATCTGCAATCGTAGTGTTTGCCATGGAAAGAGAACGGGTATCAACCATTTGGCTCGGTAACACACCCTTTCTGTTTTCATCGGTTATCAACTGTGGCATTTGGGCCATTTGGGCCATTATTGGATTTAGGCAACACAACATGAAACAGAGTGTGAATGCGGTAAGGGATCGGGTAAAAAAGGGGATAAATTTTTTCATCTTAATTGAAGACTCTGAATATTCCGAACAGGATGATGACATCGCGTAAAAATTCTGACATTTCACGTACTACATTTTCTTTCCTGGGCACATAAACGATGTCGCCCGGCCGTACGAGAAGTTCCGGGGAGTTCATTTGGCCGCTATCCAGGTATTCCAAAAGATCAATGGTAATGTAATCTTCAGGGCCTGTATGCCGGTATAATTTTACTTTTTTTAGATTTGCATCTTCTATGGTGCCTCCGGCTGTAGAAATAATCCTGAAAATAGAGGTTTGATCTACCACCGGATAATTATCCGGGCTTGCAACCATTCCGAGTACAGAGACGATCAGGGTATCTATATTTCGAATCGAGATCGTCAGATTCATCTCACCCCTTATAAACTCCGCCAATTTACTTTCCAAATCTCGTTTGAGTTGTTCCTGTGTAAGGCCGGCCACTTTCACCTCTCCCACAAGAGGTATAGCTATGGTACCGAGCCTTGATACGGTAGTAAGTGTATTGAAACTCGGCTGCTCCCACACCAGTATTTCTATTTCATCACCCGGGCGTATCACATAATGATCTGCTTCTGCTGCAGCCAGGCTTACATCGTTCGTGATTTGAGGCGGCGAATCGGAAGGTAAATCGCGTGTTGCAGTGCATGCCTGAGCCATTATCAAAACAAGGATAATGAAAGGGTATATATAAAACTGTTGCTGGGTTCTCATAAACTTCGTCTCTGATATTTTTAGTTAAATAGACCGGCTTCACTGAGTACAACAAGTATGCCAAACAAATTTCCGATAACTTTATTAATACAATAAATAATTGAAATTTATTGATTTAGTATTTTTATATATGTTAGATATTACGTGGAATTCAAGCACGATTCATCGTAATAGAGTAGTAAATGCACATCGGGTTAAGTGAGTTGAGTAAATACGATGCTATTCTAAATTGGAAGAGTTGAATGAATTATCCCGATAAAAATAATTAATGGCCATAAACAGGCACTATACATGCTTAGAGGGGCAATTTTGATTCGATTTACCATCGTTGTTTAACGTTGGCATAACTATTGCAAAACGATACATGTAATTCAATACCACACTTTTAAATATCTAATTATTAAAATTTATGTATGAAATAAAAGATGTAGCCCAGGACCTGAAGGCGGCCATAAAGCGCAGGCGTTTGTTGTTGATCTTTTCGCCCATACTGTTTGTATTAGCTGCAATGCTGGCCATTTACTTTATCGAACCAAAATACGAGTCCACCACAACCATTCTGGTTCAGAAGGATGAGACACTGAATCCACTCGTTCTTTATGAAATAGCCGTTCATATCGCCTCTGAAGACAGAATCCAATCCCTCAATGAAATCATCTACAGCAGATCTACAATGGAATTTTTGATTGACAGCCTCAATCTGAACACTGAAGTGAAAAGTGAAGCTGACAGACAGCTGCTCATTGCCAATACTCAAAAAAATATCGGTACACGGTTACGGGCTACCGATGCTTTTGAAATCAGTTATAATGATACCGACCCTGTGCGTGCCCGAAACGGAGCTGAGTTTCTTGCCAACCACTTTATCCAAACAAAGCTCCTGATGGAATCCCGCAGACATGAAGAGACAGTCAATTTTTTCAGCGATAAATTGGCAGAGCTCGAAACCATTGTTGATAATCAAAGAGATCAGACCGTTTCTATAACCTCTGACCGAATGCAGAATTTACCAAGCGATTCTGATGCACTACAGGATCGCTTGCAAAGTATAGATGGACAATTGGATGCCATTGAATGGAGACTCTTGCAGGAGGAAGAGAAGCTGGGAACCCTTAAATCTTTTCAAGACGAGGTAAATGTAAATCAGGGGATCCATTACCTCTATAGGTTGCCGCTATCGGATATGCAGTTTGGTGATGAGTTGCTTGTACTTCTGAATGAGTATGACAATCTTCAGCAGCAGTTTACCGAAAGTTATCCTAGGCTTCAGGCTTTAGCTGTGCAGATAAAGCAGGTTGCAGACCGGATACCTCCTACGGTTACAACAAACATACAACGTCTTAACTCTCAAAAACAGGAGCTTAACCTCCAGAAACAACGGGTTGTGGGCGATATGCAGCAATTTTTTGTTGCTACCCAGCGAGCCACTTCTCAACATTCCGATTTCAGTATCTACGAAGGCTTGCAGGCTGAAATGAGAGTAAAGCTGGAGCAGGCAAGGATGACTCGGGATATTGGAATGCGGGCTGCCGATCAATTTATTGTTCTCGATGCCGCAATTGTGCCCGAGAAACCTGTATCACCAAATAAAGTTTTGATTCTGGGCATCGGCCTTCTTCTTGGTGTAGTAATGGGCGTCGTTGCAAGCGCTGTGGCAGAAGTCATGGATACAACTCTTCGGGACGAATCAGACTTACCATTCGAAAAACCGATTATCGCATATATAACAAGTGGTTAACAGCCAAAAATTTATGAGCAGCCAAAAAATTTTTACAAAAAATGAGACTCAATCTCTTGAAATAAGCGAGAATGATCGCGTAGTAAATTCTTCGGATTTTCTTCCGGTTCGTATATCAACCGATAGCCTGACTACGGTAGACCGTAAAATAATTGACATGAAGTATTACAACAGTTTCAACTTTTCGAAACTGGCCGCCACTTTTGACAATACAAAGATGACCATCGGAATAACCAGTGCAAACAGAAATGATGGAAAAACACTGGTTGCGGCGAATATGGCTGTGTCGCTGGCAAGCGGTTACAAACAGAAAACTTTGTTAGTGGATATGAATTTCAGGCATCCCAAACTACATCATGTTTTTGGGACAACCCAATCCCCAGGGTTGGCTGAAGCAATAGCTTATAAAAAAGTGCGTGTGGTACCTACAAGTGTCAATAATCTTTACCTGATGACAGCGGGTGACAGTGATCTGACTCCGGGAATTGAGCAAACTCTCCTGCTGAGACAAATTTTGGCCGCACTCAGGAATAAGTTCGATTTTGTAATTATCGATATGGGATCCATCTATCCGATCGCAGATTTCCCGATTCATTTTATTAATGAGATCGACGGCTTGATTGGAGTGATCGATAGCAGGAAGACAAAAAAAGCCGATTTTAAAAGAATATTTAAGAACCTGGATGAATCACAATTCATCGCCTATGTTTTTAACAGGGTTGACAAATCATGACAGTACTACTTGGAATTATCGCTTTTCACCTTTTGGTGATGGTTAGGGCAAAACAGGCAATAAGTGATAGGATCCCTTTCCTTACAGTATTTGTCCTGACGGCACTGATGGTGGCATACGTCGTTTTTAAGATGTATGGCATACAACCTCCTGAGTGATGGGGAAAAAATATGAATACAATGAACCATTCTGCAAATGATTCGATCTATCAAAGAATACTTCTGAAACCACTGGGACTGGATCGGGATAATTCATTCGTAATATGGATCCTGCTGCTTTTTGCCTCAATGATGGCGGCCGGCATGTATTATTTTGAAGGTAATGTGGCTTTGGTAACAGGAATTCTCTATCTAATTTTTATTCTGTTCTTAAGCGTGTTTCGAATCGATTACAGCTTATACCTGTTCATCTTCACCGTGTTGCTATTTGAACAGTATGCCATTCCCGGCTTTGCTACAATTACCCACGATGTTTCTTTTTTCAATAATCTGAAAGAAATCAGCTATGTTCCTTATTTCCATTTCGGGATGATTAGTCCGTTTGAGATTCACATCCTGTTTCTCAGCTTTGCCCTTCTTATGCACATGGCTGTCCGGAAAGATTTTACTTTTAAGCCAATTTCTGTCTGGGGTGCCTATCTGGTTTTTTTCGCTTGTCTGGTGCTGGCTTTTCTGAACGGCATGCGTACCGGTGGCGATTTTATGATTGCCCTCTGGGAGGTTCGAGCCCTGTTTTATCTTTGTTTGATGTATCTGATTGTACCTCAAATTCTGGAATCTAAAAAGCAAATTACTATGCTTTTTTGGGTCATTATCATCGGCATTACCATCAAAGCCTTGCAGGGAGTTGCCCGGTTTGTAAACCTTGGTTTTACAACAGGAGGATTTGATGTTCTGACAAACCATGAAGACCCGGTTTTTATGATTACACTCTTTGTGCTGCTAATTGGATTTCTGCTGTTCCAGACCGGCCAGAAACAAAAATTGTGGCTGCTGGCATCTCTTTTGATCTTTTTTGTAGGTTTCTATGTTGCGCAGCGCCGGGCTACCTATGGTTCACTGATCGTCTCGATAACGGCTATACTGGTACTATTACCCGCACTGAAAAGAATCCAATTCCTGAAATTTTTTATTCCTGTACTGTCCATTCTGCTCATCTATGGATTTGCCTTTTGGAATAATGCCAGCAGTTCGGTAGGCCGGCCTGTACAAATGCTTAAATCCGCATTTGTGGAGCCTGACATGGAAACCAATTTTAGAGATTACTCTTCCAATCTCTATAGGGATAATGAAAATTACAATCTGGCACAAACAGTGGTGAATAATACGGTTCTGGGAACCGGATTTGGTAAGCGATATGACCAACCTATTCCACTGATCAACATACGGTTCCCACTGCGGGATTACATCCCCCATAATCATATGTATTGGATTCTTGTTAAAATGGGCTCCGTGGGTTTCTTTGCGTTCTGGTTCTTTTTTAATTGCTTTGTTGCAAAAGGAACTCAGGTCTTCACTCGCCTTAATGACCCTTATCTGAAGGTGATAACACTGGTCATTGTTATTGCAGTGATTAATCAGATGGTAGTCTCGTTTTTTGACCTTCAGCTTACCTATTACAGGAGTATGATCTACCTGGGTTGCCTGATGGGCCTTCTTCCTGTAATTATGCATATAGACAGAGAACAAAAGTCTCAGGACGAGACCATAACGGAAATCGTATGAGTAACCAAAGCACCCGTACAGAGATTGGTAAATCAGTTGCGCAGAATGTGTCTGTAATGTTCGGTGCACAGGTGGTTACCTGGGGATCCAGTTTCCTTTTGCTCTATTTTTTACCGCGCTATCTCGGCCCCGAAGATTTCGGAAGGCTCTATCTGGCCCTCTCCATAAAAATGATTCTCGGGCTTTTTATAGACTTTGGTGGCAATTATCTCATCCCAAAAGAAGTTGCCCGCTCACGAACAAAAGGAGAGGCTATTCTGAGCAGTTATATTTTGTTCCGCATTGCACTTTGGATTCTTTCAATCGGCTTAATCCTTCTGTTTTCAAATTTACTCGGCTATTCCCAGCATGTTCACCTTCTGATTATAATCCTCGTCATTGCAAAACTTTGGGAAGGTGGGTCAACAGCTTTGAATGCCTATTTTGAGGGGATAGAAAAAATGGAATATCCCTCCATCGGAAAAATCGCAGAGAGGGTTTTTGTAGCAGTGTTTGCTGTTGGTGCCCTGCTGCTTGGGGCAGATTCCATCGGGGTTGCCATTGTAATGACGGTAGGTGCCCTGCTGAACCTGATTGTTATTTATGGATTTTCCAGAAAGGTTGTCAGGATACGTTACAAATTTGATCCTGCAATGTTTTCCCTTTTTCGCACCGGGATGCCCTTTTTTCTCTTTTCGCTCTTTTCGGTGATTTACTATCGTATAGATGCCGTTATGCTTGCTTCATTCACCACTGAGGAAGTAACCGGCTGGTACGGAGGGGCATTTCGCTTTTTTGATATCGTTATGGTTCTGCCCTTACTCTATAAAACAGCTATTTTCCCTGTTTTTTCTAAACTTTGGGACAATAAAAAGGGAGTGTTAGAGAGTACGGTTGGCCACAGTATAAGATTGATGATTCTCCTGGGCATTCCCGTGGCGGCACTTATTTTTATCTTTGCTGAACCGATCATCCACTTTTTTATGGGGCTTGAAGAGTATTCCCCCTCCATCATCATACTGCAGATCTTTGCGCTCAGCATCCCGTTCATCTACATCGATATTATCCTGGGAAGTGCCCTTATGGGAGCAGCAAACAGGCAAAGGGCCTGGGCCTTCATCGGATTGTTTGCAATCTTCGTTAACATTTCTGTCAATTACCTTCTGATTCCATACACACAACAAGTCTTTTTAAACGGCGGTATTGGCGCGGCAGTTGCTACACTTATTACCGAGATCTTTGTCATGGTTTCAGCTTTCTATCTGATTCCAAAAGAGTACCTGCAAACATTCAAAAGTTCTTATATCGTCAAACCTTTTGCAGCAACGATCCTGATGGTTTTGCCGGTCATTTTATTGCTGTCCTATACCGGGATATACTGGATGATCGTACTGTTTTTTGCCTCTGTTTTCTACATCTCCGGTCTTTTGCTGCTAAAGACATTTAATAAGATGGAGTTAAAGATGATCACAGCCTTTATCGCTGAAAGACGTCAAAGTTTAATCGCACACATTAAATAAACATTAAAATGAAAGTATTATATCTTATCCCCTACAGTCCCGCAAACCCTGTTTTTGGCGGTGCATTACGTATCTATCACCTGTTAAACCATCTTTGCAAATATCATGACGTTACGGTTGCCGGATTCAGCACCCCGGAGGAGGAAAAGGAATTAATCAAACAGTTTCCACTGCTTAAAGGAAAAACCCATCTTGTGGACTATCCTTATTCTGATAATTTTGTACGTTGGAGCCTGATTAAATCCCTATTTACACCTCACAGTAACTGGCACCAGTTAACCAGGTCGAAGCAATTTCAAGAGAAGCTCGACCGGCTTCTGGAAGCCGAGTTATTTGATGTGATTCAAAGTGAATTTCCGGTTATGGCCATGTTCCGCTATAACAGCCCGGCAATCAACATTATCGATTCTCATAATGTTGAATATGACAACTTTAAACGAATGGCAAAGGTAAAAAATCCATTCA
Organism: Balneolaceae bacterium; assembly: GCA_007123715.1. GTDB lineage: Bacteria > Bacteroidota > Rhodothermia > Balneolales > Balneolaceae > Rhodohalobacter. The sequence goes on along the minus strand of SKKO01000087.1, from coordinate 8,260 downwards.
AAAAGCTGTTTTATCATCTTGAGGCTTATAAATTCTACAAAGAAGAAACGGCTGTTTGCAGCGAGCAGGACGCTCTTTTTGTTACAAGTGAGCGCGATATATCCATCTATAACCAAACCCTGCCGGATGTTCCAAAGTATCTGATTCCCAACGGAGTGGATACAAATTACTTCCAGCCTTTCAATACCCGGCCTGTTCCTCATTCCATGGTCTTTGTAGGAATGATGAAGTACGTACCTAACTATGATGGAATTTCCTGGTTTCTGGATGAGATATTTCCAATAATTCTGGAAAAAGTTCCGGATGCAACCATCACTATTGTTGGAAAAAATCCGCCCCAATCTATTTCAAACAGAGCCAATCAGAATATCATTGTTACAGGTTTCGTAGAAGATACCCGGCCCTATATCGAGAAATCGGCAGTCTACGTGGTTCCATTGAGAATGGGTGGGGGTACCCGGCTTAAGATTATGGAAGCTTTGGCAGTAAAAAAACCAATTGTCACTACATCTATCGGATGCGAAGGTATTGATGTGGTACACGGGGAATCAATACTTATTGCTGACAATCCAGATGAATTTGCAGACAGGGTTATTGAGCTTTTCGAGAACCCAAAACGAGCTAACGATTTAATGGATAAAGGATATGAACTGGTGAAGAATCTATACAGGTGGGAAAGTATCGGACTTCAGATGGATCGGGCTTATAAAGAGCTGACAAACCTTCATTCAATACCTGCCAGACCCGCCGGATTTACGGAAGCAGATCTGGAAGCAATGGACCGGTGGAATGACGAAAGCAACGGAAACTACAATGACAAAAGTATCAAACAGGAATCAATATGATCGGTGAAATCATGACACTTACTAAACCGAAAGTAAAATATATTCCTCATACTGTTCGTAAACAAGAACTGACCATACGCATTCATACCGATGAAAGTATTTTTTCAACACTGAATTTGGAGTGGGAAAAATTGGCACATCTGTCGAATCAAACGATCTGCATGTCATCGGGATGGGCTGCCATTTGGTGGAAGCATTTCGGTCGGCATAAAAATCGGTCTTTGTTTATTGTGACAGTATATGACAATCTCAGACTTGTAGCCATTTTCCCTCTTTTTAAAGGAATTACAAAATTGGGAGGCATCACGATACAACAAAGGATGCAGTTAATCGGAAGCGGCGGGAACACAAATGAGCAGCTTGGATTTTCAGATGATTATGGGATAAGCGATTTTTTGGATTTGATTGTCGATCCTCATTACGGTACCCGTACCGCTAATCTATTTATCAGACTTTTAGCTTCGCCGGAATTCGCCAATCACCAGTTTACCTTCCACCAGGCAAGAGATGACAGTTACATCATGCAAACACTCTACCCTTTGTTGAAAAAATCGAAGCGCATGGTACGGGCAGAACATACAGATACCTGTTATTATATAGAAGTTGACCGGAAGGGAGATTTTCAGGATTTCATAACTAAAGCAAAATCGAACGCAAGGCGCCGGTTCAGACAGACTTTGCGTGCACGTGGAATCGGGAATGAATATATCATAGAAGAACCGGCTGCAATGGCTGATGTTGAGCAGATGATTATCAAATTGATGCAGTTACACCAGGATAAATGGAACAGCCTGGGTTATCCCGGCGCCTTTCAGGACGAGAGGTTCAGTGAATTTTTCAAAGAAATATCATTTGCCGCGTATCAGGATAAACGCCTCTGGTTAAAGCAGGCTGTTGATGAGGGCGGGGTGTGTGCAGTAAGAATGTTACTCTTGTATAACGGTCGCTTTTATGATTATATGAGCGGTTATGATGAAGGCAGCCCCTCTGCCAAATACCGGCCGGGCATTGGCCTGCTTTTAGACCTGGTTGAGAACTCCTTTAAACTGCCCATTGAAAGAATAGAACTATTGCGGGGGGATGAATCTTATAAGCATGATTTTACTCATCTTGCTTTGAAAAACTGGAGAATTACAATTCCTGAAACCAGTTACTGGAAAACGGGTTGGGGCTTACCGGCCTCAATAATCCGAGTTTTTTCAATCTCCCATAAATACTTTAATCGTGAAAAAACACTTTTAAAGATGCAGTATAAAAAAGAAGGACTTCTAAACATGATTTCAGGATACTTCAAATTCAGGATGGAGATTATTGTCGATAAAATAAATAAGCTGAAGAAGAAAGGATGATATGTGCACTTATTACACGGGACAGTTTTTTACAGATATAAAATTGCACGTTCATATCAGAAGAAGAGAAAACCCTTGTTTGAAAATCATTCATTCGCTGATCGTTTTCCAATGAACTGCAAAAATAAAATATTAACCCGCTGAATGGCACACTTGTTGCATTTACAAAATACCAGAAAACAGTGTATTAACAAGACCACCACTTGACCACTTAAATATGAAAGATTTAAACAGAATTCTAAAGATAAAAGTACTGATGTATCACAGGGTACTTGCGGAAGAACCTGAAAAAGAGAGTCGATGGCATTATGTAACCGTTCCTGAATTCAAAAAACAAATGAATCTGATTGACCGGTTAGGTTATACCCCGATCACATTTTCCGACTATCAACTATTTGTAGAAGGCAAACTTACGTTGCCTTCAAAGCCTATCATCATCACCTTTGATGACGGTTATCTGGATACACTTGAAAATGCAATACCTGTACTGCTTGAGTTGAATATGAGGGCTGTTATTTTCGTAATGGGCGATCGAGAATTGAAAAGTGCCCGTTGGGATGAGTTAAATGATTTTGATACCTGTCCGTTAATGTCGGATGAACAGATACGAGCGGTACAAAAAATGGGATTTGAAATCGGAGCACATTCCCTGGATCATTTTCCGCTCACGGGTTTACCTGAAAAGCAGATTCTGCATGAGGTTACCAAATCGAAGGAAGCGATTGAAAATGTTCTTGAGCAACCGATTCAGACGTTTTCCTATCCCTATGGAAGCGTTGATGAAAGAGTAGAAAAAATTGTTTCAGACTCCGGATTTTTATTCGCCTGTGGTGTCTATTCGGGATCTGCAAAATTTAGTCAATCTATGATGGATTTCAGAAGACTCGCGATTAATCATGACACTTCAATGTTAAAATTTTTATTCACCCTGCTTTTGCCTTACCAATATATAGAGTGGCTCTATTTTCGTCTTAAAACAAGAATTGTTCATAATAATATCAAAATGGAAACCCAAAGAAGCATTAAAATGGATTCTAACGGAACGGGTAAATCTGGAAATTTGAATATCCAAAATATGTTCAATTCAAATTCTTAGTTACAGGATCCTATGAATCATCCATGGTCGATATTACGGGCACACAAACGCATGAATAAATGCCTGAATGTTCCATGTGACATAATGAATCATAAAATTTAATCCCATGAAAACGCTTTATATAATTTCCAAAGGTATGGATAAAGAGTCGAATCAGGTGATACGACAGCTTGAGTCCGAAGACAAGATACCAAGGGTTTCACTTCTGGAAGATGCTATTTCGGCTGAGGTGCTGGATGAGCGATATCTGGCTGAAAAACCTCCCTATCTGCGCAAATTAATTTACAGCTATATTCCGGTGAGTATAGCACAAATACTTGAAGCTCTGTTCATCTTGAATCGGTACGATCTGATTTTGAGTCACACTGAGAAAGTAAGCTTTCCGCTTGCCCTGATTTTAAAGTGGTTTCGCTCTTCAAAACCACACATCATCGTTTTATCAAGGATTACATCCGTGGACAGGAAGAAATCGAAAAAGAAGATCTGGTTTTTAAAAAAAACTAAGGACTCCGTTACCTGTTTTCTGATATGGGCATCCATGCAGCGAAAAATTGCAATTGAACGATTTGGAGTACATCCGGATAAAATCATACTTCTTAAACGGGGTATTGACCAACTTTTTTGGAGTCCAAGAAAGGTTGAAACAGATATGATTTGCTCGGTAGGAATGGAAGCACGCGATTACCCTACCCTTGTTGGTGCCCTTCGTCACCTGAACATCCCGTGTCATATTGCCGCCGGAGCATCACGGGGTGATATTTTTAAAACAGTAGAAACACTTCATGACATCAAAAATTTGCCCGACTGGGTCACAGTTGGCCTCAAAAAACCAACGGAACTCAGGTCATTATATGCACGTTCACGATTCACTGTGATTCCTCTTTTACCAACAGATTCTGATAACGGGTTAACAACCATTCTTGAATCGATGGCTATGGGCAAGCCGGTTATTTGCACAAGATCTAAGGGACAAATTGACATTATAGAGGATGGCGTTACGGGAATCTATGTTCCGCTAGGAGATTCGGAAGCCATGCGGGATGCCATAGAGTCTTTGTGGAATGACCCGGAACGTTGTGAAAGAATGGGCAGGGCAGCCCGGGCCTTTATCGTTAAAAAACATAATATGGAACAGTTTGTTGCTTCTATTAAACGTGAGGCCGAACGGGCTGTTGGGTTAAATAGCACCCGTATTCAATCGCCATCGCCCCCTACAAAAAAAGCAACCCCCGCAATGCACAAGGAGATACTACAATCAAATTCGGAGAAATATTGAAAACATCTCAGCTTTCATCAATATCAAAAAAGTTTATCAACAGAATACACTGCACACTGTCATGTGGCAATCCGCTTCCTGATGCTAGCGAGGGTTCATTCAAAATGGATCAGCCGGTTTCTGCACAAGCTATTCAACTTTTTTGCACTTTAATCTTCCTGGCAATGATCACTGGCTGTGCTCATTCAACGGAAAAAAAGTTTATTGCCGTTAACCAGGTTGGCTACGAAATAGAGAGCTCCAAACATGCCTATCTGGTTAATGCAGAAGCCACATGGTTTGAGCTGGTACGAACGAACGATTCAAAAGTGGTTTATTCCGATTTAATTAAAGCACACGCTGGAAAGGATACTTCTACCGGCGACATAATATCAGTTATTGATTTCACAGAATTTAATTTTGATGGGGAGTATGTGATCAAAGCCTTTGGAACTCAGTCTGAACCCTATATGTCGAACAAGTTTAAAATCAGCCAAAATGTATATGCTGATGCTTTACAGATCATGAGCAGAAGTTATTATTATCACCGGTGCGGAACTCAGGTTGGTGATGAATCAGGCTGGGGTTATGAAATCTGCCATATGGATGATGCACCTTTTTTTGATAACCCGGGAAAATCATTAAATGTTACCGGAGGCTGGCACGATGCCGGCGACTACAACAAGTTCACTGTAAATACAGCTTTGAGTGCAGGCCTTCTGTTATATGCGTTTGAAGCAAAACCAGATAATTTTTGGGACAATCATCTTAGGATTCCTGAATCAGGCAACGGCATACCCGATCTGCTCGACGAAGTAAGCTGGGCTTTGAAGTGGTTATTGAAAATGCAGCGTAATGATGGGGCTGTACATCATAAAGTATCCCAGGAAAAGTGGATCGGAGAATATTTGCCACATACCGATTCGTCAACGCGTTATATTTTTGATATCAGCAGCGCTGCTACTGCATCATTTACAGCAGCAGTGGCAATCGGTTCACGCCATTTGAAAAACTATGATCCGGATTTTTCTCTAATCTTAAAGTCAGCTGCAGAACATGCCTGGAGCTGGCTGGAAGAGAACCCGGAAAATTTCCCAACGGGTGGCTTTAAAAATCCGGAAGGTGTCACAGGTGGTCAGTATGATGATCCATCGGACATTGATGAACGCCTTTGGGCAGCTATGGAGCTATATAAGTTGACCGGGCAAGATAAGTATCTGTCATTTTTTATTGAAAATTACAGGAAACTCTACGAGTCAGGTATTCCACCGATAAGCTGGCGGGACGTAAATAGCCTGGCAATGCGTGCATTTCTCCACTCTGAAATAAGCGGGAAACATCTGGAAGAAAAAGACGCTGTTCGGGAAGCAGCTATCCGGCATGCGGATAGTGTATTAGAAGTTCACAATCAGAATAGCTACAATAATTTACTGCGTTATGATCAGTATTATTGGGGCTCAAACAGTGTAGGCCTGGCTTACTCGTTCGACCTGATCCAGGCTTACAAAATTACCGGTTATGCAAAGTATAAAAATGCCGCACTCGATCAGTTTCATTTTATAATGGGCCGAAATCCCTTAAACCTTTCACAAGTAACAGGTGTGGGTTCTGCACCGGTACGGCATCCATATCATCAGCTTTCTGAGATGGGTCGTTTCAGTAACCCGGTGCCTGGTATGCTCGTAGGAGGGCCCAATAACCACCGGCTGCTAAACGACAGAATGATCTCACCCTACCCTGCAAAAAATTATGAGGATGTGTTTAAAAATTACCTGGTGAATGAACCTGCCATTAATTTTACCGCCATTCTTGTTTATGTAACCAGCGCATTATCAACCCCAACAAATCAATCTGCAATTATTACAACTTCAAATTAACAAACACCACATTTAATGAACCCACTGGAAATCTTATTTTTTACGCTTTTTATTTTAACTGCCCCCCTATTGGGATATCAGTTTTTCCTGGGTTTACTGGCTCTAAATGCTAAATTGATTACCTCATTTGAATCTGAGAAGAGCAGGAAATTTGCAATCGTAGTACCTGCCCATAATGAAGAGAAAATTATTGCCAAAACTATATATAGTATATCAGGGCTTATTTATCCAAAAAGAAATTATGAAGTGTTTGTAATAGCTGATAACTGTACCGACAATACTGCAAAAATTGCAAGCTCTCTGGGAGCCATGGTATTAGAACGTACCAATGCAGACAAAGCCGGGAAAGGGTATGCACTGCGGTGGGCATTCGACCAAATATTAGCACAACAGGATGCTTTTGATGCTATTATAGTCGTGGATGCAGACAGCCTGATTTCAGGGAATTATCTTGACGTTATGAACTATTACCTGGAGCAGGGCAGCCGTGTAATCCAGAGTAGCGACCTTGTTTTACCGGACCCGGGCAACTGGAGTGTTGAAGCCACACGAATTGGATTTATGCTGTATAATTATGTAAAACCACTTGGGCGGAAAGTACTCAATTTGAATATGGGGCTGCGCGGTAATGGCATGTGTTTCAATGCGGATGTATTACGAGAGGTGCCATGGAAAGCCTGGTCACTGATAGAAGACGTGGAGTATGGCTTGATACTTTTATTAAAAGGAGAAAAAATTGATTTTGCCCCGGAAGCCACTGTTCTGGCACAAATGCCTGTGGAAGCAAAAAATGCCGAATCACAGCGGTCAAGATGGGAAATTGGCCGGTACGGAATTATCAAAATGTATACTTCAAAATTTTTGGCTAAAGCAATAAAAGAACGATCTGTATCCTACTTTGATGTATTCCTTGACCTTATAACACCTCCATTTGTAAATTTAATGTTGATTACAACGGCAATATTATCCCTCACAATTCTTTTATGGCTGATAAATATACTGCCTGCACTGCATATACTTCTTTGGACAATTCTTTTAATCATTGGCATTGCTTACTTTTTTCTGGGACTAATTGTATCGGGTGCCGATAAAAACCTGTACAAATCGCTGCTTCGTATACCATACTACATCTTCTGGAAAATGAAACTGTATCTGAATGTGTTCAGGAAAGGAAAGACAAAAGAGTGGGTAAGAACAGAAAGAGATTCCTGAGAATCTGCCCAATCCTGATTGGAAATACCATTCTGAAAATATTGCAGAGACAACGCTGTTTGAACACCGAATATCGAACACCAAACTCCGAATATCGAAGGATTGTCATTCACTGGATTGACAGGAAGGAAACTGAATACGATGAACAAAAAAAGTTTTATATTCCAAAAATCCCCATTCAGCTAAAACTACCCTCACTTACTCTGTTAATCGGTTCATCCGTTCGTCCGTTCCTCTGTTATTCAGGGGCTTTCCAAGCCGGAGAAGCTCTCCGGCCTACATGGCTTTAGCAAAAAGTATACTTCACTTACTCTGTTAATCGGTTCGTCCGTTCCTCTGTTTTTCATGGGTGTCCTCTCCCAAAGAGATCAAGTCCACATTAAATACCTTCGCGCCTTCGTGTCCTTGTGGCTAAGTGCCTTTCCTCAAATAACTGCGGGTATGCAGAGGCTTTCCAAGCCGGAGAAGCTCTCCGGCCTACATGGAAAAGCTGCCTTCACTTACTCTGTTCGTCTGTTTTCCAGGGGCTTTCCGGCCTACATGGCTAAAACCTTCCTGCCTGCCCCTCAATTTGCAAATCTGTTCAGGTAATGGATGCCATATATATATATCTTTTATATTTGAGT
>SKKO01000112.1 GCA_007123715.1 Balneolaceae bacterium | reverse complement strand
TATTTGATGTCGGGCCATCTACATTTGAACTTTCCTTTCAAAGGATAGGTACTTCTCCGATTTCACGTCCAGCCCCCGGAAACTATTCTATTAGTTCAGATTTTCTGGATTCCAGCAAGTTTTCCGCATTTTATATTCACGGAACCGGTAACAATGCAACTGAATATGCTCCATTATTTTCTGGTTTTTGCTCGGATAACACAGAAGAAGAAGGCACACTTACCATTGAAAATTCTTCAGATGACCGTGTAAGCGGTAAGTTCGAATTTACAGCCAGTGACACTGGTTTTGATGAATCAGGTAATTGTGAGGTTCTCGGTACGATTACCGTGAAAGGAGAGTTTGATGCCAAAAGAACAACATTAAAGTAACTTGACAAAGAATGATTACAGGTGTAAATTATATGTACAAAATATATGTAATATATGCCTGTACCCATTCACGGACGCGGAGCCGCTCACAATCCTGAAAACCGGTTTCATTCTATCCACCTTGAATATGAACCTGATGAAGTTACAGGCCGATTAGACTGTCCAAAAACAGTATTGATTCCCGATCATACTACTCAGATTATTTCGAGAAATAACAGTCCGGACATTCCATTTAATGTGAGCGTAAATCCCTATCGCGGGTGTGAACATGGGTGTGTATATTGCTATGCAAGGCCATCTCACGAATTTTTGGGGATGAGTGCCGGTTTGGATTTTGAGTCGAAAATTGTAGTGAAGTATAATGCGTCGAGGCTGCTGAAACAGGAACTTGCCAAACCATCATGGAAGCCGCAGACTCTTGTGATGAGTGGAATAACCGACCCCTATCAGCCCATTGAGAAAAAACTGGAAATTACAAGAGAGTGTATTAACGTACTATCCGATTGCCTTCATCCCCTTGTGATCATTACAAAAAACTACCTTGTTACCCGCGACATTGATTTGCTTGCAAAGCTTGCGGAAAAAAATGCAGTGAAAGTTGCACTCTCTGTTACATCTCTTGACGAATCCATTACAGCATCAATGGAGCCGAGAACCTCCAGACCACGAAAAAGGATACAGGCTGTACGGGAATTATCTGAAGCTGGAATTCCGGTTCATGTGAATATTGCTCCGGTTATACCGGGCCTTACAGATGATGAAATTGTGCCGATTATGAGAAAGGTGGCTGAGGCCGGTGCAAAATCAGTGTCAATAGTCAATCTCAGGCTGCCTGGAGTAGTGCAGGAAATGTTTATCAAATGGCTGGAAGACCACCACCCAAACCGGAAAAATAAAGTATTAAACAGATTACGAAGCCTTAAAAATGGAAAATTAAACCGGTGGGAGTTTGGTGAGCGATTCAGGGTTGACGGACCCTACGGTGAACAAATGAAACAGATTGTTCACATTCACGCCAAAAAGCTCGGATTAAATATTGAATCCAATTTTCTGAGCACCGAACATTTCCGGAGACCTGTTATCGACCAGCTGAATTTATTCGGATAAATATAAATGGCTGTAATGCTTTGTTTGGGTAAAGAATATGGCCTCCTCACAGTTCAAATTTGCATTTTGCACTCTGCATAATTTAAAGTAAAATTCTTCTCTGTGTTCGCGGATTGAATTTTCATTATCTTGTGTTTAATGAGGAAAATAACAAGATAAATCTCTTAAGGAGTAAGCCATGGCAGCAGTAGAATCAACGATGCTCGAATTGGGAATTGAAGCCCCGTACTTTTCTTTGCATGATGTTCTGACCGGCAAAACGGTTACATTGGATGATTATAAAGGCAATCGCGGATTACTGGTGATGTTTATTTGCAATCATTGTCCTTATGTAAAAATGATTAAACAGGAATTCGTGAAGTTCGCTACAGAATTCATGCCAAGAGGTATTGCAATCGTTGCAATAAGTTCGAATGATGTGGAGAATTATCCCGATGACAGCCCCGAAAAAATGAAGGAAGATGCCGAACAGTACGGATATCCGTTTCCATATCTGTTTGATGAATCACAGGAAATTGCAAAAGCATACAAAGCGGCTTGTACACCGGATCTTTTTTTGTTTGATGAAGAATTGAAACTCTACTACAGGGGTCAGTTTGATGATGCCCGCCCAAAAAATGAAATTAAACCGAGCGGGAGAGATTTGCGTAAAGCAACAGACAGTATGCTGGCCGGAGAATCATCACCGGAAAAACAAATACCGAGTATTGGTTGCAATATCAAATGGAAAAAAGGGAACGAACCTTCATATTTTGGCTGAGTTTACATCAGAAGTCGCCTCTCTCAGAAGACAGTATTCGAACACAGGTTTGACGAATCATCAGCTCCCTGATGACCCCATGGAACTGTTTAATAAATGGTTCAAAGAAGCCATTTCATCCGGAGTGCCGGAACCAAACGCCATGACTCTTGCCACAGTCGACGAAACCGGTTTACCCAATGCAAGAACGGTTTTGATGAAAGGCATCGGAGAATCAACTATCCGGTTTTTTACGAATTACGAGAGCCGGAAGGCAGCTGAAATCCGTTATAACTCCACTGTAGCGTGTGTTTTTTGGTGGGTTGAACTTGAAAGGCAAGTTCGGCTGAGAGGAAAGGCAATAAAAGTGTCAGAAAAGGAAAGTGAAGAATATTTTAAAAGCAGGCCCCGTGAGAGCCAAATGGGTGCATGGGCATCAAAACAGAGCAGCATGGTAAAAAACCGTGAAGAACTGGAAAAACGTTTTTCGGAAATCAGAGAGCAGTATGAGAACCGCGATCTGCTAAAACCGCCATTTTGGGGTGGCTATGAAATTACTATCACCCAAATGGAGTTTTGGCAGGGCAGACCCGGCCGGCTTCATGACCGCATTCTATATGAAAAAACAGAGCAAACCTGGAACCGCAAACGATTGATGCCCTGATTTTTTATGGGTAAAAAAAACAAAGAGCAACGTATTGCCGATATTCGCGTTTTTTCGAATGTATTTGAATACGAACATTTCAGTGAAGAAGACAACCTGAAAGACAAATGGCATTCTGAAATATTCAGAAACAATAACCCAATTACGTTAGAGCTGGCCTGTGGGAAAGGAGAATACAGTGTTGGACTTGCCCGGAGGTACCCCCGGAAAAATTTTATAGGTGTCGACCTCAAAGGACCCCGAATATGGGTGGGAGCCAAAAAAGCGCTTAAACATAATCTTGAAAATGTCAGGTTTTTAAGAGCTTATATCGATCATCTTGAGAATTTTTTTTCCAAAAATGAAATCGACGAGATTTGGATAATTTTCCCCGATCCCTATCTGAAAAAAGAGAGAAAACGACTCACGTCTCCCAAATTCCTTAATATTTACAGGCGAGTGATGAAACCGGGAGGCCTGATTCATCTCAAAACCGACTCCGAAACCTTATTTGATTACACGATTGAAGTAATCAGGGATGAGCAGTGTGATCTTGTTGAAAAAATCGAGGATGTTTACCGCGATAGCAGAAACTCCGAACTGGTCGGTATTCAAACATTTTATGAAAAAATGCATCTGGAAAAAGGAAAAACTATTCGATATGTGAGCTTTAGGCTATAGATAATTGAATGCCAGAGTTCGTTAAAATTTAATTTTAAATTTCCGTCATGCTGTGCATGGACAACAATTTCCAAAAATGGCAGGAGATTCGCTGAGTACTAATTGGAAATATTGCAAACTCCTGATTCGATCATTATTCAGAAATCATTTTTTTTCCTATTACTCAGCGCCTGTAATCTCAGTAAATCTCGATGGAAGAAATGACCGGCGCGGCTCTCGAGTCATTGATATTTACCCGAATTCTGTCCGTTTTAATCCCATTCAGATTCATGATTCTTTTATATCCTATGGTGGTTGCTGCTGCTGCCTGTCTCCACTCTCCTTCTATCCATGTATCAACCGAAAAATCCCTGATACGCTGGCCAAGACGGATATATTCCTGTAATTGCACATAGTTGATCACTTTTTCGTCTCCAAGATCAATTACGAGTGAGCCGGTTAAGACATCATCGTCAGTAGCCCAATAGGTATCCTTATTGCCATCGGTTACATTGGCCGGGTGAAAGGGATTGGAAGCCCCGCGATATGTGTCAGCGGATACATCCGCACCGGCTGCCAGATTCATGCTGAAAGATTCATCAATCATTTTACGCCATTTCATGAGGTTTTCCGTATCAATTTCGTGAATCAGTCCCCGGCGATCTGGAGGTACATTGAGTAAGAGTGTCGAACCCCTGCCTACGGATGACAGGTATATTTCGAATAATCTTTCCGGGCTTTTCACCATCGAATCCTGTTCGGCATGGTAAAACCAGCCCGGCCTGATAGATACATCCACCTCAGCGGGAATCCATTTACGGCCGTGTTCTTCACCGGTTGTGAGCAGCTGTTCAATCCCGGATTGCCCTGCATATAGAGTGTCATTGTTGATGGTATTCCAGTTGGTTTCGCTCACCCATCCCTGCTCATTGCCTACCCAGCGAATATCCGGGCCCGCATCACTGAAAAAAAGAACATGAGGTTCGGGCTGTAATTCGCGCACCATTTCAATGGTGGCTGGCCAGTCATAATATGTTTCCCGATCAATCATCCGTGTTTCTCTCGCCCCTCCATAATAACCGTCACCACCGTTTGCCCCGTCAAACCACATTTCGAAAATTGGCCCGTAATTTTCAAAAATTTCCCTGATCTGATTGCGATAATACGTGATATACTCAGGCCTTGCATATTCCGGGTGATTCCGGTCCCAGGGGGAAAGATACACCCCGAATTTTAACCCGTGCCGGCGTACTGCATCAGCAAGCTCTCTCAGAACATCACCTTCCCCATCCAAATACGGACTGTTTTTGACGGAATGCTCCGTGTATTCACTCGGCCATAACGTGAAACCGTCGTGGTGTTTTGCAGTGATGATCAACGCTTTGAATCCGGCATCTTTAAGTACCGTTACCCACTGGTCGACATCCATCTCAGTTGGGTTAAAAATATCCGGGGACTCATCACCATATCCCCACTCAACCCCAGTAAACGTATTTGTTGTAAAGTGGATGAATGCAATGAGTTCCATTTCGTGCCATTCAAGCTGAGCTTCGTTCGGGACCGGGTAAAGCGGTTCGGGTGGTGTTACCAAATCATTTGCCTGATTACAAGCAAGCAAAAGGAACAGAGAAATGAACATTGATATTTTATGCATGATTGGTATGGGGTCACTTTTTCAGGTTCCGCAAACTTGTGCAGATCATTTATTCTAACATGGAAAATTACATTTTTTCCATGAATTACCGTAAATCTTTGGCAGTATATTGTTTTGTAGTTGCTTTTCCGTGTGTCTCTAAAAAAAACTCCTCTGACGATATTCGGTTGTATTTAAATTCGAACACAATCATTCGTCACATGAAGAAAATGGATTGACTGATAATATGGAAAGATTTTCCTTTTCAAGGCTTCAACCGCTAAATAGATCATCTTTGGTTTCGTCTCCTTTTACAATATCGTAATTGAACATAAATATTGACTTTGATCACAATTTTGATAAATTAAAACTGTTTACTTAACAGTGTTAACCTTTCATTTTTATGTCATTACGCGAAGAAATACTTGAAGTGAGCAGGGAGCTTCTGATTAAAGAAGGCTTCGGTAAAATGTCGATGAGACGTATCGCCGAGAGGGCTGATGTCTCGGCAACAAGCATTTATCTGTATTTCAAAAACAAAGATGATCTTCTCCTGGCACTCATTGAAGAAAGCATAGAAAACCTGAAGGCGGCATTGATGGAGGTCGTCGATGTGTCTAAGGGTTTGCTTATGCAACTCGAGGATATGGCTCGTGCATATATAAGCTATGCTCTCAATCATCCTCAGGAATATGAAATCATTTACATGGTGAGGCCTGAAGAGATGCCCAGATATCCGAAAGAGAAGTTCATGAACATCCGCAGTGGGTATGAATTACTGGCAGGCATTATCAGTGAAGGGCACGCAAGAGAACAGATTGATGTGGAGGATGCCCTGATCAATGCCTACACGCTTTGGGCACAATTGCATGGAGTGGTTTCCGTCATCTTGAATAAGCGGCTCGATACACGCATTCCGCAGGAACAGTTTATAGAACAAGCCCTTGAAAATATTATCAGGGGATTTGTGTTACAAAAATCACCCGTATAAGTGGAGAATGCTATGGAAAGTATGATTCATCAATTCGCTTTTTTTTCACAGGTACCCGGCTGGATCTCATGGGGTTCCGTGATTCTGGTTTTTTTGATTTTCGCATATCGCGGAGCTCCGCTTTGGTTATGGGCAGCAGCGGGCCTGGCCGCATTGGCCGGGTTTCAGGCACCTTTATGGCTGTTCATCGGTTTTGTAGTATTGGCACTTATATTCAACCTGAAGGCGATCCGCCGGGCAATACTCTCCGGCCCGCTAATGAAGCTGCTTGATGCCTTGAAAATTCTTCCGGCTATTTCTGAAACTGAACAGACAGCCATAGATGCAGGGACTGTATGGGTTGAAGGGGAACTCTTTTCCGGAAAGCCAAACCTGAAACGTCTTAATGAAGAAACGTATCCGGAACTCACCGAAAAAGAGCAGGCTTTTTTGGATGGGCCGGTCGAAGAACTATGCAGTATGGTTACAGACTGGGAGGTATTTCAGCGCAAAGATTTTCCCAAAAAAGCCTGGGCTTATATGAAAGAAAAGAGGTTTTTTGGGTTGATTATCCCAGAGAAGTATGGTGGTTACAATTTTTCTGCAAACGCCCACAGCCAGATTGTAGCCAAGCTTGCTTCGCGATGCGGGCCCCTGGCCACCACTGTAATGGTGCCCAATTCACTCGGCCCTGCCGAACTTCTGATGCACTATGGCACCCAGGCACAAAAAGATTATTATCTCCCGAGGCTTGCTAAAGGCGAGGAGATACCCTGTTTTGCTTTAACGGAGCCCAATGCAGGTTCTGATGCGGGATCTATGATGAGTTACGGAGTAGTTTTCCGGGATGATGATGGCGAACTCTGTCTGAGATTGAATTGGGATAAAAGGTATATCACACTGGCAGCCATTTCTACGGTGATTGGCCTCGCATTTAAATTGAGTGACCCGGATAACTTACTTGGTAAAGGAGAAAATCCGGGTATAACCGCCGCCCTGATTCCATCCGCAACGAAAGGTGTAGAACTGGGAAAACGCCACGACCCGCTTGGTGTGCCATTCTATAATTGTCCCACCAGGGGCAAAAACGTTGTTGTGCCCATTGATGCCATTATCGGCGGTAAAGAGGGGGCTGGTATTGGATGGCGGATGCTGATGGAATCCCTTGCGGTTGGCCGCGGAATCTCACTTCCAGCTCAATCGATTGGCGGTGCGCGAACGGCAACCAGAGCGGCAGGAGCTTATGCTGCCATCCGAAAACAGTTTGGCCTGAATATCGGTAAATTCGAAGGAATCGAAGAGCCGCTCGCACGCATTGGAGGGTACACCTACCTGATGGATGCTGCCCGGGGGTATATTTGTGGCGCTTTAGACCAGGGCGAAAAGCCGGCCGTGGTGACCGCAATCGCAAAATACAATTTTACCGAGCTTGGCCGGGAAATTATCAATGACGCGATGGACATAACCGGGGGAGCTGGTATATCACGCGGACCGAGAAACATTTTTGCCCATTCTTACATTGCCATGCCGATTGCCATTACGGTGGAAGGTGCTAATATTCTTACGAGAACCCTGATCATTTTCGGTCAGGGTGCGATACGGAGCCATCCATACGCGCTCAAAGAAATCCAGGCACTCATGGAAAAAGATGTAAAGAAATTTGATAACCATTTTTGGAAACACATCGGCCATGTAGTACAAAATGAAATCCGTGCAGGAATGCTGAGCTTTACCCGCGGGCGATTAGCCCGGTCTCCAGTAAGCGGGCCGGCAGCAAAATACTATAGAAAACTTGCCTGGGCATCCGCATCTTTTGCATTCATGGCGGATATTGCTCTGGGTTCTTATGGTGGTGCCCTCAAAATGAAAGAGAAGCTGGCAGGCCGTTATGCCGATATTTTAAGCTGGATGTTTCTTGCAACTGCAACCTTGCGCCGCTTCGAAGCCGAAGGGCGCCGAACTGAGGACCTGGATTATTTTACATGGGCGATGGATCACTCCTTTTACCGTATCCAGACCGCATTTGATGAAATCTATTCAGAGATCACGGTACCCGGCCTTACCTGGTTATTCAGAGGGCCGGTAGCCATGTGGTCGCGATTGAACAGAATCGGGAAAAAACCGTCCGACATAACCGGACATAAAGTCGCACAGGCTATGCAGCAACGGGGAGATCAGCGCGACAGGATAACCCGCGGTATTTACATCCCGGCATCACGCGATGAAGCACTCGGTAAATTCGAATATGCCCTGGAACTGATTGAACAATCATTCCCGGTTTACAAAAAGCTGTACAAGGCCACAAAATCGCGTGAAATACCGAAAGATCATGTGCTTAAACAGCTTGAACCGGCGCTTGTGAAAGGTATTATTACAGAAGAAGAGGCCGGAATGGTGAAAAAAACAGAAGACGCACGTTTTGATGCAATTCTTGTTGATGAATTTACGTTAATCGAATACAATAGCGGAATCGCATCAGCACCCCATTCAGAAGGGCTGAAAAATCCTGAAATGGATTCTGTTATTTTTTGAACATTTTATTCTACAAGTTCCCAATCCCAACCCGCAGGTCAGTTCGACTGTGGGTTTTTTTAATATAAAAAAAGGGTATTT
The DNA here is from genome assembly GCA_007123715.1 of Balneolaceae bacterium. Taxonomy (GTDB): domain Bacteria; phylum Bacteroidota; class Rhodothermia; order Balneolales; family Balneolaceae; genus Rhodohalobacter. The sequence goes on along the minus strand of SKKO01000112.1, from coordinate 14,627 downwards.
CTCTAGTTCCCAAAACCCTGTTCTGCAATGTTTTTGCGCAGGTTACGGATCCTAGCACATTCTTGTGCAGAAATACCATGTTTTAATAGAGCTTTTCCGCTTTTTCGGCGGATGTCAGAATTCCTTTAATCATCGCAGAGCTGAAACCGCCGTGCTCCATTTGGTTCAGGCCGGATATAGTACAGCCTTTGGGTGTGGTAACACGGTCTATCTCATATTCCGGATGGTTATGCATGGCAGCAAGAAGAGATGCAGCACCTTTGGCTGTTTGAGTTGCCATGGCGAGCGATTCATGAGAATGAAACCCGATTTCAATTCCGCCCTGAGAAGCAGCCCGGATGGCCCTTAAAAAGAACGCGATACCACATGCGCAGAGCGCTGTTGCCGAGGTCATCTGTTCTTCACGGATAACCTGAGTTTGGCCAACGGTATCAAATATGGCTTTGGTTACATCAATAGAAGTTGGGTCGGAAGATTCTGAGCAGATACAGGTCATCGATTCCCGGATAGCAATGGCAGTATTTGGCATAGCCCGTGCAACGGGAAGGTCATTAGGCACTTTTTTCATGATGTCGGCAATACTGGCACCGGATACAACAGAGATCAGTACATGTTTTTTGGGATCAACTGCCGATGCAATTTCCGATAGCAACCCGTCAAGCTGATGCGGTTCTACACAGACAATGAGAATATCACATATTTTTACCGTACCGATATTATCAGCGCTCACATGAAACCCCTTTTCCCCATACTTCTCAAGTTTTTCAACCCGCCTGCGTGTAAGCCAGATCCGGTCAGGATCAAAAATTCCTGATGCCGCAATTCCGTTTGCGATTGAACACCCGATGTTGCCGGCTCCAAGTATTGCCGCTTTTTTCTTACTGAAATCCATTTTTTGAATTGTTTTTAAAATTGTATTGGTATAGACATCCTGTTATTATCCATTAACTAAGGAAAAGACAGGCAATAACCAATAGGTTTCTGAATTATTCATTCGAAAAAGAGTGGAAGCGCTTCTCATTATTTCACGATACACAGGAACGAATTAACTTGTGGTAGGTTAAACGAATGTGTAAAATATAGATTGTTTTTAGTTTGGGATATTTACGACGATAAATCAGAATATTGGAGCCAATACAGAACCCAAGCAAGGTTAATCCGGTTTTTAAACAGATGAGAATATTAAAGTTTGGCGGCAGTTCGGTAGGAACCTCTGAAGCCCTGCTGCAGGTTTTTGAAATTATTAAAGAAAAACAGGCCGGGAACAGGCTTGTAGTGGTGGTCTCTGCATTCAGGGGCATCACAGATCAGCTAATTGATATTTCAGCGAAAGCAGCGCAGGGAGATGAGGCATTTCGCGGGATTCTTGAATCTCTCGAAGAACGCCACCTGAAAACCATTGACGAACTTTTTCCGGCAAAAAGCAGGAGCGATATCATTACTTCTTTTAAAATTATGCTGAATGAGCTGGATGATGTGCTCCAGGGTGTTTATCTGATCCGTGAACTGACCAAAAAAACACTCGACTTCATTGTTGGATTCGGAGAACGCTTTTCCGCACTCATTCTTTCCGCTCTGTTGAATGATCGTGCCATACCGGCGAGGTATACCGATACCCGCTCACTCATCAAGACAGATTCCAGCTTTGGGTCTGCCCGGGTTTTAACTGAAATCACCTTTCAGAAAATAAAGGAATATGTAGATAATTATTCCCAAAAAGTGATTCTTGCGACCGGATTTATCGCTTCAACCGAATACAACGAATCCACAACACTCGGGCGTGGTGGTTCGGATTATACGGCCTCCATCTTTGGTGCTGCCCTCAATGCAGATGTGATCGAAATATGGACCGATGTGGACGGACTTATGACGGCCGACCCCCGGAAGGTAGACCATGCTTTTTCTGTGGAATATGCTTCATACGAGGAGGCGATGGAACTCTCACACTTTGGTGCCAAAGTGATCTACCCGCCAACCATTCAGCCTGCGTTAAAATCAGGGATTCCTATCCTTATCAAAAATACGTTCAAACCTGAACATCCGGGTACTTGGATCAAAAAAGAGGTCACTGAGAAAAATGGAATGATCAGGGGAATGTCGTCCATCGAAAATGTGGCACTGATTACAATTAAAGGCAGCGGTATGATTGGCGTCTCGGGCGTCTCAGCAAGAATGTTTGGTGCCCTCGCAAGGGTGCATGTTAATATTATCCTGATCACACAGTCATCTTCAGAACATACCATCACAGTTGCAGTAATGCCTTCCGACTCAATCATTGCTAAAGAAGCTATCCGTGAAGAGTTTCGTGAAGAGTTTCGTGCAGATATAATAGATGAAGTAAAAGTGGAAACAGACCTTTCCATTATTGCCGTGGTGGGGGATAACATGCGCCAGATTCCGGGAATAGCCGGAAGGGTTTTTAATGCACTTGGACGAAACGGCATCAATATCGTAGCAATTGCCCAGGGTTCGTCAGAAAGGAATATTTCGTTTGTTGTGGATAAAAAAAATGAACGTAAAGCGATGAATACCCTTCATGATGCTTTTTTCCTTTCGGGTGTGAAGACGATGAACCTTTTCCTCGTTGGAACCGGGCTTATCGGCAGCACACTGCTGAAACTTATCAGTGAGCAGGCAGATGAACTCTATAAGGAATACCAGATTGATGTAAATCTCAGGGGAATTGCGAACAGTAAACAGATGCTCATTGAAGCATCAACCATACCTCTGAACGACTGGAAGAGAGTGCTTTCAGAGAAAGGCTATGAAACTAATCTGCACGATTTTGTTGCCGGGATGAGGCAGATGAACCTGCCCAATTCCGTGTTTATCGATTGTACGGCGAGTTCGGAAGTGTATCCATTCTACCCTGAAATTTTATCACAAAGTATATCCGTAGTAACGCCCAACAAAATGGCTAATTCAGTTGGGCAGGATTTTTTCAATTTACTGCACGAAATTGCACGTAAACATAATTGCGCATACCGTTATGAAACCAATGTAGGTGCAGGATTGCCCATTATCGGAACCATTAACGAAATGGTGACTACAGGCGACAGTATCAAACGGATTGAAGGGGTTCTCTCCGGAACCCTCAGTTACCTGTTTAACGCATTTAATGGGAATGAATCTTTCAGCAGCCTCGTGAAAAAAGCCAGGGAGATGGGATATACCGAACCTGATCCTCGTGATGATCTGAACGGTTTTGATGTAGGCCGAAAGCTGTTGATTTTATCCCGCGTGGCAGGGTTTGAACTGGAATTCGACGAAATGGATATCCAAAACCTCGTGCCCCAGCGTGCACGTAATGCCGAAAATGTGGATGATTTTTTTGAAAAACTTGAGGCTGAAAATTCTGTATTTGAAAATATGATCGGCGACGCAAAGGCAAAAGGTGAAAAATTATGCTACATTGCACGGTATGAAGATGGAAAGGCTACGGTAAAACTGGAACAGATTGGCCGGGATCATCCGTTTTATAACCTGTCAGGCACAGATAATATTCTGGCCATTTATTCATCACATTACAATGAGAATCCACTTGTGGTGAAAGGTCCCGGTGCGGGTGCAAATGTAACCGCTGCCGGCATTATTGCCGATATTTTACGGGTAGCAAATACAAAGGCCTACAGCAATGCCGGTTTTTGAACCACTAATAATTTAAATGGCCAGCACAAAAAAATTGCCTGTTACCGCTTTTGCCCCCGCTACCGTAGCAAATGTTGGCTGCGGATTTGATGTGCTCGGTTTTGCCATCCACGGCCCGGGAGATACAGTTACCGCTTCTTTTTCAGATGAACCGGGTCTAAGGATTGTTTCCATCAGCGGAGATGAAGGGCGACTTCCGCTCGATGCTCAAAAAAATACTGCAGGGCTGGCTGCAATTGCCCTGCTGAATGCAGCGGGGCACTCCGTTGATGATAAAGGAATTGAACTATCCATCGTTAAAAAAATGCCGCTGGGCAGCGGACTCGGCTCCAGTGCCGCAAGTTCAGTGGCCGCTGTTGTAGCCGTGAATGATTTGATTGGCAGCCCGTTTACCAAAGGAAATTTACTTCCTTTTGCGGTTGAAGGTGAGATAGCCGCAAGCGGAACACCGCATGCCGATAACGTGGCCGCAGCATTGATGGGTGGATTTATACTGGTAAAAAACCACCAGCCCCCGGATGTGATCACACTGCACACACCAGATGACCTGCATTGCACAATTATTCATCCGGCGATAGAGATACAGACCAAAAACAGCCGTAAGATCTTAAAAAAGCAGGTATCGCTCGAAAAAGCGGTAAAACAATGGGGGAATGTCGGCGGATTGATTGCCGGACTCTATACCAATGACTATGATTTGATTGGCCGGTCGCTGCATGATGAAATTATTGAGCCCGTCCGGTCAATGCTCATACCCGGATTTAAAGAAATGAAAAAAGCAGCACTCGATTCCGGGGCGCTGGGCTGCAGTATTTCCGGTTCCGGCCCCTCGCTCTTTGCACTCAGTACATCCGAAAACCTGGCGAACGAAATTGGCAAAAATATGGGCGCAGTTCTGGACGGGATAGGCCTGGAATACGATCTGTTTATTTCAAAAGTAAATGTGGATGGTGCCTATATTGAGTCTTGATTTTACGCAAAGTTCTCTCAAAACAGGATAAGACAGAGTTCTTTAACTATCAAACCCGCAATTACCCAACGAAGTTTTAACGTAGTTGGGCCACAACCCGCAATCTGTACTTCACAAGCACAAATAAAAAAGCACCTGCCGTTTCATTTCTTGAAGCGATGCGAACCGGCCTGGCCCCGGACGGGGGGCTGTATATGCCTGTGGAAATACCAAAACTGGAACCAATATTTTGGTCATCACTTCATAAGCTGGATTTTACGGAGATCGCTCTTGAAATGGCCAGGCCTTACCTCTCAGATGAACTCCCGGTAGAGGTTTTAAAAAAAGTGGTGGTTGATGCATTTAATTTTCCGGTGAAGTTGCACTCTCTGACTGAAAAGCACCACATTCTGGAGTTGTATCACGGTCCTACCCTTGCTTTTAAAGATTTTGGCGCGCGGTTTATGGCCCGCCTTTTTTCGGAAATTGCCCATAAGGAGCAACGGGAGGTCACGATACTGGTGGCCACTTCGGGCGATACAGGCAGCGCGGTGGCACACGGGTTTTACAAAGTGCCCGGCGTGAAGGTGTGTCTGCTCTATCCAAAAGGGAAGGTAAGCCGGCTGCAGGAGATGCAGATGGCCACACTTGGCGAAAATGTCACTGCCCTTGAAGTGGACGGCGTATTTGACGACTGCCAGCGCCTGGTGAAACAGGCATTTGTAGATGAAGAGCTGAATAAAAAATTACAGCTCAGTTCTGCTAACTCGATCAATATTGCGCGCCTGCTGCCTCAGTCGTTTTATTACGCGTTCGTGTTGGGTGAATTTCAGAAAATGGGCATGGATGCACCTGTATTTTCGGTTCCCAGTGGAAATTTTGGCAACCTGACCGGCGGGCTGCTGGCTATGAAAATGGGTATGCCGGTTCACACCTTTTTGGCGGCCACGAATGTGAATGATGTGGTGCCCGGGTACTTAAAGGGAGGTACATATACGCCAAAAGATTCTGTACAGACCCTCTCTAATGCAATGGATGTGGGCAATCCCAGCAACTTTGTGAGGATCAAAGCCCTGTTTGGCGGTTCGGATGCATCGATTCGCAGCCACATCAAAGGGTATTCCTATACCGACGAAGAAACTCTTGACGAAATCCGAACCGTCAAGAAACAGCAAAACTACCTTCTCTGCCCTCACACGGCCATTGGGGTCAGGGCAGCAAAAGAGTACGCCATCAGTCAATTAGGCGGAGTTCCTCTTGTCACCCTTGCCACAGCACACCCGGTAAAATTCCGTGATGTAATCGAACCCGAAACCGGCCAGAAAATCGACATACCGGAACGCCTGGCCGTTTGGCTTAAAAGAGAGAAACAATCCATATCCATTGGCAACAGCTTCGAGGAGTTTAAGGGCTTTTTGATAGAATCTTAGATAATGACATTGAGAAAGCCTGTACGAATACTGTAAAGGTTAAATCAAATTAAACAGTAAGCTCCAGCAAATTTCCTTCGGGGTCTTTGATTACACTTTCATAATATCCATCGCCAGTTGTTCGAGGGTATCCAACCACTTCAAAGCCGTCATCATGCAGCTCTTCAGTTAACAAATCCACTTTTTCCTTGCTGCCCATGGAAATGGCGAAGTGTGCAATACCAAGTGTATCTGCTGAAGTATTTTTCTTAAAAATATCCGGCCTGTGCATGATCTCGAGCCGGGCTCCGTCTGAAAATGTCAGGAAACAGGAGGTGAAGTTTTTAGAAGGATTATGATACAATTTCCCCGACCTGGCCCCAAAGTAGTTTTCGTAAAACTGTTTCATTTTTTCAAGGTTACTCACCCATATGGCAATGTGCTCTATTTTCATGACCAGTTTGTGTTGCGGCAGAAAAAAGTGGATACTGAAAATCCTGTTCTTACATGATGATACTGAAAAAAGATCGTATCTTCCCGATTGATTTATTCGCAACAAAAAAAGGTTTATGAACCCAAAGTATATCTATTTTGATATTGATAACACTCTTCTGAACCATTCCAGAGCGGAAACGGACGCACAGAAAGAAATCTACCAAACATACAACGAGCTGCAGGCAGTCACAGAAGCGGAATGGCTGCACGGGTATCGGGAGATGAATCATCAGCTTTGGATACAATACCAAAAAGGTGAGATTGACCGTGAACAACTCCATCATGCCCGCTTTAAGGGTACGATGCATAAATTGGGGATATCATCAGGAAGGGCTGAAGAAATCGGGTCTGCCTACATGATGAACTACGGTAAATACTGGTCATGGGTGGATGGTGCCGAGTATGCACTGGAAAAGGTTGTTGAGCAATATCCTGTCGGGTTTATAACAAACGGTTTTCAGGAGACCCAGAGAAAAAAGATTGAGTTTATGAACCTGGAGCGATTCAGTAAAACGTTCATCATTTCTGAAGAAATCGGGGTGATGAAACCGCATCCCAAAGTTTTTGAACTGGCAACAGAAAAAGCTAAAACAGAGGCAATCCATATTTTATATGTAGGTGATTCCTACTCATCCGATATTACCGGAGGGAGAAACGCCGGCTGGAAAACAGCCTGGTTTACGGCACTTAACGGCAGTATTCAAGACGGTCAAACGGCCGACTTTATCTTCGACCGGTTTCCATTGCTCACCCAATTCCTGAAATCCGGCAACTAATGTGAGCCGTGTCTATGGTACTTAAACCCCGGCTAGTGTCATGTTAACAGTAAATTGCAAGGGATCACTTACCCATCAATTCATCTTTGACACGATACTATTTTGTACGGGGCAGGGGCGGGGCGTTATATGGATTAGAGCACTACTTTCCGGCTTATGAATACCAGCTCTGCTTTACTGTAAAATAGCGGATAATAATATCTAAAAATTTATACGCATTTTCACTCCTAAAAGTTATATTTAAAGAAGAAAGATCTTTGAAGTGTGCAGTTTCTGAAACAAAAATGTTCCATCATGAACCTATAGTGGTGAGAGAGCAATGTTTGTAAGAAAAATGCCGGAACAGGATTTACAAAACTATTACGCCATTCACTTTGAGTTAGGGCTGATCATTGTCCTTACACTGTTTATCCTGGCCGCCCGTATCCAATTCAGGGCAAATGCTGATTTTGAAATTGTTCAGATGGAACAGGAAGAGGTGGAGATGGAGGAAATTGTCATGACTCGTCAGATAGAAACACCCCCGCCCCCGCCAAGGCCGCCTGTACCGGTTCCGGTACCCGATCATACGATTATTGAAGATGTGGAGATTTTTATTGATGCTGAATTTGACTTGGGCTCACCGCTGCAAATGCCTCCAAGGCCTGTGCAGGAAGAAGAAGCACAGCCAGAGGAAGACTTTTTTATTGTAGTTGAACAGATGCCGGAACTCGTTGGGGGGCTTGCTGCACTACAGCAGCAGATCCGATACCCTGAAATGGCAAGGCGTGCGGGCATACAGGGGCTTGTTGTGGTGCAATTTATTGTAAACGAACGAGGCGAAACTGAAAGTCATAACATTCTGAGAGGTATTGGTGGCGGTTGCGATGAAGAGGCACTGAGGGTAGTAAGAAATGCCCGATTTAGTCCGGGGCTCCAGCGCGGACGCCCGGTCAGGGTTCAGTATCATTTACCGGTTATGTTCAGGCTGCAGACCTGATTTTGGCATCAGTCCTTTTGATCAGTTCCACTGCAATTGGTTTTTGTCTATTTTCAATAAAAACGATTTCCGGTTGCAGTGTGAAGGATATTGGATATGCTATGTTTTATGAATCCAGCAATTATGTTCCCATTTAATAGAATGATCCGGTTGGTGTACCGTGAGGAAGGCGGTGCCTTCGGCTCACAGGTTGAACCGGCATAGGTTCAAACAAGGGAAACTACTGCTTTACAAACTCAAATTTTTCCCCGTCAAAAAGTCCTTTATCGCTCATTTTCAGTCTAGGAATCACCAGTAATGCCATAAACGAGATCAGCATAAAGGGTGCCTGTATCCGGCTGCCCATTTTTTTTGCCATCCTGCTGAGGCGTTCATAACCGGCAGCAACTTTCCTGCCTGAACCGTTGCTCATAATCCCTGCAACCGGAAGCGGAAGAATGTCTTCCTTATCCCCGCAAATCGCCGATATGCCACCCCTTTTTTCCATAATGAGGTTAATTGCCCTGCTAATAAGTTCATCGCTGCTTCCTATCGCTATAATATTGTGAGAGTCGTGCCCCACTGATGAAGCTATGGCGCCGTTATTTATTCCGAAATTTCTGATAAACCCGACTGAAGGCGGCTGTTTTTGATAACGGTTCACGACAACTATTTTGAGAATATCACGATCCGGATCTGGTAAAACTTCCCCGTTTATAATCTTGAGTGTTACGGTTTCACGTTCCGTAATCAGTTCACCATCCCTGGCTATTATGACTTGCTGATTTCGATTTTCAGAAAAAAGCCGAAAATCATCAGGTGAGACTTCATAAGGATCAAAGTTGTTAATTATTGGTGCTTTAATTTCCGGAAATTGCACTGCGTTATTTTGGAACACCGGAATTCCGTCAATCCACGTTTCCAGTACTTTCATGGACCCAGGATTGTCAATGATAATAAAATCGGCCGGATCGCCGGGCTGTAGAAGGCCAACATTCAGCTTATAATGACGCACCGGAAGAACGGCACACGCATGCAGAATATCGAAAAGGTCATAACCGAGAGCGAGTGTCCGGACCGCAATTTCATTTATATGGCCGCGAAGCAGGTCATCAGGGTGTTTGTCATCAGAGCAGAACATGATTTTTCCCGGGTATTCACCAAGAAGATCTATTAGCGCAGAATAGTTTTTTGCAGCACTGCCCTCACGGATCGCAATGTACATGCCTGCATGCAGTTTATCGACTGCCTCTTCTTTGGTAAAACACTCGTGATCGGTGGTGATGCCCGCTGAAGCATATTTACGGGCGTTTTCCCCCTTCAACCCGGGTGCATGGCCATCTACCGGTTTTCCGTGTTTTCTGGCGGACTCAATTTTGGCAAGCACTGCGGGGTCATCATTCAGTACACCCGGCCAGTTCATCATTTCTGCAAGATAATGGATTTCTTCACGCTGAAGCAGTTTTTCAACAGCATCCACATCCAATTCAGCCCCTGCAGTTTCAAATGAGGTGGCAGGTACACAGGAAGGAGCACCAAAATAGAACTTAAGGGGTACTTTTTTTCCGTTTTCAATCATAAAGTCCACGCCTTTAATTCCACAAACGTTCGCAATTTCATGCGGATCAGATACCGTAGCCACCGTGCCGTGGCGTACAGCAAGACGTGCAAATTCGGATGGAACCAGCATGGAACTTTCAATGTGGATATGCGCATCAACAAAACCCGGCAGAATGGTTTGATCCGGTACATGATCCATTTTATTTATACGTTCGATCAACCCGTTTTTAATGATGATTTCTCCCGCAAACGTTTTTCTTTGAACCGGATCGCAGATGATACCCCGTACTGTTGTCATACCCATCTGGTTTATTATTTCAATGTTAGCAGATAGGGATAGCCGCTTTCTCCACTAAATCTGAACCCTATCCTTTCAAGATAAACATTATGTTCTTTGTTTCCTGAAGATGCCCTGATGGATACAATTCCCATCTCAAGAAAAAAGTCTTTTTTATCAGAAAAGAGATATTTCCCGATTTTGAAATCCCTGTAATCGGGGATCACAAAATCAAGATCAACTCTCAGCTGGCCGCTTTCGTCATGATTACCCATAACCAATCCTGCCGGTATCATATTTCGTAATATAAAAAGCGAAAAGTTATGCTTTTTTTTAAAATTAAAACCGGGCTGAAACGTGGAGATACTGTCCCTGTAGTATTCTATGAATGCAGCCAGATAGCGGTCGCTTTCATCTACTTTTTGTAACTGAAAGTATTCCTTGTCGCGGTTGATCTTCCATAAAAACCAAATATTGATAAGCACAATAAAAGCGTTCATTGCGGCAACCGGGACAGATCCGATCAGTATTCCGTAGACCGAGAAAGTACATGCTCCGATCAGGTTTAAAATTCTCAGCTTGATGATAGCGCTCATCATCAATGAAATTGCCACCAATACGGAGGCGATGTAACCGATAAGCTCGTAAACCAGATGCTGTTCCATCATACCTGTTTACACCGTGTGTGATACCTTTACCTGATTTCCTGCTTTCAGGGTTTGATAAACCACACAATATCGTTCGGTGAGTCTAAGCAGTGCTGAAATTTCATCCGTATTAGCACTGGTTTTTAAGTTGAAATGCAGCCTGATTTCCCGGAAGCCAACCGGGACTTCTTTTGATACGCCGAGAGTGCCCCTGAAATCAAGGTCACCTTCGGCAATCACTTCCGCGCTCTCAAGTTGTATGTTAATGGCAGTAGCGACGGTATTCAGGGTAACACCGGCACAGGCTGCAAGCGCTTCAAGAAGCATATCGCCGGAGCAGGCCTGTAAACCGGATCCTCCGGTTGCCGGGTGAAGTCCGGCCTCAACTATCGCTTTTCCGGTATCCACTTTGCAGGAAAGATTTTCCCCGGTTTTCCCTGATGCTCTCAGGGTAACAACTGCAGACTTGGGGTCATCGTTATATTTTTGTTTGATAGGCGCCTGGATCGATCTGATGGTTTTGGCATCCATATTTTTTATTCGGGTTTGTTGATTGGGTTATCGATCCCGGAATTTTCGGAATAGAGGGCAGCGAGAAAAAGTGCGCCACCGGCAAGTGAGAGGTCTTTAAGCAGATTTGAAATGGCATTCGGGTTCTCTGAGAGTGCACCGGGAAGATGAACTGTAAAAGCAAATACCAGAAGAAGACACGCCAGCAGGTAGCACACCAGCGCAACTCTGATTTGGGCAACTATGGAGACACAGGCTCCCATTAGCGCTGCACCTGTAAGGTAAACCCAAACACCTGATCCGGGAATAAATTCCGGAACCATTCCGGCCATCTCGCTTCCTGCCATAAAATGGATGATTCCAAAAACCCCGAAAGGAATGGCAAAAAGTAAACGGGCTACACGATAGGTTAAAAAGCTGAGCATAATGTTCATAAGATAATGTGAAAGTGATTACGGTTTGTTATTGAAACATGAAAAAAGTGAAGTAAAAATGAAACCTCTTTTTTTTCGCATTTTCCCAAAAAATCACAGGCTATTACGGGTCATTTTTCTTTTCAAGAATAATGACCCGCTCACTAAGAACCTGCAGCTCTGCATCTAATTGGCTGGTCAGCCAGCGAAATGTTTCCTTTCTGTAGAAAGCCACATGGGTGTCATCGCGGGAATAATGCCAGGCAGGAAATGTATCGGGGCTTGTTAACAGGAGGGTCATGATTCCAAGAATGCCCCCCGGTTTCAGTAAAGCCCAAAGTTTTCGAAATTCGTTAGCAGGATCATAAAAATGCTCTGCCGTTTCGGTGCAGGTTATAAAATCATACGTTGTTTGCAGCACTTCCGGGTTATTTGCATAAAATGGATCGAAAATTTCCATCTTGTGCCCGGCTTCTTCGAACAACAGATGCAGAGTTGGCCCCGGGCCGCTGCCGTAATCCAATCCGCGGCTTCCTTTTGGAAGCCGCTCGTTAACAGGCTCAAATAAACGGCCTAAAAATGCACGGTAACCAGGGGCACCAGGGTGATTCTGATGATGTTCGTATCGTTTTACCTCTTCGTCCGGGGTCAGCCTCTCTTCCGGATTCACAAATACCAGCCTGCATACCGGGCATTCCAGATAAGTATAAAGCCGGTTTTTATGAAAGAAACGGATTTTTTTGCTGCCGCAAAGAATACAGGGATGCATCAGGCAGAATTATTTCTGATTTAGTTGGGTTATTTTGTGTAAAATTATAGAATAGATATTCCAATATCACCAAAATAAGAGTTCAGTTACCATGAAACGACTTTTAATACTTTTCATCACTTTTTGTTTTGTAAGCCCTGTAATGCTTGCCCAATCATTCGAAATTGAGAGAATAGAACCGGAATTCTGGTGGACCGGCTTTGCCAAAACGGAACTGCAGTTACTGGTTTATGGTGAGGATATCGGCAAGACCCGGGTACATATTGATCAGCCCGGGGTATATCTTCGGCAGAGCATTGCGGTTGAAAATCCCAATTATTTGTTTGTTTATCTTGATGTCACAGAAAATGCATCCAGCGGTGACTTTACGATTACTTTTCGTTCAGATTCTAAAACCCTACAGCAAACATATACTCTTCATGAGCGCGAAGGATCTGAAAATCGTCACCAGGGATTTGACAGCAGTGATGTGATTTACCTGGTGATGCCAGACCGTTTTGCAAATGGTGATCCTTCGAACGACGAAATACCCGGGATGATTGAAGGGGTGGACATGGATGAACCATATGCCCGAAAAGGAGGCGATATAAAGGGGATTTTGGATAACCTGGGCTATATTCGTGATTTGGGAATGACCGCAGTCTGGCTTAATCCAATTTTTGAAAATGATATGCCATATAATTACGATATCGGTGCCGGTTTTTATCACGGCTATGCTGCCACAGACATGTACAGGGTTGACAGGCGCTTTGGCACCAATGAAGAATTTGTGGAGCTGGTGCAAACATCACAGGATATGGGGATGAAAGTGATTATGGATATGATCCATAATCACGTGGGTACGCATCATTGGTTTATCAAAGACATGCCGGCTTCAGACTGGGTACACGATCAATCGGTTGTCGGGAATACAAATTACCGCACCGATACGCTTATGGACCCATATGCTTCTGAGGCCGACCTGCGTTCCACCGTAAAAGGATGGTTTGTGGATGAAATGCCGGATCTCAACCAAAAGAATCCACTTCTTGCAGATTACCTGATACAGAATACCATCTGGTGGATTGAGTACAGTGGTATCGATGGTATCCGGATGGATACACACCCTTATCCATATAAAGAGTATATGGCAGAATGGAGCAGACGTATCCTGGAAGAGTACCCCGATTTTAATATTGTAGGTGAGGTTTGGATGCAAAATGTGGCAACCACCGCCTGGTGGCAGTATGATTTCCCCACTCAAAGCGGCTATAACTCATATTTGCCAAGTGTGACCGATTTTCCGCTCTATCGCTCCATTGTAAGCGGACTAAATGAAGGAGCCGGATGGGATACCGGCCTTGCACGGATCTACTATACACTCGGGCAGGATTTTCTCTACACCGATCCGTTTTTGAATGTGATATTTGTGGACAATCACGACCTGACCCGGTTTATGACAAGCGTAGGCGAAGATTCTGCAAAATTTAAGCTGGGTATTGTGTTGTTACTTACAACAAGGGGGATTCCTCAAATTTATTATGGAACGGAGATTATGAAGATGGGAGGCGCGAACGATCCTGACAAGCGAAGGCTGTTTCCCGGTGGATGGGAACACCACGAAATAAATGCCTTTACTGAAGAAGGCAGAAAGCAGCTTGGAGAAAAACGCAATCTGCCTATTCCGGAAGTATATGAACTTGTAAGAAAATTATCGGAATGGAGGAAAGGTAAAGATGTGATACATACCGGCAAACTCACCCATTTTATTCCGGAAAACAATGTATATGTCTTTTTCCGTCATAATGAGGGTGAAACAGTTATGGTGATTTTGAACGGGGATGATGAAAGTAAGGAACTAAACACAGCCCGGTTCAGTGAGTTTCTGTACAAATACCGCATTGGACGTGATGTGATCACTGGCACGGAGACGGATATTCGGCAGAATGTGCAGATCTTACCAAGAAGCGCCCTGATTTTCGAACTGCGCTAAATGGCTAAGATATTAACTCATCGACCTGTGCACGCGAATATTTGTATAGCCGAAAATTAGTTAAAACGAAGCTCTTCTTGGAAAGTTAATATTATCAACAAAGTATGTTGCCTAGGTTTAGGCTGATCTGAAAATATTAACAGAATAATATAATTGTAATCCGAAAAAAGTTGAAGAATAAAAAAAATTAATATGTACTGGATTTATTATATTAAATTATATTAATTTTAATTGTGCATAATTA
>SKKO01000167.1 GCA_007123715.1 Balneolaceae bacterium | reverse complement strand
TCATCCGGCAATCCTAATTCAGCAAGCAAATTTGAACGGAGGACACAATCGCGGTTCTCAGGTGAGAAGGATGTTTTATCAATGCCAAAAGGTACTGCCACCGGATTATTGACTTCAAAAAGCGTTAGCCTGTTCTTGAGCCAATCACCGCTAACAATGGTAGTATCGTATTTTTGGCTCAACTTTTTTACGTATTTCCAAAAAAAACCGAACATACGGTCGATAGAATCAAGCTTCATCACATTTCCTAAAAATGTTTGTGGATATACAGCAACCGGATCCTGGTGAAAAATAAGCGATTTGATTGCGTCCCCTCTCCATGATCCAACGAAACTGCCACCCGTCCATAATGAAGATCCTTCAACAATGTCCGGTTTTTCTCTGTCGAGAATTTGATGTACTTCTTTTTTGTTCCACAATACCACGTAACGGGGATCAAAAGGTAGTTTAGGCCCTTTTACCCAAATTACTCTACCGCCATGACGTTCTTCTTCAAATGATGTTGTTCCAGGTGCAATGATAACCATTTCATGCCCGAGACGTGCAGCCGCCCGTAACTTTTGGTTAATGTATGTCTTAACACCCCCTCCTTTATCAGTATAGAATTCAGCTACATCTACAACTTTCATACAAGAAAAGCTCGTCTAATATGATTTATCATGTGGTTACACGGAATTGATTAAGGTATGCTGTAAAGTAAATCATTTGGTGCTTATGTGTAAACACAATTATTGAAAGCTTTCCTTTTCTGAATTCGTTTTATTCATATACCTGAATGTTTGTTAAATCCCGCGATGAATCTACTCCCAATAAGAGAATTTTGCCTTTCAAAAAAATCATTTTGACCAGTGCTTAAGTATAATATAGAGCTCTCCAAATCAATAAATATCATATTTTAAACCTTAAAACAATCTATTCAGATGGGTTCAATTTGATATTCCAAAGCTAACGCGAGCCTATTTCTGTTTATATATTCAACAAAAAAGGCTGCCATGTTTCCAGGGCAGCCTTTTAAAATAAATTAGAAGAGATGTTACTGAATAGTCATCTCAACTCTTCTGTTCAGCCTTCTTGCTTCTTCAGAAGTATTAGGAACAAGAGGATTTACCTCACCCTGGCCTGCAGTAGTAACCCTGTCTGCATTTATTCCAGCCTCAACAAGGTATCTCTTCACAGAAGCAGCCCTCCTTTCTGAGAGGCCCTGATTATAGCTTTCAGAACCAATATCGCAGGTATGGCCTTCAACATGCAGTGTTTTTTCCGGGTGTCTTGCAAGTGCTCTTACTACTTTGGCAAGAGTTGGTTTGGCACTTTCACGAATTACGGATGAATCAAAAGCAAAAAGTATGTCACTATCAATAGTCAGGTCAACACGATCCATTTCGCCAACTAGCTGCTCAAGATTGTTAAGCTTTCTTTCAAGCTCATCCATTCGTTGGTCAAGTGCACGTATATGACGTTCATTTTCATCGATTCGGGCTGTATTATCGTGAACGCGTTCATCAATATTGGCAACCTTGTCTTCAAGTGCGTTGAAACGTCCTGTATCAACACCAGGTGTGTAGGTATGCCAGTCTGCATCTCTGTCGCTGCTTCCAAATTTAATTTGGAGCCCTGCTGTTATTGCACTCCAGTTATCGGGTGTACGCCTGTGCAGGTCAATCGTTCTTTCCGGACGGGTTCTGTGACCGTCAATAAGATCCGAATTTGAGATATGGTAATCGTATTGAGCAAAAATGTCCAATCTTTTTCCAAGATTAACTCTGACACCCGTTCCGAAAGTTGCAAACATTGCAGGTTCGCTATGGTCTTCACCGATATACTCTTCAGAATGGAATAATTGGGAATTACCCATTCTTGTTTCAACGTCATTAAAAATCAATCCCAAACCAATGTTGGCATAAAGATTTATGGTTTCAGAGCTGGATCCAAGCATTCTTAGGAGATTAATATGCGAAGAAACAGATGTTGTGAAATATTGATTTTCAAAATGCCTGTCATAATAGTTGCCATCATTATTGAAGCCATCTTCGTCTGATGACACAAATTTTCCGAACATAAAATTAGTTTGAATGGCAAATGTAGGGTTAGCGGCATATCTCAGATTAAGGCCGAACGTAGGGTCATATTCAGTTCCTATGTTCATATGCCCAATCGTTACTCCCCCCAAAAGGCCGATACTTAATCTGTTGGGCTCTTGATTTTCTTGAGCATCAACGGGGGAAACAATCACCAAGGAAGCTACCAATAGAACAATTAGTAATTTGTAGAAGATTTTCATAGTGTTTAGTGAGTTTGATTTTTTGAAGTTAATATTAACAACCTTTAATTCGGTCATTATATGACATCGGACGGATGAAGTTCCCTGTTTCATTATTTACTTGGACAGACATCAGAAAGCTGCACCTATTAATCTTTTGTTAATAAAAATACGTATTACATTAAGTAAAGATAAAATACGAAATTTTATTGATTTTCGGAAAAACAGATATTTATATTTCTTTTCTTTGCTATTTATCAAATATCTATTTTCGATGAACATATACTAATTAATTCAATAAATATTATCAATAGCACACTTGGAGTATTTTTAAAAAAAATTGTCCTAACAACATTGCAACTGCAATTAGTTGGATATACTTAAATTCATCATTCAGCTATTTTGTGATTCAAAGAACTTTTCAAAGAGTCAGTTGATCAATGCCTGAAAAATGTGGAAAAAGATCTCCTGTCATTCCGGCTCTATCCATTTGCCATATGGATGCCGCCAGTGGCAAATTTCATGAAAGTACCCCATAAGGTTTACTGACTGAGCATTTGATTAATAAATCCGGGATCATTGAGAATAACAGCTAATTGTTGAGCGGCAGTCTCCATCGTCATGGTAGCCCTGGCATATGTATAATAAATGCCTTCATCGGAATAATCAGTCTGCAGTTCAATCTCAGAACCGGATAGATCCATATAACGAATGGCATTTCGAAGTTGAATCATGAAGGAAGGTGTCATATACTCTGTACCATCAGAGGAATCGGCAAGATTGCGCCTTGTTTCCTCAGCAAGCCTGTCTATTTCAAAACGCAGATTATTGGTAGCCGTATCTCTGGCTAACGCATCAGCATTCTCAGAGTCATAAGCTGATGCCATAGAATAACCATGGAATGTAAGGCTGTCTGCTGATGATTGAACTGTTGCCCTGTACCAGGGTGGGGCAGGACTTGCAATTTCTTCTGCTATCTCCTGCTCTGCTTCTTCAATTAAATTTTCGGTGGGTGAACAAGCGCTTAGTACTGTAAATACAAGAATAAATCCCGGAAAATATTTCATTGATCTTACCGAAGTTTGAAGTAGCCTAAGGTTCCCCCTTCAGTCTTGATTTTCAGGTCAATTGAAGAGTTGTTTTTCACAGATGATGTAATTTCACTTTCAATTACCTTCAAATCATCCGCTGCTTTACCGTTAATTTCGATCAATTCAGAACCTTCTGTAAGCCCCCTGTTCCAGGCTTCAGAGTAAGATTGTATCCGGTAAATGTATATGTTAAATTTGAATGGATTTTCAGGAGTAGCCAGGCCGCGAAATGTTAAGCCAAGTTCTTCAAATTCTTTTTGTTCAATTCCGCGTTCTCTTCCATTTCCCGGTATTTCATCATAATATTTCAATTCCTCCTCAGCGTCAAATTGCTCAAGAATCGGGGCTTGAGCAATGGTAATTTCTCTTTCTTTCAAAGTAAGGGGCTGGAGAAAAATTTGTCCACGGCGCCAGATTTTCAGCTCTATGACATCGCCGGGACGAAACATGGCTACTTTTTCCTGTAATGAATTAGATTCGTTTACCCTGTCTCCATTAATGGCGAGTATCACATCATCAGGCCGTAAATCGGCTTCAGATGCAGCACTGTTACTCCCAATACCATTAATCAGTACTCCTTCGATCTGGTCAAGATTAATCCGGCGTGCTATTCTGTCATCCACTGTTTGAATACCAACACCCATCATACCACGCTGTACTTCACCGTATCCAATAATATCACTCGCCACTTTCAATGCAAGATTACTTGGAACGGCAAAGCCATAGCCCTGATATGTACCGCTTTGTGTTGCAATAGCAGTATTAATACCAATCAGTTCACCACTTGTATTAACGAGTGCCCCACCGCTGTTTCCCCGATTTATAGCAGCATCTGTTTGAATAAAACTTTCAATACGGTAATCATCATTTATAATTTGAACATCCCGGCTCAAAGCGCCAACTATGCCTGCTGTAACCGTGGATCTAAGCCGGAAAGGATTACCAATAGCAAGAACCCAATCCCCAACTTCAACTCTGTCCGAATTTCCAATAATCGCAGACTGCAACCCTGATACATCAATTTTAAGTACAGCAAGGTCCGTACTGGGATCTCTACCAACTACCCGCGCATCAAACGCGCGCTTGTCATCCAGAGTAACTGAAATACCATCGCGAAGCGCATCTTCAATAACATGATTGTTTGTAAGAATGTAACCGTCAGAAGTGATAATGACACCAGATCCTACTGTTCGGGCACGGGGGGGCATAAAACGGTCCCAAAATCCATTTTCATCCTCATTGCTATCACCGTTTCTCATTTCCCTGCTTCTGTTCGAAATAACCGTTTCAATATAAACAACCGTGGGTGTCACATTTTTCGCCACGTTTCTGAATATAAAACGGTCGTCAATTTTTTCAAGATCTTCATTACTCCAGAAAGGCATATCGCTGCGGTTCACCTCCGCAATCCTTACCTCGGCAAGATCAAATGAAATAGAACCCTGCCTGAAAAGCATCAGTATCATACCCATCATGATGCCAATGAGCAGAAGCAGAATTCCGGAAAGTATTTTATCTCGAAGTTTCATAACTGTGATTTAGAATCTGGTCAAAAATGTGGTCAGATGATCGCGGTGTTACACTTTCGACATGATAACGAATGTATTTATCTAAATATTCGATTAGTTCGGTTAGTTCACTATTTGCTATATTTTTTTCAAAAATTGAAGAATTTTTTTTTAGTAATATGCTTTTGAGAAACAAAAATTGATCATTTGAGAGATTAATTGATTGAGCCCCCTCTGTTGTGTTGGATAACGTACCTGATTCAATATTCATATAGCCACGTGCAGGTGATTTTGTTTCAAGGTTTTCATCAGCCTGCAGCCCTATACCGATATAATCAATAATCCTTGTTTGAATGTATGGAAAATATTTTCGTGATACATCCGTCCTTTCATTAATCCAGATTAACAGTTTTACAAGAAATTCGAACAGGTATTCATTCACTTCATTATCGTGCAATACCTGTTTTACAAGTTCCATAGTTGTGACAGTCAATGCCATTTTTTGCACATCAATCCTCAGTGAATCCAGCTTTTTTAGAAAAGAAACATCAGAAAGTGTTTGAACCGAACGCGTTGTTTTATAGTAGAATATGCATTCAATGACCTGACCCGGAACTAAAATGGAAGCAAACTTACTTTTCGGACGTTTTGCCCCTTTTCCTATCACTGAAACAATCCCGTGTTTACGGGTAAATAATGAAGCGATGAGGCTCGATTCACTGAAATCTATGGTGCGCAATACGATAGCCTCTGTTTTTGTGATCATATGACGATGTTAGGAATTCTGATGTATCACCTCACAGGGTATAAATTAAATGCTTTTGCGTTCAATCATGCATCATCTTTTTGTCTTCGAGCCATTGTACCATTGATGGCAGGAATGTAAGGGCCGTGAACAAGGTCATACCAATACCTACAACCGCCATGATTCCGATTGACTGAAGCCCCGGATGACTCGTAAAGAGCAGGCCGGCAAAACCCATCATTGTTGTCATTGAACCGATGGTGATATGTTGACCGGTACTTGATAAAACCTCCCACATATTTTTCCTTCCCTCGTCCCGGAAACGATGGGCAAGGTGCACTCCATTATCACAGCCGATACCCAATACTGCCGGCAACACCACAAGGTTGTAAAAATTGAATTTAAGGCCAAATATCAGCATAATTCCAAACAACCAAACTAACCCAATGATTAATGGAATCAGAGCAATAAGCGACCATCTGAGGTTCCCAAATGAAAAAAGAATAAACATAAAAACGATGACGAAAGTAGCAGCAACCATATAGGGGCTTTCTTCACGCATGAGTTCCAGCATTGATGCCGCCACAATCGAAGTACTTGCAGCATGATACACCTTGCCGTTTTTAAGTACCACTTCTGAAATTTCTTCCTTGAACGCGATCGATCGTAACCCGTCAGAAAGACCCGTATTCGGATAAACAATTACAAAGCGGCCGATTTCTCCTTCCCGTGTAGTAAACCGGTTTTTCAGAAAATCCGGGATCAATTCTTCATCGAGCGGTTCAGTTGTCTGTGAGCCCCGTCTCAAAATATCCAGTGTTTCACTTTCCTGGTTAACAATAAATGTATTCTGAAGCAGTCTCCTGACTTCAGCAATATATTCCAGCTTTTCATTTGCCAGTTCCGGGTTTGGTGGAAAACGTTCCTGTAATGCTTCCACATCCCTGATCATTGTTTCAGGATTATTGCGTAGCCTTTCTCTTAAAATTTCAAGAATTTCAAAGACATCACTATCGTTATCTGCAACGATATAAGCCGGATTTCTCCTGCTGCTTTGATCTACAGGGCTCGTAAAATCCCGGAATTGTTCATACTCTTCGAATACAGGTTCCAGTTTTCCGAAATTATATTCAAATCGAAGGTTGCCTGATATCCCAATCACAACTACTGATATCAAAACACCGAATATCACAATAGGCCTCGAATATGGAAATCTCCTGATCATTGGCCCGGATTCAGCATCTGCTGAGCGTTTGATCAAAAGAATCCATTGCCAGCGATCAAATATTACCAGCAGTGCGGGAAGCAAAAATAACATGCATGCAAGTGCCAGTATTATTCCTGTACCTGCGATAAATCCAAACTCAGAGAACCCTCTGAAATCAGCAAACATTAGAACAAAAAGAGCAGAGGCAGTGGTAATAGCACTGACAAATATGGCTGTACCGGTTCTTTGGTATGCTTCAAGAACGCTTCTCTGGACGCTTCTTCCGGAAGCCCGGAATTCGATATATCGGGCGTAGTAGTGAATACCATAGTCGATGCCAAGCCCAAACAAAATCACAAACAGTACCGAGGTCATAGTATTCAGAACACCGAGATAGAAATAAGTGATGCCAAAGGTCCAAAGAAGGCTCACCATCAGCGGGATCCCAATAACAAGTACAGGCACCGGGGTCCTAATGAGATGCTGCCAGAAAGAATGTCTCTGTTTACTTTGATCACCCCTCCTGTAATTAATATATTTTTTTGTACCAAAGTAGAGCATCACCAAAAGAATTACACTACTGAATCCAAGCGCAAAACTGTTGAAGACGTCATTCATAATGGATTCAAACTCGTTCAGATGGCGTTTCAAACGGCCGCCAAAACGAACTTCCATTTCCGGGTGAAATGATAGCGGGTCGAGCGAAGCAATCAGCCCTTCATAGGTTTCAAACATATCCTCGAGATAGCGAATATCACTTTGTGAGCCGGTAGGATAAAGCGTGAGTATTACAAGAGTACTGTCTTCACTTACAGGGTATTCGGACGGGATTAACTCGTCATAAGCTTCCTGGAAACGGTCAATACTACGATCATCAGGTTCATCATCGAAATCATCATCGAAATCATCCAGAAAATCTACAAAAAAGGGATTGGCCTCTTGCCGGGCTGTCTCTATTTCATCTTCCAGGAATTCTATAATATCATGAAGTTCGGAAACTGTTGCCAGATATAGCGCATTATCTTTGAGAACATCCGTATCACGCCGAAACTCTGCCCTGTTAAAAAAATTGAAACCACGCCTTTGGTAATAAAGCTCAAGACTGCGCTCTGCCAATAATTCGGCAAAAGCAATATTCGCTTCAAAATCGGGTGATTTAATTGCCACTCTCATTTCCGTCTCTCCCCCTGCCACTTCCTGCAACTGGTTTAACGCCATCACATTGGGATGAGTCTTTGGCAACAAATTGGCGATATCAGTATCCACACCAAGCTTCACGGCATAATTGGCAGCAAAACCTGCTGTTATCATCGCAATTATCACTACCCAAAACGGATAGCGAATATTAAACTCAACAACAGGTTGTAAAAAACGAATTATTTTATGCATTCTATAACTACTACTTTGCCAGGCAAAAGTTTAAAAATAAGCAAATTCCTCTAAAGAAAAGTTCACTGAAACGAATTATTACAGTTGAATTATCATATAGTTACAACAGCTTGTCCAGTAAAGTACCCGGCTTATTATTCGTGATTGTGAGGATGCCGATAATTTTCTTTATTTGGTCAGTTTTTTAAAATTATGATAATTTACCAACTTATACGCTTGAGTGATAAAATTAACTGAATAAAAGCCAATTTAGTGCCGTAAAACATACATCTTTTTAATTGTCAAACAAATTTCTAACAATGCAATGAATACTGAACAAACAAAACGTGGCATGAAGGTGATTGGTGTAATACTATTAATTTATGCCGTATTGGTTGGCGCTCATGAAGGAGAATTCTGGCCGTTCAGTATATACCCGATGTTTTCACAGGCGGGCAATCCATGGACGCGCGCCATGGTTCTGGATGTAACAGAAGTGCCGGATGAAATGATGTGGCAGACACAATCTCCTCATAAAAAATCAGGGGCACCGGTTTCAATGCGTGAAATTGGGGTTGACCAAATTGACTTTTCCAACTTTATCTCAAAAACCGAAAAATGGACCGAGTCGCGCCGAGATGCCGTGAGGCTTATGTTTGGCCCGGATAACATCGGAGACAGCCGATGGATGACCGCCAAAGTACACGGCAGAATGATCGGACGGGATTCTGTAGCCGTGACCATACAACCGTTTCTGCTTGTTACGGCTGATTCTGTCTATATGAATCCGCACCTTGATGAATCTCAATATTACCGGGGTGAAAACTAATCTAATGAAATGGATAGAATCTATCGGGCGGGGACTCTTTGAGCCGGAACGTGAAACCAGTACCGGCGAACTTTGGTTTTTTAAATTTTTTGAGCTTTTTGTTGCTGTGTACACTATTCTTTTTGTGTGGGAGTGGGGTTGGTACACTCAGCTTCGTAATGTTGAGGTGGTGCTGCCGCTCGGACTTGCAAACTATCTCGACGTTTCGATTTTCTTTGACCACAACCTTGCCCTCATTCATGCGGCGCTGATCACCATACTGGTTATTCTCTGTTTTTTCAGGCTGGGGCCAAAATGGCTTTATATGGTAGTCGTGATTCTGTTCCATTTACAATATGTAATCCGCTTTTCGCAGGGAGAGATTCCCCACAGCCAGAACCTGATCGGGATGTCGGTGTTTTGTTTTGCCATCGGCGCATGGTTTTTCCCCGGAGAAAAGCAAATGCCGCGTTTTGTAATGGGCTCTATCATTTTTTTTATCGGGCTTGGGTATACTTCGGCTTTTTTTGCCAAACTGATCGGCACCGGCTTTAACTGGTACGACGGCCGGCACCTCTGGCTCTGGATCAGTGAAAAAAGCATCGATATTCTCTCCAGGGAAGGCGCTTATTATCCCAATTTTCTGCAACAAATGGCTTTAAAGAGCACGGTAATTGCATCCGTTATTCTGCTAATCGGCTGGTTTACCGAACTGATAGGCTTTACCATGTGGTGGAAAAAAATTCGCCCTTATACCACCACTCTTCTTATCGCCATGCATATAGGAATCACCCTTACGATGAACATCCGTTTTGATGCATTTGTAATGCAGCTCATACTTGTGGGCTATCCCTGGTATAAACTTGCCGATTACTACATGACGCCAATGCCGGATTTGGTGAGGAAATGGGTGTAAAAAAAACGACTAACCACAAAATGCCATCCCTCTGTTCAGGCATGGGTTCTCATGCTTCTTTCATTTGACGAAAGAGTCCTAAGAACCCATCTAATCACTCCGGTTTATTCACTCATCATCTGCCACAATCCGGTTCCAGGCGGGTGGATTTTTCCCAAGAAGATGCCGTACAAAAAAATCCATCCGTTTTCGCTCTTCATACGCCCCGATGGATGCATGATTAGCACCGGGAATCGTCAGAAAATCGAAATCCTTGTTGGCCTTAATAAGGGCATCTGCAACCTGGTAGGTTGAAGCCGGGTCTACATTCGTATCAAGTTCGCCTACAATCAGCAGCAGCCTGCCCTGAAGTTTGCCGGCGTGCTCCACATTGGATGAAGCGGCATATTGAGGGCCGATTGGCCAGCCCATCCACTGCTCGTTCCACCATATTTTATCCATGCGGTTGTCATGGCAGCCAACTGAGGAAACGGCCACATGATAATGTTCGGGATGAAATAAAAGACCGCCAAGTGAACTCTGTCCACCGGCTGAGCGCCCGTAAATGCCCACTTTGCTGTTGTCGTACCAGGGATATGCATCTGCAACAGACTGGTGCCAGAGAATCCGGTCTGGAAAACCTGCATCTTTCAGGTTTTGCCATGCCACATCGTGAAACGCTTTAGATCGGTTTGCAGTACCCATACCATCGATCTGAACTACGATAAACCCAATTTCTGCAAGGCCCATCATCTGGTTATACTGCATAAAATTTTTCGGGACAAAACTGCTGTGAGGCCCTGCATAGATGTACTCGATAACCGGATAACTTTTATCCGGATCAAAGTTTGTTGGTCGCAAAATAATGCCATAAATATCTGTTAAACCATCCCGGCCTTTTGCTACAAATACTTCCGGTGCCTTCCAGCCTGCATGAACCAGGGCACTTTTATCGGCACGTTCAAGCTCCATAACAAGGGATTGATCGTCAGTTCGCCGGAGCTGAGAAACCGGAGCTGTATGTACACGTGACCACGTATCTACGTAAAAGTTTCTGTCCGGTGACCACGAAACCATATGATTACCCTCTGCCTCGGTAAATCGTACAAGCCCGGTACCGTCAAAATTTACCCGGAAATGGTGAATATAGTAGGGATCACGGCCTGCGTCCATACCACTTGCACGAAACCAGATCTGCCTCGTTTCGGTGTCTACATGGTCCACATTTCTTACCACCCACTCTCCCCGTGTAATCTGATTATTTACGGCACCGAGGTTTACGTCATACAAATACAAATGCCGCCAGCCATCTCGTTCCGAACTCCAGATAATCTCGTTGCCGTTCTCAGAATAATGACGGTATAATGTGGTGGAATAACTGAAAAAAGTTTCAGGCTCTTCATTCACCAATAAGCGTGTGCTTCCGGTCTCGGCATCAACCTCAATAATGCGGTAACGCTGATGCCCCCGCTCGTTATATTCAAAAGTAACAGCCCTGCTATGATTCCACCACCTAAGCCTTGAAACGGAATAAGCATTCGGAAAAAGAGTTTTCTCAATCCTGATTTGTTTTTCGTCTTCTAAATGAAAAAGAACCGGCTGATTCAGATTCAGCACATCACCCGGCTTGATATACGTGCGGCTCAAATGCCTCGGCTGAAGCTGGTTTTCCGGTGAACTCTCCACATAATGGATTTTTCGGTCATAGCCAGGAATAACCTGGTAAACAGCCAATTTCCCGGAATCGGGTGACCAGGAAATGGAATCAAAATTATAATAATTACCTTCCGATCCATCACTGCTGAGCATGATGACCTCGTCTGAACCGACTTGCTTTACAGCAACATTATAGTTCAGGATGAAGGCTTCCCATTTCTCATCCGGTGATTTCACCTTTTCTTCGCTATAGCTAAGATCAAGAGGGTCCAGATCGTGATCCCACGCCCCCCACTGCCAGGGGGCCGGTCGTTCACGGTCATCGGGTTTGCTCTCACATTGGTATTCTTCGAGAGTGCAGGTAAAGATTTGATCTGAAAAAGTCATACTGATTGAATGCTCACCATTAACAAATTCAAATGATGTAAACGGAAGTGTTTCGGCATTGTACGATTCGCCGGTTATTTCCGAGAGGGCACGTGCCAGTTCCGAATGATTAAACGCCGGCCTCTGCTCCTTTTTTTCAGCGTCCACATAGATAAAATGGTGCCCTCCGTTAACAGTTTTCCGATACCAGAACCGGTTGGTTTCTTCAATCCACTGAGGCTGGCCCACAATCATATCCGTCACCAGCCCGCTGAAATTCTTGGAAAGTTCACCGGCTCTTTGGTAGGCAGCTTGTGTACCCTGTGCAGAAAGTGAGGCTGAGGGAAACAGGATAAAAAGAATCGTCAAATTCAGTAATAGAGGCTTCATGATTGATGCTTTTGGTTCGTTATTCGGATTTGAATCAATACAGGTCTTAATTAATCCTGCTACATTCCGGATTAATTTATTTATTTCGGGCGCCATTTTTAAAAAAGATGTCAAAATTCTATACTATTCAGCGATTACTTTTGCTGTGAATAACAATAACTGGAGATAATGTCCGGTGCCAAACTGATCAACCAAAAAAATCGATCCATGAAAAACCGCAAATTATTGATCAAGCATAATGGAATATTCTGCGGGCTCACCGTTGCCGTTCTGGTCTTTTGGTATTCTCCAATTCAAACCCATGCATCGGAACATACAGTTATAACCGATGAATACAGCCTGCCAGAGCTGATTCAGATTATTGAGCAGGATATGGCTGCTTTGAACCGGCGATATTCGGTAAGGCACTCACACGAATATTTTGAGCGGTTTGAAATATTTTTTACTTCGTGGCTCGGCCGGCTAGAAAGTATTAACTTTTCCGGCCTTTCTTTTGATGATCAGGTTGATTATATCCTTCTGCAAAATCATATACGCCGTACCGCCTACTTTACCGGCCGAGATAAGGAACTGTTTCACTATGTTCTGCAATGGCTACCCGATCTTGATGGAATCATGGATTTTATTAATGACAGGCGGTATGGAACAAAACCGGATGCACGGCAAATTGCCATTCGCATGGATGAGTGGACAAGACAAATTGAGACTATTCGGAGGCAGCTTAAATCATCCGGGCCTCTCCTGAAATGGCAGGCTGAGGCAACACATTATGCACTTGATGATATTCAGGCTGCACTTGAGGATGCCTATACCTTTTACAACGGCTATGATATTGAATTTACATGGTGGGCTGAACAGCCCTTTTCAAAATTGAATAAAACCCTATCGGATTATTCCGAATGGGTTCATACTTACTTTGATACCGAAGCCGAACAGATGGATGACAGCGGAATTGTCGGAAATCCGATCGGAAGAGATGAAATCATTCGCCGCCTGGAGTTTGAGATGATCGATTACACACCCGAAGAACTCATTGAAATTGCTGAACATCAATTCGCCAAAGCTGAGGAGAATATGCGTTTGGTAGCAGCCGAACTGGGGTATGGCGATAACTGGCTTGCTACGCTTGAGCACGTTAAACAAGCATATGTAGAACCCGGCATGAAGCCGGAACTCATTATGAGGCTATACCACGAATCAGTGGACTTTATCGAGGAGAGAAATCTTATTACCATTCCGGATCTTGTGAAAGAGGTATGGCGCATGCAAATGATGACCCCGGAACGGCAGCTCATCAACCCTTTTTTTACCGGAGGTGAGGTAATCAGCATCTCCTACCCAACCCATACTATGGACCATGAAGCCAAACTGATGAGTCTTCGGGGCAACAATCCTCATTTTAACCGTGCAACCGTGCAGCACGAATTGATCCCCGGCCATCACCTCCAGATGTTTATGAACCGGCGGCACAAATCCTACCGTGCCCCATTCCGTACCCCTTTTTGGCTTGAAGGCTGGGCACTCTACTGGGAGCTGCTGCTGTGGGATCTCGGTTTTGCCGAAACACCGGAAGATAAAGCGGGTATGCTGTTCTGGAGATCGCACCGCTACGCACGGATAATTTTTTCGTTGAATTATCACCTTGGAAACTGGTCACCCCAGCAGTGTATCGATTATCTCGTGGAGCGAGTTGGTCACGAGTACGATAATGCCGAGGCCGAAGTAAGGCGTTCATTCGCCGGTAATTACGATCCCCTCTATCAGGTTGCCTATATGATTGGCGGTATGCAGATTTACTCTCTCTACAAAGACGTTGTGGATACCGGCCAGATGAAGGCACCCGATTTTCACGATACCATTCTGAAGGAAGGAAGTATCCCCATTCGTTTAGTTAAAGCGATACTTACAGGTGAAGAGCTGCAACCGGGAGAGCTGCCCGAATGGAATTTTGCGAAGTATATTTACTAAAACCCTCAACATCATCCCGGCCTTGAGCCGGGATATCCTTATTGATTAAAAACATCTCCAACTGGGATTTTTTCGTGTGTGCCAATGAAATCCGTAAGTGGTAATAAACAGGGATCAGGCATTATGGCTGGAAGAGATAGGTATGACGGCGTACAATGCCCTGACCGCGAAAAAAATGACCATAATAAATGCGATCGAGACCACCACAACTTCATGCAGCATCAAATCCGATCCACGTAATAGCACGTCCTTTGAACTGAAGTAACTCAGGCTTAAAAATAAGATCAGAACAACACCGGAAAGCAGCCCTACAGAGCGTTTTTTTGATTTTTCCCCCTTCTTGCCTGTTAAGCGGCGATAGGCAAGCAGATTCAAATTATAAATTTCTGTCCAGTTTAAAAAAACAGCATATGCCAGGAAGTTGGGTAAAAAAGCGATATTGAGCATCATCATGGTCGAAAAATGGAATAAAACAGCCAGGCAAACAAACCGTTTAAACCACTTCCCGCTCACAACTGCTCCCAGGAAGCCAACCTCGAACAAGACTGTGGCCCAATCGAGCAGTTCCCAGAAAACAACATTATCCAGATTTACAAACCACGCCGCAAGCAGTGCATCACGCTCCCGCACAAAAAACTGGTTGAACAGATGCCCCTGGGTTGCCTGTGTAGCGGGATCGAGCCAGCCGCCGAGAATTTTCGGGAATCCGGCCGTGAAGATCATAAATCCAATGAAAAGGGCAAGGAGCGTGAGAGGCCAGCTATTCACTTTACATGAAAATCCCTTTCGGGTGGAATCAATCGAAAATGCAGCTCCCCAGTTGCTGAAAGCCATCACGGCAGGAACCAGTGCAACCAATATTTCATGGTTCACTTTACCAATACTGAAAATGAGTCCCTGAAGTATTAGAATAGTCAAACCAGTAATAATTGAAGCCGTCTTTGTATAGTACCCGAGCAACATCCCGGCAAGCGAAAACAAAAGAAGGGTATGCAAAATCTGGAAAACAGCATACGAGGGAAAACCGTCCAGCAGCAGCATGGGGCCCGGCGGAGGGGCAAAATAATCACCCGGCATTTCCGAAAGGAACATAAAATGCGTACTGCCCTGCCCAGGAATCAAAAAAAACAGGATCACCAATGAAGTGAAAATCCTCAGGATCCCCAGCCCTTCAGCTGAAACTGAAAAAGTCTCAAAAATCCAATGTGTAAAACGGTTCTCAGCTGGTTTCATCTGACTCCAAACCTGATCGTTATTCGCTGTAATTCCGCCGTCGAATCCCTGATGGCTCCCTCTTCGCCAAGCGCGTAATACCCGATCAGATTCACTACATCCATTGAGAGCGGCTCATTACCAACTGCCCCGGATACCTGCCGTTCAAGCCAGCGTACTGCCTGCGGACTAATGGTTTGAATGGCCTCGGCATCACTAAAATGAGTGCGCATGAAACCCGGTAATTGTGATAAGGGTATTTCGGAAAATATCTGCTGAGGCTGAAGAATAATAGGTTTTATGGAACTTTTTGTCAGCACTTCAAAGCGTGTTTGTGCTATCTCAAATCCACCTTCGTGAACATAAACATTCTTAAAACCCGGGAAAACTAAGGCCGGCCAGGGTTCGCTGTGGTAATAACCAATTATACCTATCATTCCATACTGAACCGGAAGCCAAATCAAGACCCCTATAAATAAATTTTTAACAACTTTCTTACTCATCATTCACGTCTAAAATGCTGAACTCAAAACCATGGATAAATTAGTATCTTCAAACAGAAAATTAAATTCTTTCGACTTCTCCGATGAGAAAAGTACTTCATTACAAAACCAATTACCTCAACAAATCGGAGACTTTTATTGACAGGCTTGTTCGAAACCACCACGATTTTGAACCGGTAGCTATGTGCTGTCAAAAACGAGCCTTTACAGACGGGTTAACGGTTCATGAATTACCAAATGCCGGTTTGGAATCCCTTATTAACCGTTCGGCCTTTCATCTGAACCTCTCCCTTCCCTGGTTTAGAAAAATCGTTCATCAGGAAAAACCTGATCTGATTCATGCACATTTCGGATACGATTCTTTCAAACTACTTTCTATTTCCCGAAAAGCCGGACCACCGCTTATCACAAGTTTTTACGGTTCGGATGTATCCCGTCTGCCAACAGAATGGGGATGGAAGGCCCGTTATCGCAGACTTGCTGAACATGGTGCTGCTTTTATTGCGGCGTCCGATTTTATGAAAAAGCAGCTGATTCAGCTCGGATTTCCGGAAAAAAAGATTCACATTGTGCGTTTTGGTTTGAATACAGATGAACTGAATTTTTTTGATGGGAACCGGAATCCAAAATCTATCATGATGACGGGCCGTCTTGTTGAGAAGAAAGGATTTGAATATGGAATCAGGGCTGTTTCAAAACTAATAAATAATGGTTGGCCTCTTAACCTGGATATTTATGGTGATGGCCCATTACTGAAGATGCTCCGGAACCTTGTGATCCAGCTTGAAACGAAGGATGCTATCAGGTTTCACGGGTTTCAACCAATAGAAACCATCATGCAGGCTCACCACATGCATGCGTTGCTTCTGGCTCCAAGCATCACGGCAACTGATGGAGATATGGAGGGTTTGCCCAACACTATTCTCGAAGCCATGGCTAAAGGAACCACTGTCATCGCGAGCCGGCATGCAGCCATCCCTGAGGCAGTGGTCCACGGCAAAACAGGATTTCTTGCTGACGAAAAGGATGTTGACGCCATTGCGGAGAATATAGCATCCGTTCTTGAAAGCAAAACCGATTTGCACAAGATCAGGATACAGGCCAGAAGAATGATAGAGAAAAATTACGATGTACGAAAAATGGTCTCCTCTGTGGAGGATATTTATACTCAGATACTCTCAGGCGGTTAAGAATCTTTTTTTGAATACAGAAACCTGAGTAGCAGCCAGTCTTTGAATTGCAGCCAGTCTTTGCGTTTGATGACACGAAAGAGTGTACCTGTAATTGAAAACAGAAAAAGGTACACGACCAGTGTGTAGACTAAACCGGGGAGTACACTTTCAACCGGGAAAAACCAATATCGGCTGTACCATACCGGCAATGCAGTGATACCTGCAGTTGCAATGAGCCGCAAGTAAAATGGAAACGGCAATACTTTGCTCACCGGCAGTTCCATATGCCCGCTGATTCGACGCAGAGTGATTCCCCAGTTATAGAAATTTGCGATAAACGTGCCCGCTGCCGTCCCAACGATGCCGTACATCATCGTAAGAGGTATACTCAGGATGATATTAGCCGCAATCAGATTCAGGCTTAGATAAAAAACACCTTTGGTATCGCCATAAGCCTGCAAAATGCTGCCATAATTGGTGATTCTCAGCAAAACAATCAGGTTATAAATCATGAATGGCGCTACAGAATTCCGGTAGTCCGTTTCATCGGTTTCAGCAATGAGAGCAATCAGATCGGATGCAATTATAACTGATGCAATGGTAAGCGGCACTACCAGCAGGCTCACTTTTTCAATTCCCTTGTACCATAACTGAACAAGTTCCTCTTTTTTGCCCTGCATCTGATAGGTAACATATCGGCTTATTAAAACCGAACCTACAGCGAATGGAATCACTCTGATAACGGGCATCTCCTGTGCTCCAACCGTATACTCAGCATAAGCTGCGGCCGGGAGAAGCAGGGAAACCACAAATTTGTCGGTGTACCGGTTAATTTTATTCACAAGTGCAGACAGACCGAGCGGAACAGCGAAATTGACTTGCTGCCTGAGTGTGATTTTTGAATCGGATAATTTACCTTTCGGCAATACTATCTTCATCCAGATCATGGAACCAATTAAACGGATCACTGCGTATGCGAGCATACCAAAAACGGCAAATTCAAGAGAGTAACCAAGAGCAAGAGGTCCTGCCAAAAACAAAAAGATCATGAGGCTTGTAGACATCTCGTACCAGGCCGACTCCTTCTGCCGGTCTAATGCCAGCAAAATGTTGGTTACCGGCCATGTTGGTATCTCAAACAAGGCGATTAGTGCCATTACCGGAAGTAAGCGCTGAACTGTTATTATGCTCTCCGAGTCCCATTCGGGTAATAGTGAAGGGGCAAACAACGAAACAACGAGAATAAAACCTGCCGCGACAAGTGCTGTTGCCAGAAGAATAAACGTGGTTTGCAGTACAAACGCTTTCTTTGCACTTCCCGCTACTCTCTCAAAGAAATAAAATACACTGTCAGGAAAACCGAGTGTGGCAAGATTGCGTGCAACTTCATGAATCATCAGTAAATAGCCGATAATCGCAAAATCTGTTTTTGAGAGAATGCGTATTACGGCAATTACAATGGCAAGATCAATTACCGTGGTAACAATACGTGCAAAAACAACAACTCCCGTCTTCCTGGTAAGATTTTGAGGTTTTTCAGGCATCGGTTGTTAATTCATCAAACATATCCGCAAGCCGCCGGGTGGTATTTTCAGACTCATAAATATTCCTGTCCGGTATATCTTTCTCAACTGTCAAGAGCACGGAGTCGTTGTTTTTTTTTGCCATAGCAAAAGAAATAAGTATTTCAGCAATCTCTGCAATTTCAGCTGGGTGAACCTGTATCCCGGCTTTACTTCTCATAATAATTTCAGCAACTTCCGGATTGGGAACAATGCTAAATACGGGTTTTTCAACCGACAAATAATCCCATAATTTTGAAGGAATAATGTCTTCACGTTCTACGCTCGTACTTAAGAGCAGTAAATCAGCCTTTATAAGAACCTGGGACATCTCTTCGGGCACTACGGGTTCATGAAACATAAAATTATCGCATAACCCTGCTGCATTAATATGATTGAAACATTCTGAATCCGGTTGGCCAAAACTATGAATCATAATATTCGTTAAAGCTTCCGAATGGATTGATTTGACCCTTATCAACGCATCGGTTATTGGCTTTGCAGGGCTCAGTCTTCTAAAACGTCCAAAGAAGATGATGTTTAATTTATTTT
Source organism: Balneolaceae bacterium (assembly GCA_007123715.1). Lineage (GTDB taxonomy): Bacteria > Bacteroidota > Rhodothermia > Balneolales > Balneolaceae > Rhodohalobacter. The sequence goes on along the minus strand of SKKO01000167.1, from coordinate 4,226 downwards.
TGGCCGGTTCAAAATTCCATTTCTTTCCGGTTTTTGATCTGGCAAGATGATTGTCATAAGAATTATAAATCGTTACCGATTTAGCTGAAATATCCGGATAGTATTGGCAATATTTATTCCTGGTTTGATTTGAGGTAAAAATCAATTTATCAGCAAAATTTACAATTCGTTTTTCCGCTTCCTGATCCCGGTCTGATGAAAATTCAGATCTTTCCCTCAGACCGATTTTTGTCAATGTCCAGGGATCACGAAAATCGGCAACAAATGGTTTATTCAAGTCTTTGGCAATTTTTTCTCCAAGCCATAAACCTGACCAGGGATCACCGGTAGCCCAAATGATATCCGGTTTTATTTCTTTTATCTCCGAAAAAAAAGAATGGTATTTAACATGGAACAGGTATATCCATGTATCTATAGGCGTTTGTTTATCAATCCAGTTCATCATGGATTGTGAAAAGCTGTTTTTTGTCCGTGATTTACCCGAACTCATATTCTTAGGGGTGGTACGGTCAAAAGGAGAATCAATTTCAATAATTTTGATCCCGCTAAGCAGATCTTTCTCTTTCGCGGTTTTTTTACTGTCAGGATTTCCCAAGGTCAATATAACGGGAGTGTACCCAAACTTCCGGAGGTGTATTGCAAACTTGAAAGGCCTTAATGCCCCAACCCTTCTCCTTGGTATAAAGTAAGGGGCAACCATCAACACCGTTTTCATAACATCTTTTTAGAAAGAATTGAGCAAGGATTTGGATGGTAAAGTATAATTATCCCTCATCAATAACAGGGATTTTTTTCTGTTGAGTTAATTGTTGCCAGTTTTTTTCGGTGAATTCTCTAAGATATTTTTTTTGATGCATCCAGCCAAAATGAAGGCAATACGGAGTTACATACATGTAGTCTCCCTTACCTGGTATAGATGTTAAGAATTTTAAAAAAAATTTTTGAAGCCATCTGATTTGCAATCCTTTTAAATCATACACCAGGCGGTCACTATAAAATAAACAACGAACGTTTTTATAATCTTCGTCGTGAATGGTAAAAGTATCTATATAATCGAGTTGCGGGCTTTCAAAGCCATTGAGCCACGGAAATACCTGCAATTTCAATTTCGCCATTGCCATTGCCAGGCTCCATTCACAACTTTCGTCATCCCTTCCGGTTTCTTCCTTTCTGCTTTTGAAATGAGTAAAATTTCTGTCTTTAAAAAAATTCTTTGCCTCACCGCATACGATTTCCGCAAGTTTATGATCGGAAACATAAATCATACCAGCCTGAACCCGGCTCAGATAAGTAAGATTAAACTTTTTTAAAGTACGCTGTCTTTTCATCAGTAAGAGATCTCCCAATATGGAAAATCCCTTCGATGATCCAAAAAAAAGGTCTGCTTTTTGGGTGCCAGTAATCGTAAAACCATATCCGGATAACGAATTCCAAAGAGAATTCGGATTTTTGCACCAAAGTGTGTCAGAATCTATAATTAGATTTTTGTTGAATGGTAGAAACTGATGCAGGTTATGTTTAAAACCGATAATAGATTGATTTTCTGCCGGAAGCTGGAAGATGAAAGTAAATATATCATCAATGGCATGTTCTTTCAAAAGTTTATGATGCTCCGGTGAGCAAAAAAGAACGACTGGCCGTTGTGTATCATATCGGCGAAGTGTAGTAACACTTGAAAGGGCATTCTTCAGATATTTATTTTCACCATAGGTGACAAATACGTAACCTTCGGCTGCTAATTTTATACCATTTAAATCGTGGTCCATTCAATAGAATTATGTTGTTGCACGAGCGGCACGCCGCCGTAAACTTTCCAGTAAGGCATCAAAACCCCTTTGTCGAATAATACTCTGAAATTGGCGGTTATAGGATTCTGCTGTTGATACATCATCAATGGTCATGTCAACGATCATCCATTGATTCCCTTTTCTTTCCAGTTTATAACCTACAGGAGTTCTCACATTATCAAGCTCTGCAATGGTCTTTACAATTGCCTGATTATCACTTACTGTTATTTCCTCATATGTAACATCCGCCCTGTAAATATCCAGTCTGTTCAGTGAATTATCCCGAATAATCGTTGCAAATAACGATACGAATTCATTCTGTTGTTCGGCAGAAATTTGTTGGTAAGTATTTCCAAGTGCAAATTCAGCCATCGCCCGATAATCAATAATATCGTTAATGATATCTTTTAGTTGGTCACGCTGATCCTGGGTGTATTCTCTACCAGATGGCCCCAAAAGTTCTTTAATTTCCTCGTCCCTATCCTGAAGCATTTTTCTGATTTCATCAGAAGAAGCCTGTGAGGGTAAAGATGGCGCAAGCCATAAAATAATGCAGAATATTGAGAATATTGACCTGAACATAATTTCTTAATTTAGTGATAATTGTTGTATCGGAATGCCACCCGCTTTATAAAGGGCTGCTACTCTTTTATTCAAATCGAATATATTTTGTTTCAATTGAAGGCGCAGTTCAAGTTCTTTTTGTACTGAATCAAGGAGATCTTCAACATCACCAAATCCGATATCATAGTTTAGCTGCTCATTTCGCACCCAATTCCGTGCGGTTACAAGAGCTTCTTCCGTCTGCCTCACCCTTACTTCTGCAATAACAGCCTCCCTATACCTTTCGTTTATTTCGAGTGTAATTCCATCAGTAACTGCTTTATGAAGGTCACCAACACGTCTGTATTCAATTTCTGCACGATCAACTGAGTTTCTTAATCCCGAAAAATTCAGATTCTGCCTGATCCCAAATCCAACTCCGCCCGATGCATAATTGGTATTATTAATGATAAATGGATTTGATTGTCTCGGCCTGTTTGGTGTATTGGCATAACTCCCTGTAATACCCAGGAATAGTGTTGGGTATTGTTGCGCTTTTACTGCATCAAGGCTGCTTCTGAGCGCATCTATTCCGGATTCTACCCCTTTTAATTCCGGCCTTGCATTCAAAGCCAAATGCTGGTAGTATTCAAATTCTTGTAATTGGAAAGGTATGGGATCGAGAAAACTTTCATACGGCATGAATACCTGATTAGGCCCGGCCTGAAGAGCATAATTCCAAATTCTATTCACAAAATTCATTCCCTCCCGTACTTCAACTCTTTGTACCTGGAATTCAGATTTAAAGATCTCAAATTTAAAAATATCAGATTCTTTGAGGTCAGGATCACCCTCCTCACGCATTCGATACAATTCCCTCTCAACCCTGTTAATTTCACGATCGGCTTCATCCAAAATTCTTGAAATTTCAAGCGCCAGCAGGTAACTGTAGTAAAGTTCATATAATTGAAGTTCTGCTTCTGCCTTAACTGCATCAAACTGAAATTCAGCAGCCCTTGCGCCCGATCTTGCAGCATTTATCGCGCTTTGAATGGCGCCCCAGCTGTAAATCGGCTGTATGGCATTAAGTTCGGCACGAGTAAAGATTGCCCAATCTTCCCAGTCATTTTCAAGATTGGGATCAAGATAAAACTGACTGGGTGACAGATTTCTCGGATCTGTACTAACCACACCCGGTATTACACCGTGCTGAGAACTAAAATCTATCCTCGGTAATATTCTCTGAGCCTGGGCCATGCTCACACGGTTTTGAGCCAGATCAACTGACCTGCTTTCATAGGATACCTGACCTGAAGCCTGCAATCCTCGTTCAATAAACTGGGTAAGATTTACAGTAAGTGTATCCTGTGCCATTACCGGAAAACTAATAAAAAAAATACCTGATAAAATTACCGGTAATAAATGCATGAGCCGTTTGTACATATTTTCGACCATAATTATTTGAAACATTAAGCCAAAAACGATAAAACTTCAGCTTTATTTAAAAGAAAAAGCCCCAACCTTGGCTGGGGCTTCAAAATTTAGTGAGAAAGAAATTAAGACGTCTGTACTCAATGGGTGAAAAAATCACCGAAAAATTTATAAATCCTGCCTCAATTTGATCATCATTCATGATTAATATAAAGTGCCAATACTCTGAAATATTGCCGAAGGGATCCCCGCGGGGCAAGAACCGCCGCATTCTCCCACAGATTTCGTTTTTTAAAACATTAACCCAGCCATCAATAATAACAATGAACAAAAAGTGCGGAGGGAGAGGGATTCTCCCATGGGGATCCCTTTGGGGGAACCCCGGAGACTTGCGCCTCAACGATTTTTCCCGAAGGGATCCCTGCGGGGCAAGAACCGCCGCATTCTCCCACAGATTTCGTTTTT